>NZ_JAUZUW010000006.1:0-167299 GCF_031844245.1 Exiguobacterium sp. BRG2
ACATGCGTAAGTCCTTTTTTTGATTATTTGCGTAGAACTTCTGCCAAGTCCTTCACATCATCAATCAAGTTATGGATCGTCTCCTGATTATCCGTATAAAGTGCTTTTAATTCCTCAAAGCGTCCTTTCGGATCTTGTTTGACAGCAGACAATTGTGTTCCTGCGCCACTGAATGTTCGTTTCACTGCCGTGAACTGCGCTTGACGCGTATCTTTATGCAGTAGTGATAAAGTAGCGCCGACAAGTGCGCCACCAAGTGTTGCTACGACAAAATAGTTCTTCTTCATCTGTTAGTCCCCCTGCATCTCACTCATTTGTTGGTGGTACGATTTGATACCGTTTCATGACGGGAGAAGGCGCGAACGACTTCCCTGCCTCTTCAGCATACTGGTCTACCGTGAGACGTTCAACTGATTTTGCATAACGAGCCCCGTCGCTTGTCTCATGGAACTGAATCAATAAGACGAGATCTGTCCCCTTCTCGACACGTCCAATCCGAAAAGCCTGGAAGCCACCATATTCTGCTCCAATGACTTTTGGATTCGACATCACTTGATGTACGAATAAATCTCCGCTATTTTGATCTGCCGGAATCGACCAGTAGAAGAGACTGCCTTCATCCGAAAAATTTCCACGTGATTCGAGCAACGTGTAGGTATTGCCACTTTGAAAAGGTGATTTCGAGTCCGTCTCTATCCAGAGGATAGCGTCACCGCTCCCGCTAGCAACACGAATATGAGCATCCCGAGAACGAATTTGTTCAACAAACGAACCGCTACCGAATGTGATCGAAAGTTTAGATGGCATCACAGGCCTCCGCAAGTTGAAAGTCTTTTTCCGTCAATCCATTTTCATCATGAGTCGTCGCCGCAAGTGTGACGTTTTTATAGTCAATTACGATCCGTGGATGATGATTCAAGTTTTCGGCGATACTCCCGACTTCCTGTACGAAATCCAGTGCAGCAGGAAACGATGGAAGTGTATACGTTCGGACGATTTCATCATCGACGATACTCCAATCCTGCAATCGTTCAAGACGCTCTTCCACTTCATACTCATTCAACCTAGCCATCCCTTTCTCCTCCTCTACTATCATTTTCGTCCTATACTTTATACCCCATTCTATTACTTCTCTATACCTGTTTGTATCCGATTTCTTCCTTTCGCCTTCTATGTGAGATAGAGTACAATGTGAAAGAGAACACTAATTCAAAACCGAAAGGGGCTCACGCACATGCGCGCTCTGATTGTCATTGATTACACGATCGACTTCGTTGCTGACGAAGGGAAGCTGACTTGTGGAAAACCAGGACAGGCGATTGAAGACCGGATCGCTACATTGATGGAGGAATTTTCAACAGAGGACTACGTCGTCATTGCCAACGATATTCATGAGGAAGGTGATACGTTCCATCCGGAAACTGTCCTTTTCCCGCCGCATAATATTCGCGGAACACATGGACGTGATTTGTTTGGGAAAGTCGCAGCCATGGCACGTGTCGCTGATCACATCATTGATAAGACGCGTTACAGTGCGTTCGCCGGGACGGACCTTGATTTACGCTTGCGTGAACGTGGTATCCGCGAAGTCCACCTCGTTGGCGTCTGTACGGACATCTGTGTCCTTCATACAGCTGTTGATGCCTACAATCTCGGATATCATATCGTCGTCCATGCCGATGCGGTCGCAAGCTTTAACGCGACGGGTCACGACTGGGCGCTTACACACTTTAAACAATCGATCGGCGCAGAAGTCGTCGGCGAATAAGAAGGGATTTGTCCGTTATGTTACAACGTAATCTTGCACTCCATACCGATCTATACTTACCACGGTGGATGTATATCTACTGGAAAGAAGGACGTCACAATGAACGTGCCGTCTTCGATGTCTACTACCGTTCGAATCCGTTTGCAGGAGGGTATGTCGTCTTTGCGGGTCTTGAGAACATCATCGAGTACATTCAAACACTCCGTTTCACGGAAGAAGACATCACGTACTTGCAAGAGATGATCGGCTTCCCAGATGAATTCAAGGATGAACTGCGTCAATTCAAGTTCAACGGTTCGATTTCCAGTGTCAAAGAAGGTGAGATCGTCTTCCCGAACGAACCATTGATTCGGATCGAGGCACGAATTTTTGAAGCGAAACTCTTACAGACCGCAATTTTGAACATCGCGAACCATGAATCACTCATCGCGACGAAGTACGCACGCATTCGTCAATCGGCACCCCGTGCGAAGTTTCTTGAAGCCGGTGCCCGACGTGCGCAAGGCATCGATGCTGCTTACTTCGGAACGCGTGCTTCGTACCTCGCTGGTTTTGACGTCACAAGTCTTGCTTCAGCAGGACGCGATTTCGGAATCCCATGTGGCGGAACGATGGAACATGCCGACATTCAATTCCATGATGATGAACTAACAGCATTCCGGACATTTGCTTCTCACTATCCGGATCAAACGACGTTACTTGTCGATACGTATGACACACTCAAGAGTGGTCTGCCGAATGCCATTACGGTCGCAAAGGAACTCCAAGCCAAAGGACATAAACTGCGCGGAATCCGGATCGATTCTGGTGACTTATCTTATTTGTCAAAACGTGCTCGTAACATGCTTGACGAAGCCGGCTTCCCAGAAGTCGACATCGTCTTGTCAGGGGATCTCGATGAGTACGTCATCCAAGATTTGCGCATCCAAGGCGCCCAAGCGAATACGTTCCTCGTCGGAACACGTGGTATTACAGCTTACGAGCAACCCGCTCTCGGAATGGTCTATAAACTGGTCGCACGTGAAGTAGACGGCGAACTCACGCCTGTCATCAAAGTGTCCTCGTCAAAAGCCAAGACGACGACACCACACATCAAGGAAGTCTATCGCATCATCGATCCGGTGACGGATAAGTTTAAAGGGGATTACGTGACGTTGATGGATGAGGATCCATCGACACTTGAAGCCGTCGATCTCATCGACGTCCGGGACCCATCGTTCCGTAACCGTGTAGAGCAGTTCAAGGTCGAACGCTTGCTTGAACCGATCTTCAAAGATGGAGAGCTAATTTATACAGTTCCAACGATTGAAGAGATCCGTCACTTCCATGAAACGCAGATTGGTCGTCTTTGGGAGGAGTACAAACGTCTCCGTTTGCCAGAGATTTATGCCGTCACATTCAGTGACCGTCTCTGGAAACTCAAACTCGACATGATTCGGGAAACACGACTCGCGAGTGGTTTAAAATAAGACGCACAAACAAGCGCCGTTCTTCCTCTCTCAGGATGAACGGCGCTTTTCTCATGTTAATCCTGCTTCGTTTCCGACAGGTGTCATTTCTGTTGGCGCTTGTTCCATCTTCTTACGAAAGTACCACGCGAAACCAAGCGCACCTCCGATGAAGACGATATACGTTATGCGTTGACCGAATTCTGCTAAGGAATCCGCGTAAAAAATACTGATTAAATGATCACTTCCACTAATGAGTAGCAAACAGGCAATCAGGAGCGCAATGCGATATGCAAGCGTCGGGCGGTCTGTCGGTTCAGCATGCCAATACATGATGATATGGTGGGCAAGTAAGACAATACCCAGGATTCCTAATATTCCAATGAGTACTTGCGGCATAATGAACGATCCTCCTGTTAGTAATATCTAGTCTTATTTAAACATAGTTCACACGAATTTCGTCAGGAAAAGTTTCCCGTCCCACATTCCTCACGGTATACTGTAGAAAAATCGTAAGCGATCAAGGGAGGGCATTTTTTCATGAAAACCTTTAAATTATGCACATTGCGCATTTTAATGGACGAGTCAGGACGTGATACGACGATTCCCGTCGCCATTCAAGATGGACTAACGGTCAGTACCGAACAAACGGCACAATGGGTCGCAGAAATCGTCGTTCCTTCGAGCGATCAGCCGATCGTCGATGAATTGTTCACAAAACATTTACGTGCTTTGATTGAAATCACGATCTCACGACCCGATAATGACCCTGCCGCGATGATCGTCACGCCTCTTGAACGGACTGCCTTAAGCGAACACGTCTCCTATGTCTTCACTGGTAAGATGGTCATGATGAAGAATGATTTATCCGAATCGATCTTACGTGAAGTCGTTGAGGATGGATTCGCTGGTGAGGAACTCGTCCAAGAATACAAGGATCGTCGTTCAAAACGCGGTGCACATATCACGAGTATCGCTAAAGAAACATTTAAACAGTATCTAGCAGAACATCCAGAAACACCGATTTCTTAAGGTTTTTCGACTTCGTCCGTGATGTGATCCGCTACATTGATTCGATCAATCGTATAGTGGTCCGTATATTGGATATAATTCGCACATGCATTTTTCAAAGGTGTCCGGTAACTGAATGTCTCATCAATCGACGATAAGGCTGCTTTGATCGTATGCGAGTGACAGACGATTAAGATTCGTTTCCCCTCATACGTTCGTGTCACTTCCTGTAATGCTTCGAATACGCGATCCTGAATCGCTTGTTCCGTTTCAAGACCTGGAACACGTTTCGTATCGTTCGCTTGAACAGCTTCATAAATCGACGCAACCGGTTCACCGGAAGCGGCACCAAATTCACGCTCGACGAGTCGATCATCGGTCGCTGTGATCGTCAATCCGACCGCACGTCCGATGATTTCAGCTGTTTCAACAGCGCGGGACAACGGACTTGCTAGCAAGACATCCCACTTTTCATTGGCTAGATAAGCGGCGCTGAGTTCCGCTTGTCTTTTTCCTGTTGCATTCAACGGGATATCTTCTCTTCCTTGGATTCGCTCATTTAAGTTCCAATCCGTCTGACCATGTCGCACTAAACAAATTTCAGTCATGTCTCTGTCTCCTTCATTCAAGAAATATGACTGATTGTATCATGTTTTTCATCGGGAAGTTGTCGCGGTGGCAATAACAACACCTGACAAGTGAAGCGTTCAATTCGTTCGAGAAGTCGTTCAATTTTCAATGGATTTTCGGTCTGTGCAAAACTAGCAAGTGAGTGGGTACCGTTCGGAAAAGAAAACAAACGGACATCAGCTCCGACATCGGCTCCTTTTTCAACGAAGTGAAGAGCTTGGGAAAACGGAACGATTGGATCTTTTTTGCCATGCAGGAGCATGATCGGTGGGGCGTCTGACGAGAGATGCGTCACAGGTGAAACGTGGGTCATGAGCTTGCGCCATTCTTCCCGTCCACCTTTATAAAACTTAATGTGAGCGATCCAGGTCTGAATGAAAGTAAACAATAAAAAATTCGTCGGTGGATATAAGGCAATGACACCACTAATCAATGGCATGTGTCGTTCATCTCGCTCACCAACGAAAGCAGATGGGGCAAGTGCCGTCGTCAGCATGAGTGCAGCTCCGGCTGAGTCTCCCCATACCATCATCCGTCCTCTTAAAATGCGAAGATCTTCTGCTTCTTTGTTCAAAAAGCATAAGGCATCCCGTACATCTTCGAGATTATCCGGAAAATAACTGCCTTCTTCAAACAGACGATAATCGATACTACAAACAGCAACCCCAAGTTCAAGCAGGCGATCAACGATCGGGCTAAAACAGAACAGATCCTCGCGCTCTCCACGAACGAATGCGCCACCGTGCGCGTAGATCGCGACCGGAAACGGTCCTTCCCCCGGCGGATAATAGAGATCGAGTTGTAAGGTACGGTCTCCCACTTGTTTGTAAGTGAGTGTCCGCGATGCGAGTTGTTTTTCTGTGATTGGCAAGGCGGGTTCAGTCCATCGAAGTAATGCACCGTAATTGTTCCAGATACTTGCTCCCGCAGCTGCCGTCGTTAGTAGTGCAGCTCCCCCCATTAGCCATGCAGTTTCACGTTTCACTTGATCACCTCCAAAAGACGTACCAATTCCTTCACTTTATTATCCTTTTACCCCGTTTTAAAAGAAGTCGAACGTCTCGGTATTCGTACTTGACGCTTCTCAAACGTTCCGCTATAGTGAAAAAGTCCAAATCGGAATAATTACGTTTTAATAACGGAGGTAACATATAATGAAAAAAATCATTCCTGCTTTAACGGTCGCATTCGCGAGCGCAAGTATCCTCGCAGCTTGTGGATCAAACACCGATTCATCGACTTCAGATGATAAAAAGACGGAAATCTATACATCGACGTTCGCAACAGCTGCCATTGCCCGTGAAATCGGTGGTAATCAAGTCAACGTCAAGATGATCGTCCCACCTGGAGCAGATCCGCACTCCTATGAACCGACGTCAAAGCAACTCACTGAGATTGCCAAAGGTGACCTTTTCCTTTTGACGGGTACGACACTTGAACCCTATTCAAAAAAAATCCAAGAGAGTCTAAAAGGCACGGACGTCCGGTTCATCGAGACGAGTAAGGATGTCACTTTGCTGGAATCGGATGCTACGCTTCACGCACATGAAGAAGAGGGACATACAGAAGATGAGCAGGCGCACGAAGAGGAAGGACACGATCATGGAAAATACGATCCACACGTCTGGCTTGATCCTGTCAACGCCAAAGCAATGGCACGTTCTATCACAGTCGCCTTATCAAAAGAAGTACCAAAAGACAAAGCAACATTCGAAAAAAACCTGAAAGCGTTCGATCAGCAGGCTGACGCACTCGATAAAGAGTTCAAGCAAGCCGTCGCTGACGGATCAAAAAAAGAACTTCTCGTCACACATGCAGCTTACGGTTACCTCGCCGAACGATATGGTTTCACGCAGCTTCCAATCGCCGGAATTTCCCCTTCCGATGAACCCTCACAAAAGCAACTGGCTGCTTTAGTGAAAGAAGCGCGGATGCATGATTTGAAATACGTCGCGTTCGAAGAAACGGTTTCACCAAAGGTTGCGCGTGTCATCCAAAAAGAAATCGGAGCTAAATCCGTGACGATCCATAACCTCGAGTCGGTGACGAAATCGCAGCAAAACAGCTCGTATTTTAAGTTGATGGAAGAAAACGTCCAGACGTTAGAACAGGCACTTCAGTAAAGTACAGTTGACACGCGTTACTCAATGCGGTACGGTAAGAAACGTGTTTTACAACAATTGAATGACTTCTTTTTATCGCGAGAAACGGAGGGACTGGCCCAATGATGTTTCGGCAGCGGACGATTTGATTCGTACTGTGCCAAATCCAGCAAGCGAAAGCTTGAGAGATAAGAAGAGCGTCTTTATTTCATAAAGACCTCCTTCTTTCTTGCGAAGGGGTCTTTTTTTGTATCTTTGAGAAACGAGGTGTCAACAATGAATGAAATGATCACGCCTAACAAATGGGCACTGCTTCCCCTCGTCGTATTTCTGGTCCTCTTCATCGGAGCCGGCATCTTCTATGACGACTTTTACAAATTCCCGATTCTTATCGCTGCTTTGATCGCGCTGATCTTTGCTGCAATCACGACGAAAGGATCGATTAATCAAACGGTTGAACGAATCGCAACCGGTGCCGGAAATCCCGATATCATGATTATGGTCTTCATCTTCTTATTAGCCGGTACGTTCTCTGGAACGGCAGAAGCAATCGGCGCCATTGATGCGACCGTCAATGCTGCCTTAACGTTCCTACCTCCGTCACTCCTGATGAGCGGTCTGTTCGTCATCGCTGCCTTCATCTCGATGGCAATGGGAACTTCGACTGGAACGATTGCTGCACTCGCACCGATCGCCTTCGGTATTCATGAAGCAACAGGCATCAACGTCGCAATCGCAGCAGCGTCAGTCGTTGGGGGTTCGATGTTCGGCGATAACTTGTCGTTCATCTCAGATACGACGATCGCTGCCGTTCGAACGCAAAAAACGAACATGCGTGATAAATTCCGGACGAACTTCATGATCGTTCTCCCGGCTGCCATCTTGACGGTCATCTTACTCGCATTCGTTTCTGGTTCTGGCGATGCGGTAACGGCTAAAGCATTCGAGTTCTACAAATTGATTCCATATCTCGCCGTCATCGTCCTTGCACTATTTGGTGTTAACGTCATCCTCGTTCTCGTCGGTGGTACATTGCTCACTGGCATCATCGGTATGATTGACGGTAGCTTCGGTTTAAGTGGGTTCGTCCTTTCGATGTCAAAAGGAATGATGGGCATGGCAGAGATTTCAATCTTGACGCTCCTCATGGGTGGTCTCGTCAGTTTGATTACGTTCAACGGTGGAATCGCCTACTTGAAGGAGACGTTGACGCGCAAGATTTCACAGCGTCGCGGTGCCGAATTCAGTATGGCGGCACTCGTCAGTGCAACGAACCTCGCAACGGCGAACAATACGATCTCGATTCTTGTCGCTGGACCACTCGCGGCTGAAATCGCCGATACGTATGAAATCGATCGCAAGAAATCAGCGAGTATTCTTGATATCTTCTCTTGTGGGATTCAAGGTATCATTCCGTATGGGGCACAACTCTTGATCGCAGCAGAGTTGACGAAGACGGCTTCACCGGAACTGATTCCGTATCTGTTCTATCCGTTCCTGCTCTTCGTCTGTGGATCGATTGCCATCATCTTTGGTTTCCCACGTCCGAAGAAATCAGTTGCTCAACAGGAAAAAATCTCTTCTTAACCAACGACAGGTCCGATCATGGTGATCGGACCTGTTTCATTATTTTTTCTGCTTCGCTTGTCGTTCTAAAATCAAATACGCGATTGCTGGAAGTGGAAACTGAAGGAGTCCCGCGCCTCCCCATACCCACGGGTTACGTCCTGATTTTCGTGCACTGAAAAATAGGCTAACTGCTTGCGTGACCAACAAGGCACTAATACTAAGCCAAGCTCCCTTTGATAGCTTTTTATTCTTTTGAGCCATCCTTTCTCCCCCTCTTTCTGACATACAGTCAGATGTGATGAATTCTCTTTTATTTTAACCCATTCTATTCCTCCATGAGCATGGAAACGGACGGTTTCGTTCGTTCGTGCTAAACTAAACGAGCAAATCTAAACTACGTTTTATGAGGAGGAGTAACACATGCAATACGCAAAACTTTCAAACGGTATTACGATTCCCCAAATCGGATTCGGTGTCTGGCAAGTAGACGAAGAAACAGAAGCACCCGCTGCTGTTGCTGAAGCACTACGTGTCGGCTATCGTCATATCGATACAGCTGCTGTCTATAAAAACGAGCGCGGTGTCGCAAAAGGAATCAAAGAAAGCGGCGTGAAACGTGAGGATCTCTTCTTAACGTCAAAAGTCTGGAACGATGATATTCGTGCCGGTCGGACGAAGGAAGCATTCGCAGAATCGCTCGAACGTCTCGAAACAGACTACCTTGATCTCTACCTGATCCACTGGCCAGTCGAAGGCTATATCGAAGCGTGGAAAGCAATGGTTGAACTGTATGAAGCAGGCAAGATCAAAGCGATCGGTGTCTCGAACTTCAAGGAACATCACCTCGATACATTGGCAGAAGAGGGCTTGATGGCACCAATGATCAACCAAGTCGAATTGCATCCACAATTGCCGCAACACGAACTGCACGAATACTTGCAAGATCACAACATCCAAGTCGAAGCATGGAGTCCACTCATGCAAGGGAAATTCCTCGAAATCAACGATTTCAAGGAAATCGCAGAGAAGCATGGTAAGACACCTTCACAAGTCGTCTTGCGCTGGCACCTCGACAACGGTATCGTTGCTCTTCCAAAATCCGTCACACCAGAACGCATTGCAGAAAACTTCGACGTCTTTGATTTCCAACTCGATGCCGATGATCTTGAGAAAATTGATCGTCTAGCAACGGATGTCCGCCTCGGACCGGATCCAGACGAAATCGATTTTTAATCTAAAAATTATTGTAAAAAGAGTGATTTCCATGTGAAGTCATCTTGATTTAGATGAACGACAAGAGACCCGTTTCCAGTCGACGACTTGGAAGCGGGTCTCTTTTTTATAGATGGTACTAGTCATACGTAATAAATCAAAATCGTATCTTCCGCTTCTTCTGCCTTTTGAAAATAGGCACGCAGATCGGCGAACTGCTCCCAGACATATTCGAATTCGCCCGGTATTCCAGCTTCATCATGAATCGAAGCGAGTGCCCGTTGATCGAAGTTTCGCATCACTTCAGCGGAAATGATCAAAAGCGGTAAAGGAAGAATCCCGACGATTGCCGCTTTTTCCTCATTGACGATCAACTCTTCACCAATGATCGCTCGCCCTAGATTATAGTGCGTGTCCTGATCAATATAGATATCGATTTGATTCATCAAATGGTAGATGGCATTCGTTTGTTCGAGGGCAAACAATTGTTCATGGTCGGGTTGTGTCTCATGAATGAATAATATCCAGTCCATGATGATGTGGGGATCGTTTCCGAACGACTCCCAGACCGCATCCGTGACGCGAACGAAATGTACGTTTTCCATTCTCCCCCTCCCTTCTGTACTCTGTATTCCCTTTTTAAATTCGTTCTATACAAAAAAAAGAGCCAGATTTCTCTGACTCCCTTTTCTTAGATCGCTTTTTCGTCTTCTTCTGACCCATGCCATGCTTCAAGCGTATGTTTTCCTGGCAAGTTCGGAATCGAGTCCGCATAGAAACGCGGCTCTTTTCCTGCTTTTCGTTGTGTCGCGTAATCATCGAGCGCAAGCTTCGCGATTTTTGCGAGACGGAAAATCGCATATAGATTAACGATTGCCATCAGTCCCATACAGATGTCCGCTAAAGCCCACACGAGACTAGCCGACTCGACAAGTGAACCGAAGACGATCATGACGAGGACGAGTGCACGGTATGCCATCATGACCTGTTTATTGTCACGGATGAACGTGATGTTCGATTCACCGTAATAGTAGTTTCCAACGACAGAACTAAAGGCAAAGAGGAAGATGGCAAGTGCCATGAATCCTGTCGCAAGTGATCCAACTTGCGACGCAAGTGCCCCTTGCGCTAAATCAATACCGACTAAGGCATCTCCATTCGCATCTTTTGTCGGAACACCACTGACGAGAACAATCATCGCTGTCGCCGAACAGACCATCAACGTATCAACGAAGACCGCGAATGATTGAATCAAGCCTTGTTTGACCGGGTGGGAGACTTCAGCCGTTGCTGCTGCGTTCGGTGCCGAACCCATACCGGCCTCGTTCGAGAACAAACCACGGCGAATCCCGTTCAAGAGTGCTGCACCTACTGCACCACCTGCGAGTGTCTTGAATTCGAATAGACCTTCTTGGAAGATCAATTTAAAAATACTTGGCAGTACTTCAAGATTCGTCGCCATGATATAGAGCGCGATCAGGATATAACCACCGGCCATGATCGGTACGAGGAACGACGCGACGGTTGCAATGCTACGGACGCCACCAAAGATGACGAGTGCCGTCAGCACGACCAGTCCGACCGTAATCCATGTCTTATCAAAGCCATATTGATTTTGAAGAGAAAGCGAGATCGTATTCGATTGAACGGAATTGAAGACAAATCCGAATGAGATCGTAATCAAGACACTAAATAAGATTCCTAACCAACGTTGACCAAGTGCTTTCTCCATATAATAGGCAGGGCCCCCACGCCACGCCTTATCATCACGCACTTTATAAATTTGAGCGAGTGTACTTTCAACGAATGCCGATGCCGATCCGATCAAGGCGATTAACCACATCCAGAAGACCGCTCCTGGTCCACCGAGTGCGATTGCTGCCGCGACACCTGCGATATTACCAGTACCGACACGTGCTGCCGTACTGATCGCAAATGCTTGGAATGGCGATACGCCATCTTTCCCTTTATCCGTTCCTTGGAACAGTAAGCGTAACATCTCCGGAATCATTCGAAATTGAACGAACCGCATCCGGAATGTAAAATAAATGCCTAGTCCAACGAGTAAAACAATTAATACGTTCGTCCATAAGTAATCATTTGCTCGATTTACTAATTTCATCACTTCTTTTTCCATCGAATCTCCTCACTTTCATTCATCTTTTCTCTCTATTTCTATGTAAGTTTTTTTCACATGTGATTTATCATACGCAATTTTTTTTGAAAAATCAAACTCACTTATAACTCAGAACATAAAAAGCGTGTTAAACCTCACATCAGATGTCAGGTTTAACACGCTCACATAGTTAATTCTTTTATTAGATGAACAGATTCAGGTTAGCACCATCTGTTGCGCCGAGATAACTCGCGACACCACCGTAATCAATGCCGTCGAGGAGTTCTTCTTTCTTAATGCCCATGATATCCATCGACATCGTGCAGGCAATCATGCGGACACCCGCCGCTTGCGCTTTTGCCATCATCGTCTCGAGTGCATCGACTTGTTTATCCTTCATGACTTTTTTCATCATTTTTTGACCAGCACCTGCCATATTCATGTTTGAGAGTGGCAGTTCCCCGGCGTGTTTCGGCATCATCATCCCCATCATCCGCTCAATAGCGGCTTTCTCGACTGCCGGTGCATCCGGTTTTCGAATGATGTTCAAGCCCCAGAACGTAAAGAACATCGTCACTTGCTTCCCCATTGCTTGTGCACCTTGTGCGATGACGAAAGATGCAAGTGCTTTATCCAGATCACCACTAAAGACGACCATCGTCGCATCATCTGCCGGATTGACTTGAACCGGTGTTGCAGCAGGTGTCTCCCCTTGCCCTTTTTCAAACAAGACCTCAACGACCCCTTGATTCATCTCCGCTGAATGGACTGTGTGTCCTAGTTTTTTCGCCCATGCTTGAACGTCCGGTAAAAATCCCGGATCCGACGCTTTGACAAAAATTTGCTCGCCGTCCGTCATCTGATCGATTTTTGTTTTCAGCTCTAAAATTGGACCTGGGCACTGTAAACCGCACGTATCGAGCAGCGCCACTTGTTCTGGTGAAGTCTTCGTTGTTGGCTCACGTTTCGTTACCGTCACAGCAGTCTCCTCCTTCGCTTGGCTTCGTGCTTCTTGATCACGATGCACGACCGACCATGTTTTGTATCCGCCGCTTAAGTTTTTCACATCATAACCGTGTTGTTGCAACAGTTGACTTGCAACATATCCACGTAATCCGACTTGGCATGTCACATAGATCGTTTGATCCTTCGGCAGATCAGTCAACTTCTCACGTAACGTCGGTAACGAGATATTGACTGATCCCGGAATCGCGCCTAACTCGTTTTCCGATGGTTCACGGACATCGAGTAACAAACCTCCGTTTGCGACGATTTTATCGATTTCGTGCCAATGAACGTTCGCACTGTCACCAAGCACGATGTTCGACGCAATATATCCTGCCATATTGACCGGATCTTTTGCTGAACTATACGGCGGTGCATATGATAGTTCAAGATCTGGTAGATCAAGCACTGTCAATCCACCTTTAATCGCTGTCGCGAGGACATCGATTCGTTTCTCGACACCTGTCATGCCGATTGCCTGCGCTCCGTAGATCGTTCCTTCGATCGGATCAAATAACAGCTTCATCGAAATGGGACTCGCCCCTGGATAGTAACCCGCATGGGATCCCGGATGGAGGTGAATCGCTTCATAACGCATACCGAGCTGACGCAATCGTTTTTCGTTGTTACCGGTAGAAGCGACTGTCAAATCGAAGACTTTCGCTACTGCTGTACCGAGCGTTCCACTGTACCGGACATCGCGCCCGGCAATGATGTCGGCGACGAGACGCCCTTGACGGTTCGCAGGCCATGCGAGCGGCACATGTGTCGCTTCCTTCGTGATAAAATCCTTAACTTCGATCGCGTCACCAATCGCAAAAATCGACGGATCGGATGTCCGCAGTTGATTGTCGACTTGAATCGTCTGTTTGATTCCAAGCGTTAAACCAGCATCTGCTGCGAGCGTGCTCTCCGGTGCGACACCGATTGATAGGATGTTCATCTCTGTCTCAATCACGCGTCCACTTGTCAAGACGACACGACGACCTGCTTCTTCAAAACGAGCGACGCCATCTTCTAGAATCAGCTCGACGCCTTTTGCCCGAAGGTGTTCATGAACGATCGCCGCCATTTCTGGGTCGATCGGAGCCATGACTTGGTTTGCCATTTCAACGAGGGTAACGTGTGCCCCACGTTCGACAAGATTCTCTGCCATCTCGAGACCGATGAATCCTCCACCGATGACGACTGCCCGTTCCGGACGCGTCGTATCGACGTATTCTCGCATCCGGTCCGTATCCGGAATGTTGCGTAACGTAAAGACATTTGTTGCATCACTCAGTCCTTTAATGTTCGGACGAATTGGTTTTGCACCTGGAGAAAGAATCAGATGATCGTACGATTCATCGTATTCTTCACCTGTGTCAACGTTACGGATCGTGACAGTCTTCGCTTCACGGTTGATCCGAATCGCTTCCGACAAGTTACGGACGTCTAAATTAAATCGTGCATGCATCCCCTCTGGCGTTTGGACGAGTAATTTATTGCGATCTTTAATGACATCTCCGATATAGTAAGGCAGTCCGCAGTTCGCGAACGAGATCTCTTTTCCGCGCTCGAGCAAAATGATTTCTGCCGTTTCGTCAATCCGGCGCAGTCGTGCCGCTGCCGTTGCGCCACCTGCGACGCCACCTACGATGATCGTTTTCATCTAAATGATTCCTCCTTGAAGTACTATCTGCCACTCAATATACCCTGTTAGGTATGTATTTTCAAGTCAGTTGCTTGCAGCTTCACAGATATGACATATCCCATTCGTTTTTGTATTTTCTTCCTATCTGAACGGACATTAGTTGCATTTCCTTCTGAAATGCTTGAAACTAAATCTATAGTATATAAAGGGGGATTTTGCAATGGACCAGGAACGTAACTCGAACGAATCAAACGAGAACAATAAAGTGACACCGATTCACCAAGATCGTCAACCCGAAACAAACGAACAAGGAATCGCGCCACAACAGCAACAACACTTAGAAGCTTTCCAAGCTTTCCTCGTCGAAAAAGGCATTCCAATGGAAGCGCGCGAGAATGAAACACACGTCTTCTTCATGACACAAGAAAAAACACCTGCTGGAGCAGAACCGATGATGATGATTGTCTTCAGTAAGACGACGACAGATGTTGAATTGTTCGCTCGTACAGCGACACACGTACCAGATGGTGTCGAGGATCTTCCTATTCTTAATGCCATTAACGATTTCAACCAAGAGTTCAAATACTTCCGCGTCGTTCTCGATAGCGACCGTGATGTCACGATCGCATCGACGATTGATCTTGATCACGGCTTCAATCCAGCAGCGATCTTCGGACATTCTGTCATGATGTTCCAAGCATCGGACGAAGTCTACACGTATTTGACAAAACTGTATGAACAGTTCTGATTTTTGATTTTGGACGGCTTTGGATTCTTATTCCAAAGCCGTTTTTTATTTAAAGTTCAATTAAAAATACGAATCATTCTCCTTACGTTCAGATTTCTGAAAACAACTATATGATAGAAACTTCTTATCACTTTTGTAGGAGGTCATGATTATGAAAAAGCGCATAAAAGTAGCTTCGATTTTTATGTTAGCTGGCATCTTAGCTGCCTGCGGTTCAAACACAACCGATACGACTGTACCGAAAAAAGAGCAGTCGACAGAAACGAAATCAGCGGATGCTGGAATCGCTGCAACGACATTGATAGATGAATTGACGATTTACAGCTCGATCAAAGCAGAACTCGACAAAGCGAAAGACGGACAAGCAATCGATTGGAAGATGGTCAAGACGAGTTATGAAGCAAAACTAAAAGGTGGTGTCAAAACGGTAGCACCAGAAATCGACCAAGTCATTCAATCCGCTTTAGTAGATGTTGAAGCGAAGGATCTCGATCAGAACATCGCACGTCAACTCGTCGATAAAGGTCTACAATCCTATTTCTATCAATTACAAAAGGCAAATCAAGCAAAAGCTGAAGAAGCACTCGTTGCGGGTAAACCTGAAGCTGCAACAGAAGCACTCAAAGATATCGAAGCAATGGCAAAGACCGTTTTCATCCCGACAGCGAAAAAGTGCGACGAAAGCTACGAGTTCAAAAACGAAGACACGATTGCTCAAGCAATTACTTCCGGTCTATCTGCCCAGCAAGAAGCCATTGATACTAAAAAAATCGGTGACTTCAATGTCGCGAAACAAGTGACGGATAAATCGATTTATCGTTCGTTCTACTTGACTGCACTCGATTATGCTCAAAAAATCGAGGATGGTGTCAAAAGCGGGAAGAACGAAAAAGAATTACAGGTAGGGCAAGCAGAAGGATATGCTTCCCTCCTTGCAGTTGAAAAATCTTTAGCGGATGGCGAGGAAGAGGCTGTTAAAATACTAAAAGAACGTTATGACTTCTCGAAGACAAAACCAGCTGACGTTTCTTATAAAGAAATCGAAGGATTATTCGCACAAGCGTTGACGGAAAAAGTCGACGAATCTCATGAAGAAACACAAGAAGCAATCGAGAAGAAAGACATCGATACAGCACGGGCAAAAGCAATGGAAGCTAACCTGTTCATCGTTGCGATGAAACCCACGCTTGAAAACCGTCTCAGTAAAGAAAAAGTAGCGCAAATCACTAAAGATGCGGACGAATGGTTCGCGCTCGTTGAAAAAGGTGACGTCAAGGCCAAAATGATAGGTGAACGGATTAAGGACGCACTCAAACCATTTAACTAAGCAAAAATGTTATGAAAACGGAGTGCTAAGGTGAACCTCTTCATGTCTAGGATATGCGACGGGAAGTCACACCGAGCTTCCGCTTTACGAGTGATGCCCGATACGAACCAGAAGACGCGCTAGCGATTCTGTATCAACTAACGACGCCATGATGGCATGACTATAAAAACCATGTCGATTCCCGAATGACACTGTGGAGATCGACATGGTTTTTCATTGCTGTATATCGTAACGACGTTCCATATAATCAAAGGTACCGCCGCTAATTTCAATCGTCCGGACCGGTTTAAAGCCAAGACGGCGATACAGTCGCTGCGCTCCCACGTTCGTTTGATCAGCGTTTAAGGTGAACGCTTCTAGTCCCCGTTTCTCGCCTTCTTCCGCTGCTGCCTGCAACAGTTCCGTACCAATTCCTTTTCCACCATGACGCGCATCCACTGATAAGGTATCCAGGTAATAAACCGGTCCTTCCGTCTCGACGTCGATCTGGACATCTTGACCCGTCCAACGTTTCAGTTGTTCTTTGATTGGCTCGTCTAATTGTTCGGCATCCATCCCTGCATAAGCAATCACGATACCCGCTACTTTATCTTCGATGATTTTCACACGGATATTTTCATAACTTAGTCGGTTACCTGTTTGAGAAACGAAATAAGCAAGTCGTTTTAGAACCTCTTCTTTTTCTGTCGTTCCCGTCAATGTCTCAGCAATCTCATGAATCGCTTGCTCAATCAACGGGGCAATCTGTTGTGCTTCAGAAGCATCTGCTTGTCGAATCATCTAATCGTTCTCCTTTGAACTTATTTTCTAATTAATGAACCTGAAAAATCGGACTCGACGATGTCGAATCCGATACATGATTTTTTTAGATATTCTCCGTTTTACTGCGTCACTCTCTTTACGACAGGTGCCGGTACGATGATCGGCTCCCGTGTCATGACAGCAACAACACGACCGGCGATCGCTACGGCTAGTAATGTGTATAATGTCAAGCTAAGTGGCAGATAAACAAGTGAAATCACTAACACGATGGCGTCGAGTCCGAACAAAATCGTCCCGATCGATAGACCTGTCAGTTTACTGAGTCCCATCGACAGTAGATCGTCTCCACCTGTCGCTGCTCCACTTTTCAAAACAAGTCCGAGACCATATCCGGTCACGATTCCGCTAGCGATCGCTGCGATGAGTGTCGCTGGCCAAGCCTGTTCTGGAAAGTGGAACAAATCAAGTCGGTGCCACATCTCGTAAAAGAGTGATAACGCACCTGCTGATAGCAATGCTTCACTGACGAAGCGCTTGCCTTTGAAGTACAAGGCACCGATGAAAAATGGAATATCGAGCACGATCATCGAGATCGAAGGATTGATATCAAAAAAGTATCGACCGAGCAACGATAATCCGATAAAGCCGCCTTCTGCTAATCCGAACTGTTCATTCAATGTGTAGTAACCAAACGCCATGATGAGCGTCCCGGTTAAGATGGTTGCGATTCGTTTCATGTTTTATTGTCCTCTCCCATTTACATCGTGGGAGAGGTTTTATACGTCCCGTTTGGGTATTCATCTATTTTCGCTCTCCCTGATTTTTATAAGCCATTACCGTCTTGTTCGTCTTGACCGGTACTGCTAAAAATCAGGTAAGCTGAATAGATGATTGGTCCTCTCGGTATCCATCGGTTTCCACCCCTTCATTAAAAATCTATTTTCATTATAACCCGAATTTCAGTAACTAAAACAGTTTTACGCATTCTTCACACAATCCAAACACTTTTGCTCACTTATTCACAATTTAGACAAGATTATGCTCAATGTTGAACAAACTACTTGAAAGTGAACTTGTGAAGGATTACACTAAGTATATCAAATGAATGTGATTTACATCACAAACAAAACACAAAGGAGACTTTACCCATGAAAGTAGCAGTCATCGGATGTACACACGCAGGAACAGCAGCAGTCAAAGAACTCGCTTCACAACAAGATGTCGAGATTACCGTTTATGAGCGGAATGACAATGTATCGTTTCTCTCTTGTGGGATCGCACTTCACGTCGGTGGTGTCGTCAAGCACGCGGAATCGCTATTCTACTCGTCACCAAGTGAACTTGCTGAGCTCGGCGCCGAGATGCGTCTGAAACATGATGTACTTGAAATCGATAGTGAACGTCAAACGATCGTTGCGAAAAACCTCATGACTGGTGAAGTCGTTCACGATACGTACGATAAACTCATCATGACAACTGGATCATGGCCAATCATTCCGATGCTTCCTGGCATCGAATTAAATCAAATTGAGCTCTGTAAAAACTATCATCACGCTCAAACAATCATTGAAAAAGCGACAGAGGCAGAGCGCATCACGGTCGTTGGTGCAGGCTATATCGGTGCTGAACTCGTCGAAGCGTTTGAAGCCTACGGAAAAGATGTCACGTTCATCGATAGTGCAGATCGCATTCTCAACAAATACCTTGACCGTTCGTTCACTGACGTCATCGAACACGAATTGACAAATCGCGGTATTCACCTCGAACTTGGACAAACCGTCCAAAGCTTTAAAGGGGAAAACGGTACTGTGACACACGTCGTCACAGACAAAGGCACATTCGAAACGGATCTCGTCATTCTCTGTGTCGGTTTCCGTCCAAGCACGGAACTCTTAAAAGGACAAATCGATATGTTACCGAACGGTGCCATCATCGTTGACGATTATATGCGGACGAGCAACCCGAATATTTTTGCTGCTGGTGACAGCTGTGCCGTCTATTACAACCCAGCTCGGACACATGCCTATATCCCACTTGCAACGAATGCTGTCCGGATGGGTACGCTCATCGGGAAAAACTTACTTGCTCCAAAGATTCGTTACCAAGGAACACAAGGCACATCTGGTCTTCGCTTATATGATTTGAACATCGCGTCGACTGGTCTGACAGAAGAAGCGGCACCCTTGTTCGGACTTGAAGTGAGCAGCACGACAGTTACCGATGCCTATCGTCCAGAGTTCATGCCAACAGCAGAAGACGTCCAATTAAAGCTCGTCTTCGAGACGGCAACACATCGTGTCGTCGGTGCACAAATCATCTCAAAAGTTGATTTGACACAGGCCATGAACACACTTTCTGTCGCGATTCAAAATGACATGACACTTGAAGAGCTCGCTTTCGTCGATTTCTTCTTCCAACCGCACTACAACAAACCATGGAACTTACTAAACCAAGCAGCTCTACAAGCAATGAACGAGCGCCAATCAGCTCGTGTCTAAATTTATTGCAAGATAGATTAAGTGCAATTTTTCTCTATTGAGGAGAAAGATTGCACTTTTTTGTTCGTTTCGAACCGTTTTCTATAAAAGAACACGTCATGCATGTTTGCCATTTGAATGCATAATCAATGACTGAACGTTACTGTCATCTCTTCATTTTTTCGTTTCAGTCTGATAAAGATGTTGCCAGTCCTTATACGACATCGTTCCGTTCATCGTCTCCATATCAAAGCGTAACGGTGCGATCAATTCGAGTGAATTGCCATCTGGATCCTCGAAGTAGATTGCTGCGTGCGCATGTGGATGATTATCGAGAACGAGCGGTTGATCAGCTCCTGCTACACCGAAGGCTGATCGAACTTCAATCCCTCTCTCCTTTAACCAGTCCTGTGCTTTGTCGATATTTTCTTGTTCCACCCGAAACGCAACATGGCGAATCGACGGATGATACGGTAACCCAGCTTGACCTGCTTTCCATAGCCCTAACCAACTCTTACCGTGCTTGATCCAAAAGAAAGCGACGCGTTCATTTCGGAACGCACATTCAAGACCTAACTCTTCGTAAAAGACAATCGATCGTTCGAGCTCTTTGACCGGTAAATGGGCTTCATACAGTCCAGCAATCATCTTCTTCACACTCCTCTTTTTCTAGTGTAAGCCATCAATTTCCAAATTTACTACCATCAAAAACGTTTAATCCGACTTGTTGAGGGGAACATACAACCTATACCAAAACCAACTTTCAGGAGGAATGTTTACATGGCTGCATCGAAAAATCCGTTAACACAATACTTCAATGACGATTTCCCAAAACAATATCAGGACGCCCCAGCGGTTCAAGCAAAAATGGAACCTGTTCCCGATTGTGGAGAAGAGAGTTATAAAGGTTCTGGCAAATTGATCGGCAAAAAAGCACTGATTACGGGTGGCGACTCCGGCATCGGCCGAGCAGCAGCAATCGCCTACGCTCGTGAAGGGGCTGACATCGTCCTTAACTACTTACCGGAAGAACAACAGGATGCTGAAGAAGTCAAAGCATTCGTTGAAGCAGCGGGACAAAAAGCATATCTCTTACCTGGTGATTTAAGTGATGAAGCGTTCTGTGGACAACTCGTCAAAGAAGCACACGAATCACTCGGCGGACTCGACATTTTGGCACTTGTCGCGGGTAAACAACAAGCTGTCGAAAACATTCTCGACCTTTCGACGGAGCAATTACGCAAGACATACGAAATCAACGTCTTCTCCCTCTTCTGGGTCGTCAAGGCAGCCTTGCCACTCTTAAAGGAAGGCGCTTCGATTATCACGACGACATCTGTCCAAGGATATAATCCAAGCGCGAATCTCTTGGATTACGCTTCGACGAAGTTTGCCATTAACGGTTTCACACGTGGACTCGCTAAACAAGTCGCGCCAAAAGGAATCCGTGTCAACTCCGTCGCACCTGGTCCGATTTGGACACCGCTTCAAATCTCGGGTGGTCAGCCAAGCGAGAACATTCCAGAGTTCGGACAGGAAACACCACTAAAACGAAGTGGTCAACCGGTCGAACTGTCCGATGTCTATGTCTTCCTCGCTTCAGACGCTGCAAGCTATGTTACAGCGCAAATCTATGGTGTCACAGGTGGAATCGAGTTAGCATAAGGATCGAATCTCGACAGGGTAGCTTCGGCTATCCTGTTTTCGCGTGTCTTAACGGGATATCAGTTGCATCACCCGGTGCCATTTAGTCTAATGAAAGTAATAACGATGAAGGAGTGAATCAGATGACTGAAAAAGAAAAGATGATTCAAGGGGAACTTTATTTAGCACAAGATCCGGAACTCGTGGCCGACCGCATCCGGGCACAATCGCTCTGCTATGAGTTCAATCAATTGAGTGTTCATGATCGTGCCAAGCGAAAGATGCTTTTGCAGCAATTATTTCAGACGGAGCAAGCCGACTTTTACATCGAACCGACCTTTAAATGTGATTATGGCTACAACATCACGTTAGGGGCTCGTTTTTATGCCAACTATGACTGTGTCTTGCTCGATATTTGTCCGATTACGATCGGCGACAACTGCATGCTTGCTCCAGGTGTACATATCTATACCGCGACCCACCCACTCGATCCTGTCGAGCGCAATAGCGGTTATGAATTAGGAAAACCGGTCGTCATCGGGAACAATGTCTGGATCGGTGGACGCGCGGTCATCAATCCCGGTATGACGATCGGAGATAATGCAGTTATTGCCTCAGGAAGTGTCGTCGTCAAGGATGTACCGGCAAACAGCGTCGTTGGCGGAAATCCAGCTCGGATCATCAAGACGATCTAATTCTCATCAAATTCTAATCTGTTCCTCAGCTTCCTTTCACGTGGTCTGGTTATTCTATGTATAAGAACAACAGCCACTACTTAAAGGAGGATATCATCATGACTGAAAAACGAACAGATAAAGGAAATAAATACTTCAAAAAAGGAATCGCTACACTTGCCATAACGGGTACAGTCTTAACAGGAGCTGGTGCGTTCCTACTCTTCACAGGTCCAGGACACTCTCTCGTCAACTCGACGGTCACCACTTCGCAGCAGGCAGAGCAAAAAGTCGCAGCTGCTTCGCGCCAAGTCGAACAAAAGCTTCCTGCTTCAATGCGTGACGATCAAGAAATCGAAGGCACATTGCAGAAACTATCGGATCGTTCGATGACGATCGACGTTAACGGTGACGCTCAGACGTATGACTTTGCTTCGTCAGTAGAACGTGAAGCCGTGCAAAAAGAGGATTGGGTCAAAATCGATCTGAATGCGAATCAGCAAATCACGGAACTTGAGCGAGAAGATCAAGATGATCGCAATGACCGAGAGGACGATGGCAATCGCTCAAATGATTCATTGGACGATGCGAATGAACGGTACGGTGTTCTTCGTGCCCTATCACAAAGTGAATTGACACTCGAACAAGATGGACAAGAGACGATCTACGCGATGGCGGATCGTGTGGAACGTGACACTGTGAAATCTGGGGATATCGTAAAAATCGAATTGAATGCAGATGGTCAAGTCCGTGAGCTTGATCGGGAAGAGGACGACGAAAATCGTAATGATGCACGCGATGAAGACCGTGACGATGCACGGGAGCAAGAAGTCCGCGGTACACTCTCTAAAATAACGAATCAAGAGATCATCATTGAACAGAATGGTACGCAAAAATCGTACTCTCGTGCATCAAACATGGAACAGGATGATGACGTCCGAGTTGGTGGTGCCGTCAAACTCGAGTTGAACGCATCAGACGAAGTAACAGAAATCGATGAATGATCATTAAAAGGAGGATGTTTATGCCAACCACCATCTTAATCGTTGAGGACGATGCGAAAATCGCACGCCTCCTTGAACTTGAACTCCAATATGCCGGGTACGCGACACGAGTCGCCCCCAACGGAAAAGATGGTCTCGCTGCCGCTGAGCATTCGGTTGATCTCGTCTTACTCGACGTGATGATGCCGGAGCTGAGCGGCTTCGAGGTGTTGCGCAGGCTCCGCGGAAAAGGCATGCACGTTCCCGTCATTATGCTAACAGCACGTGGAGAAGTGTACGATAAAGTCGCGGGACTCGATCTTGGTGCGAATGATTATGTGACGAAACCGTTCGAGATGGAGGAACTCCTTGCTCGAATCCGAGCGTTATTACGCACTCCGACTTCAACTAGTAACGCACCGCGCACGTTACAGTTCGCTGATCTTGTACTCAATCTTGATCGACATGAAGCATTTCGCAATGAAGGGCGACTCGATTTGACACCACGTGAGTTCGAACTTCTGACATATTTACTAGAAAACAAGGAACATGTCCTGACACGCGAACAAATCCTAAATCACGTCTGGGGGTACGATTACTTCGGCGAGACGAACATCGTCGACGTCTACATCCGTTATCTTCGCAAAAAAGTCGATGCCCACCCTCCGGCCTTGATTCAGACCGTTCGTGGGGTTGGTTATGTGCTACGGGAGGCGATCCCATGAAGCTTCGAACGAAGCTTGCTTTATCCGTCACCGCCTTTACGACACTCTTGTTATTCCTTTCGTTCATCGTCGTGACACTCGTCGTCCAAAATCATTTAATTGAATCGCGTTATACCCAACTGGAACAGGCAGAGGAATTGATGGAAGATGATTCATCGGTCCGGACATTGCTGACGCTTCATGAGGATGCTGTCGTCTTATCGAACGAAAATGGACGCTGGGTCATCTCAAACGATGAAGATGGCGACGACCCGTCTACTGTTAACGGAGACATACAAGCAAATGACCTCCCCGGTATCCCGCGCTCGAATGAACCTTTTAAGTCTGGCGATTGGTTCGGCATCGTCTATCAGGATCAAGCCTATCTGTTCGAAGATGAGAGCGTCGATGATACGGTCTCGACACTCGTCTTGACCTTCACCATCGTGTTGGTCGTTGGAATCGTCATCGCGTTCATCAGTAGCTTCTGGATTGCGTATCAGACGCTCCGCCCGCTCAGGCAACTAAATGATACGATGCAACGGATCTCGTCTTCTGGAACGCTTGAGACCGTGCAGACCGAACGTGATGATGAGATCGGTCGCCTCGGTCGCGTCTTCAATCAGATGATTGGGCGTGTCGATCAAACGATGGAACAACAACGGCAGTTCGTCGCCGATGTCTCGCATGAGATGAAGACACCGCTGACCGTCATCGAAGGGTATGCGCAATTATTGAAGCGATGGGGCAAAACGAAGCCCGACGTACTCGATGAATCGATTGAACATATCTTGCAGGAAACACATGCGATGCGGACGACCTTGATTGAGCCTATGCTCGAATTGTCTCGTCTCGGTTACGAGGAAACGTCTGTCGAAGTGATTGACTTAGCAGAGCTTGGAAGCGAACTCGCTGATCGGATGTATCACGCGACAGGGACGATCATTCCTGTTGATGCCTCCGGAACGATTCGGGCAAATCGCGAAGCGGTGTTACGTATCTTGACGATCTATATCGATAATGTCCTGAAGTATGCCACTTCACCAGAATTGCACCTGCGAAAAGAACGTCTGGCTGTCCTTGATCGGGGAACGTCTCTAACGGACGAAGAACGCGCTCGGTTATTCGACCGGTTTTACCGACTCGATGCAGCACGCGATCGTTCAGGAAGTGGACTCGGATTGTCGATTGCTGCTGCACTTGCGACGACACATCATTTTAAAGTAGGTAGTGAAGCGCGTCAGCCAGATGGAAGCTGCTTCTATTTAATCCCCGAGCAGTCTGAATGAAACTTTTTCTACAATTGTGTCGTACACTTAAGGAAGAACGTCACATGATGAAAGAAGGAACTTCACGATGGCTAAAAAACGTTGGGGTGGACTTGCTGTTGCCGGCGCCTTTCTCTTGACGAAAGGAAAGGTCATCCTTGCCTTATTGAAATTTTCAAAGTTCGGAGGCACTCTGATTTCGTTCGGAATCTCTCTTCTCTTTTACGCTCAAATATTCGGTGTTTGGTTCGGGGTCGGATTGCTTTATCTCCTATTCATTCATGAGATGGGACATCTACTCGCCGCTAAACGACTCGGTTTTAAGACCGGTCCTGCGATTTTCGTACCGTTCATGGGAGCCGTCATCGGCATCAAGGATACATTTCGAACGCCAAAACAAGAAGCGATTCTCGCGTACGGTGGACCACTCGCGGGTCTCGTATCCCTGATTCCGCTTGCGATCGGATATGCTGTGACCGGAAATGACTTCTGGCTCGTCATCTTCCACCTCGGGGCTCTATTGAATCTCTTCAACCTACTTCCCGTCAGTCCACTTGACGGCGGACGGATTCTTGCGGGACTTCCGATCATCGTCTGGGTCGCGGGACTTGCTGCCTTGATTGCCTACGGTATCACCCACTTTAGTCTGATTTTGCTCTTGATTGCCTTTTTAGGCGGCAGTGCCGTTTGGAAACGGTATAAGTTCGCGAAACAATATGAGGCGAACCGGTCGACCTTAATGTTGTATCGTGCTGCACGCGAACGCGTCTTACGGGCAAAGGCGGAGCAGGAACGTGCAAACGTTGAAGTCGCTCTTGCACCGGAAGTGGAGGAAGAACAAACGGTCGAAAGTACGTACGATCCGATTGCTTGGTCGCTTCGTCTCGATTTACAAGATTTGCGACAAGCGAGTCCAGAAGAGGCACGTCAGGAAGCGGACGATCTGTTACGGTATCAATATGATGCTGCGAACGACTACGATGCGTTGTTGCGACGAATCGATCAGCGGATTGAACCACTTCGTCTTGCTGAAGAGTCTGTTCAGTATCATCAGATGCCGAAAAAACAACAAACGATCACGCTCCTCGCTTATTTGGCGCTCGGTGCTATTTTATTCGTTGCTTTCGAATATTCGAAAGGTTACCTGCCTACACCATCTTAAATCGAGATCCATCGGATGCGCTTCATGGCGCATCCTTTTTTCATAGAACGAACACATTGACTAGAGTGATTTCTTGCATCTCGTTAAAGAAGCGACTACTCTGAGTAAAACCCTACTTACCACTTGTCTAAAATAGGAGGTTCTCCTTCCATGAATAAAAACACTGCCCGTTTGGGTGAAGCACCTGTCAATCAGCTTTTACTTAGTCTCTCTTTACCAGCGATGGTCGGGATGCTCGTCACGGCACTCTACAATATCGTCGATACGATTTTCGTCGCTCAAGGAATCGGTACGGCTGCCGTGGCCGCCGTCGGAATCGCTTTCCCCGTCCAGCTCGTATTAATGGCAATCGCCAACTCGATCGGGATTGGTGGTGCTGCAATTGCGTCACAACGACTCGGTCAAAAACAAATAGATGGTTCCAGTCGTGCTTATGCCAACGTCTTGATGGCTGTTTTCTTCATCAGTATGCTCGCTATCATCAGTGCTTTCATCTTCGTCGAACCGTTGCTACGTCTCTTTGGAGCGACGGATGAGATCATGCCGTACAGTATCGATTTCTTACGCGTCCTCTTGATCGGATCTCCTTTCTTCATGTTGACGATGGCGTCGAGTGCAATGTTACGCGCAGAAGGACGCGCGAACTATCAGATGCGCGTCATGCTGACGACGGTTGCCATCAACATCGTCCTGACACCGCTGTTCATCTTTGGTCTTGATTGGGGCATCCAAGGTGCTGCACTCGGGACAGTAGTTGCGCAAATCGTCGGTGCTGCACTTGTTTTCCGATTCTTCTTTACGAAACGTCGGCAAACGGGGTTAACACTCGATCGGAATGCTTTCAAACCTGATTTCCGATTAACGTTCCGGATGATGCAAATTGGATCATCATCGTTCATCATGCAAGTCTCCCAATCGATTTTGTTCATCACCGTCAACCATATGCTCGTCCGGTACGGTGGTACGACAGAACTAGCTACGTTTGCGGTCATCAATAAGTTCATGGCGCTCGTCGGTATGCCGATCATGGGGATCGTGCAAGGGATGCAACCGATCGTCGGATATAATTTCGGATCCCGGCAGTTTAGCCGGATGTCGCTTGCCATCAAGTTGGCAATCCGCTACGGTTTATCGTTATCGATCAGCTTGTGGTTACTCATTCAACTGTTCCCTCGTTTTTGGGTCGGCTTGTTCACAGAAGAGGCGACACTTCTACAGGAAGGCTCGAGTGCGATGCGCATCTTATTCGCCTTATCGTTCGTCTACGGAATTCAAATGATTGTCAACGGAATGTACCAATCGCTTGCAAAAGCAAAAGTCGCTTTATTCTTGTCCTTGTCGCGCCAAACGTTATACACGATTCCACTCGTCTTGATATTGCCCCTGATCTTCGGTGTCAATGGTGTCTGGGTCGCTTTTCCGATCGCTGATGCAATGGCTGTTTTGACGGCCCTTGTTTTCGCCTATAAAGATCGCGTTCTGTTATTTAAACCGGAAGAGTACGTCGCAGAGGAACAAAAAGTCGCTACCGCGAAGTGACTGGAATGGATCTAAGATCGTCTGCTTTGCAGATGGTCTTTTTTGATGGACTTCCAGAATACGAACATGTATTCTGTTACTAGTGAATGACAGAAAGGAGCCTGCTGGATGTATACATTAGCAATTGACTTTGAAACGGCAAATCGGAATAGCCGAAGCATTTGTGCGTTTGGTTGGTCCGTTCTCGCGAACGGTCGTGTCACGGAGAGTAAACAGGTCTTAATCAATCCAGAAGAAAATTTCGATGCTGGAAACATTCGGGTCCACGGAATTCGTCCGAGCGATGTCTTTGATGCGCCGACGTTACCTGAAGCAATGGAAGCCCATGGCTTATACGATTTGATTGCAGGCGCTCAACTGATCGTTGCTCACAATGCATCATTTGATATGGGGGCACTCCAAAAAGCGATTCAAAAATACGATATGTACCAGATGCCCGCTTTCACCTACGGCTGCACGGTCAAATTATCCCGCAAATTGTATCCTTGGTTGCCGAACCATCGATTGAATACGATGGCAGAGTTTCTCAACGTCTCTTTCCAGCACCATGATGCAAAAGAAGATGCCTACGTCTGTGCGTTACTCTTAAACGATATGTTGGAACGGACGAATCTACAGGATCCGGTCACCTTGCATACGTTTTGTGGCGTTCGGATGGGACAGGTTGCATATTAAACAAAAAAACACTCTAGACACAAAATCTAGAGTGCTTTCAGGTTTGTAGACAACAGGGCTGACTCCAAAAAATGACGCGTCTTTTCACGCCCTTTCCTCAGGCGAGACACAAGCAAGAGCGACCCTACAGCGAAGCGAAGCGGCGCGATGCTTGTCCCAGGAAAACGATGCGAGACGAACAAAAAAGCGCAATCCTTCTCGTTAGAGAAAAATTGCACTTTACCTTCAGTCTCAAAGCACTCTAGACACGAAATCTAGAGTGCTTTTGATGCTGTTCTATTATTTGCTTGCTTGTTTGATCGGGAACCAGCCTGGACGGCTTGTGATACCTGCCCATAATGCATCTGGAACGACGAGTTCTGCTTGTGCTTCTGGATCAAGTTCTGTCCGGATTGACGCAAGGTCACCCGCTTCGACTTTCTCAACCCATTTCGGTTCCATGATCAGTTCACGACCAAGAGCGATCATTGGAACGACAGCCAAACCTTGTTCTACTTCGTCCGCTGTGTGAAGCGATCCGACACCAATGATAGGTACTTGTTCACCAACACGTTCTTGAACGAGTGTAATTGGTGACGTCGTTTCATTTTCATCACGAATTGAACCTGCGAAGAAGTCCATCACGGAAACGTGCAAGTAATCGAGGTCTTTTTTCGCCAGCTCATCGACGAGACGCATCGTATCATCGAGTGTGATTCCTGGATTTTCAATTTCCTCTGGAGAGAAACGGTATCCGACGATGAACGAAGGATCTTGTTTCGCGACAGCTTCGACTGCATCCACGACAGCTAATGGGAAGGCGAGACGTTTTTCTAAGCTACCGCCCCATTTATCTTCACGACGATTTGAGTGTGGTGAGAAGAATTGTTGGATCAAGTACGTGTTTGCACCGTGAATCTCAACACCATCAAATCCGGCTTCCATCGCACGGCGTGTCGCTTGACCGAATGCTTCGATGATTGCTTCGACTTCTTCTGCCTCTAACGCACGTGGTGTCATCGCACCTTCACGCACGGGTGCAATAGCACTTGCACTGACCGTTTGCCCACCGACGAGTTCTGGTGGTGCCATACGACCAGCGTGGAAGATTTGTAAGATCGCTTTTGCGCCTTTATCTTGAATCGTTTTCGCGAGTCGCTTCAGACTTGGCACGAGATCGTCACGATGTGCACCAAACTCATTCGGGAATCCTTGACCGTCTGCTGTGACGTTCGCACATGCTGTAATGACAGCGCTGACGCCACCTGAACGTTCTGCGTAGTACGCGAGTTCCGCATCCGATACTTCGCCGTTCTCTTGTGCCGCATAGTT
This sequence comes from Exiguobacterium sp. BRG2, assembly GCF_031844245.1. Lineage (NCBI taxonomy): Bacteria > Bacillati > Bacillota > Bacilli > Caryophanales > Exiguobacterium > Exiguobacterium sp. BRG2. The sequence goes on from NZ_JAUZUW010000006.1 coordinate 29,769, forward strand.
CGTCATCGGTGCCATCAAGACGCGGTTTTTCAGCGTCACACCGTTTGGTAGTGTAAATGGTTCAAACATTGCTTGAGTTGCCATGAGTGAAGTGCCTCCTCTAATTTCTTGAATTGAATATCGACAGTATACGCTCGTCTTCCTCTGAATAGCTACTGATGTGCTTAGGCGATGTGTCACTTGCGGATCGCTTTACGACGCCCCCCCCGGCCACCACCAGTTCCAGTGACCAAATAGCTTCATCAGTGCGGGAACAAGGAGCATCCGGACAATCGTAGCATCAATAAAAATTGCAAGCGCGATACCGACGCCAAGTTGTTTGATCGGACTAACACCTGTAAAGGCAAACGCACCAGTGACGACGATCATGATCAAGGCAGCGGACGTAATGATTTTACTCGTCTTCGCCAGTCCCATCTCGGTCGCATGATCGTTGTCGCCCGTCTCGTCATAATATTCTTCCATTCGCGAGACGAGGAACACTTCATAATCCATCGATAAGCCGAAGACGAGTGAGAAGATGAAGACCGGTGTTAGAATGCCGATCGTCTCCTGCGGAAGAACTGCGCCGGACTCGAACAAGACGACGAGTAATCCAAACGTTGCTCCTAAACTGAGCAAATTCATCAGAATCGCCTTGATTGGAATCAAGATGGATCGGAACGCGATTAGCAGAATGATGAATGTCGCCAAGACGACGACACCGACAGCCAGTGGGAGTTTCGATTCAATGGCATCATAAATTTCCTGATTAAAGGCTGCTGGTCCCCCGACAAGGTAACCGTCCGCCTGCACCTTTCGTACCCAGTCTTGCGAAGTAGCATCACCGGGATCTCCTTTTAAATTGACGTTGATCCGTGCTTGATCGTTCTCTGATAGAAACGGCTTCAGTGCATCGCGCCCAGCCGAAACAGCGAGTAACTGCTCGAGCGGAACCTGTTGCTGTTCCGCGATCGTTGCGGCGGACACGACGGAACGCACTTCTGAATCTGATTCGAGTCGAATCGTCACATCTTCGATTTTTTCTCGTCCCACCTCTGAGGAAGCATCCGCAGATAAGATGAGAACGGCGTCCGTTCCATCGTTCCCGAATGTTTTTTCCCACGACTCAAAGGCGAGACGCGACGGATAGGATTCCGGCAAGGCAGTTGCTTGCGGAATGTTCAACGTCAAGTCCCGTAACGGAAATAAACAAGGTAAAAGAAGTAATAAAGATAGAATCGTCACTGTGACAGGGCGCTTCATGACGAAACGTGCGAGGCGGCGCCAACGATCTTCTCCACGACCTGCTTGTTGCCGGAAAAGTCGTCCTTTTTCTAGTACCTTCCCGAAAACGATTAATAGTGCCGGTAATAATGTCAACGCACTGACAACCGCCCCGAGTACCGAAACGAGTGTCCCGATTGCGACAGCGCGGAAGACATCAACATCAATCAACAACAATCCGGCAAGTCCGACGAATACACAGATTCCGGAAAATAAAATCGAGCGTCCTGCCGTCTCGACCGAACGAATCGCTGCCGACCGAATCCCTTGTCCGTCCTGCCGTTCTTCACGGAACCGATTAACGTATAACAACGAAAAATCAATGCCGAGTGCCAGCGAAATCATTGCGACCGCATTCAAGACGAAGATCGATAACTCTTGTTGTCCGGCAACGAAATAAAGAATACCGGCTCCAAAAACAAAAGTGACGAGTCCCATGATCAAGGGTAAGATGGCGGCAACGGGTGTACCGAAAACGAGTAGTAAGACGATCAATGCTGCCGGAATTCCGATTAACTCAGCTCGGATGAGGTCATTTTTGGACGCTGTATTCAAATCATCAACGACGACCGGTTCACCCGTTAGCCGAATCGTCCCGGTACCATCCAGTTGACGTGTGACCGCTGTTGCCCATTTCGCATCAAGTGTTGGTACACCGACTGTCACGTATCCCTTATCGTCCCGCATCGCTCGCGGATTTTCGACGGGACCAATGACATTCCCGACTCCTTTGATGTCACGGAAGCGCTCGACATGTTGTACCATCGTTTGTCGTAGATTCTCTTGATTCTCAAATAGGACGATGATCGTATGTGGATCCTGCCCAAAATCTTGAGCGAGCACCGTTTCGACACGTTGAAAATCACCGTCACGTGTAAATCCATTTCCTTCTAGACGATCGGGTAATTGATATGCAAAATAACCAAGCACGACGAGTAGAAGCCCCCAAACGATCAACACTTCTCGAAAATACGCACTAATCAGATGACCAAGCCGTTCCATGATGCGTCTCCTTCCTGTATAAACGTACAAAAAACATCCTTCTTGCTGAAAAGCGAAAAGGATGTTTCATTACGTCTTTTGAAAAATTTGAACCCATGTGTTGCCGAATGTAGTCGATGTCGACACGATCGCAAGACGCCGCGCCTCTTCATCGAGTAACACACTTTTGAGTAAAACGGAGGAGTAGCATCCCTCGAACTTATATTTCAGCTGACTCTTCTCATACAAGTAAAACCGAGAGGAATCGGTGATCGAAAACAATTGGTGCCGGTGGTCAACGAGTGAATACTCCGCGTAATCCGAAAAAGGAATGACCGATTCCAGATTCGTCGCGGCATCCCAAATCACATATCGTTCTTGTAGATCATCATAGGAGATGATCGTCGTAGGTGCGATGAATCGCTCGAACGTCAAACGTGTATCATATCCTCGCTCAACTAATCGTCCGAACAGCGGCGCCTCTTCATAGTTTGAGTACCGCCAGTCCCCTGTTTGAACGTTCACACAGACGACGTCCGTTTCTGCCGTGTATAGGAAGATTTCATCATCTTGCCACAAGAATAAATTACTGAACCATGCTTCGGAAAAAGCAGCGGGTCGCTTAATGTAATTTAAATGCCCTTGCTCTAAATCCAATAAACCAAAATAAGCTGACTCTTCAAATACGATGAACAATCGTCCACCGCCTGGCTCAATGTACCAGGAGAATGGAACATACGCACATGCTGTTTCCCACAGTGGTCTTAAATCCGCATCACATTTCATAAATCCGTGGCGATCTCGAAAAAGAAGCAAATCCTCCCCGATGCGATCAAACAGTGAGACGGATTCATGGAGTAACAGCTCTGCAGCAGGTTTATACATATGCATCACTTCCTACTTCATACGGTATCAACCTTCTCCGTTTCTCGCTACTATTGATGCGCTCAGCTTGCACCTCCTGTTATACTAACTTCATGGAAGAAGGAGGACGAACACGATGAAACCTTTACAATTATCCGCAGAGACAGCTGTCGAACTCTCGAAACGTCTGAACGTACCACTTGAACAACTAATGCATATGCCACGCCATATCTTGATTCAAAAGCTCGTCGAACTCGAGCAGGAACAAGCGAAAAAGGAATCTGATTCGTCTAGCGAATCGGAATCTTGAGTGAAGAGCCTCTTTTCCAACGATGGAAGGAGGCTTTATTTTTTACCTTAGGATTGCGGATGGTATTCTGATTTACCGTACCGGAAGACATTAATGATCGCTTTCCCATCACTCGGATAACCGTTCGGATGATCGATCGGGAAGAGTGAGAAAAAAACGAAATAAAACGAAAAATACGCAAATTGATAGGTAAAGATTGATGCTTCGAACACACCGGCGTAAATCAGACCATTGATGGCTAAGATACTCACCACGTTTGCAATCGATCCACCGGCATAAACCAGAATGTTAGCGAATTTCGTCTCCTTACGTAGTGCCTCATATTGACACCAGCCATCCCAAAAATAGACGCGATTCAAACGAATCGGACCAACACGAAGCAACGACTTTCCTGAACCGATATTGATCTCCATGTTTCCGCCGAATAATCGGGCAAAAAAGTAATGTCCCATCTCATGAATCAATGTCACGATAGGCAATAGTAAAAAGAACGACAAAAAGAATTTCCATAAATCACCGAAACCGAACATACAACGTACATCCTTTCACGTCAAAACAACATTTAAAATACTACATATGAATTGTTCCCGAAAGATGTATGTTCAAACAATCTTTCAATGATTTTTGTAAGTCAATTGCATGACAGGCTGACATCGGACTATCATCCGCGCACAAAAGAAGGACGAAGCCATTTAGTGCTTCATCCTTCTCCATTTAATCGGTTTTCTTTCGACGCTTGTTCGCTGCGTACAACAATCCGATGATTGTCAGTGCTGCACCACCTGCTACCGCGTATTTCTTGTAATCTGCTTTTCGTTCCGCAATAACCGTAGTCGTCAATGCTGGAACGACTAACTGTTTTTCTTCGTGCAATCGTGGTGCGTGTAATTTAACGGCACCCGACTCAACCAACACCTCGAATTCACCATTTGGCAATTCAATCGTGATATCTTTTTCCGTCGCATTGTGATAGACACGCTGCCGTTCGACGTATCCTTCATATGTTCGCTTCAGTTCAAAGGCAATGACACCTTCCTCTTCTTCAAGGAAACGAAGATGTTTTTTGATCATCGCCGCGTTTGCGAGACGGAACATCGGATACTGACGACGAAGGGCAATCAATCCTTTGACGTACTCGACTGCTGGACGCTCTGTTTCTGCCCGTTCATAGTCGAGACGATTCACGACCTCTCCGGCATTGAAGCTGTCACGAATACCGTCTTTCGTCCGGAAGAACTCTTGTCCGGCATGGAGGAAAGGAATACCTTGTCCCGTCAAAATGATCGCATTTGCAAGCATTTGCCGTTTCCGACGAATCTCTTCCGTGTCTTCTGGACGAGACACCGTTAATTTATCCCAAATCGTCAAATCATCATGAGCCTCGACGTACGAGACGACTTGATTCGGCTCATCGGCAAATCCTTGCGAAGAGACGTTACCAGCGATTCCCCGTTTGACTTCACTCGTCCGGTCAAATGCACCACTGATGAAACCACGGTCTTCTGGCGTTTGGACGTCGCCTTTGACCCCGTCCCGTAAGCCGTTGTTGAAATGAGCGATCCCTGGCATCTTCGGTGCGTTGAAATAGTTCGCTTTTTCTTCCGGATCAAGTGGCGTATCGAGATCCCAGCCTTCACCGATGATTAGAATCGACGGATCAATCCGGTCAAGTGCATGGCGCACTTGATTCATCGTCTCAACATCATGAAGTCCCATTAAGTCGAAGCGGAACCCATCGAGATGGTATTCTTTCGCCCAGTACGTCACACAATCAAGAATGAACTTTCGCATCATCAGACGTTCAGATGCGGTATCATTTCCACAGAAACTACCGTTTGAGAGACTCCCATCCGCCTCTTGACGATAAAAGTATCCAGGAACGAACTGACCAAGCGGAACCGTCGCCGCATCATACGTATGATTGAAGACGACGTCCATGATGACACGGATCCCGCGATCATGTAACGCTTGCACCAATTGTTTTAATTCAAGGATCCGCGTTCGTGGATCATCCGGATTCGAGGAGTACGAACCTTCCGGCGCAAAGTAGTTCACCGGATCATAACCCCAGTTATAGTTATCCGGGTCGTTCGGCGCTGTCTCATTGACCGAGCCAAAATCATAGATCGGTAGTAACTGGACATGTGTCACACCGAGGTCTGCCAAATAATCAAGCCCTGTCAATCCACCATTTGGTGTCCGTGTCCCAGCTTCCGTCAGTCCAGCGAACGTCCCACGTGCGACGACACCACTAGCCGGATGACTCGTTGCATCGCGTACGTGTAATTCATAGACAACTGCGTCTTGCGAAGAATGGAACAATGGACGTTCTTCAATCCATCGTTCTGGTGTCACACTGGTCGGGTCAATTAATGCGCCGCGCTTTCCGTTCGTTCCGACGGCTTTCGCATACGGATCGACCGCCTCGACCTTTTGTCCGTTGATGCTCGCTTGAAACGTATAGAAATAACCTTCATATGTCGCTCGATCGAGTTCGACGACGTACGTTCCCCGTTCGCCTGCCACCATCTCGACCTCTTCGACTTTTCGTGCGCGTAGTGTCTTGTAGAGACGAATCACGACACGTTCTGCTGTCGGCGCCCACAAGCGCACGTGAATCGCTGTCTCTGAGAAGGTCGCTCCTAAATCATTTCCACTATAGGCAAATCGCTCATCCAGTTCTTGCGGTGTGAGCGTCAACATGTCTGCTGTTTGTTTCAAAGCCAAGCACCCCTTTCATTTCATGGTTTTTATTATAACAAAATTTCAAAGCAGTGGACGCTTCCGGTATTCCTCTCTAAAATAGAGAGTGGAATGAAAGGGGAGATTGAAATGGCAGCAAAAGATAATTCATTTGATATCGTGTCACAAATCAACATCGAGGAAGTCAAGAACGCGGTCCAAATCGCACTGAAGGAAATCACGAACCGCTTCGACTTCAAAGGTTCAAAAAGCGACATGAAGCTCGAAAAAGAGGATTTGATTCTAATCTCAGATGACGATTTCAAACTCGATCAAGTCAAAGACGTCTTAACAGCAAAATTGATCAAGCGAGAAGTCCCAACCAAAAACCTGCAGTATGAAAAAGTCGAGCAGGCTGCCGGGAATACAGTCCGACAACGTGTCATCCTGAAAAGTGGAATCGACCGTGACGACGCGAAAAAGATCAACAATGCCGTCAAGGAATCGAAATTAAAAGTGAAGACACAGATCCAAGATGATCAAATTCGTGTCACAGGTAAATCGCGTGATGACTTACAACAAGTCATGCAGATCGTTCGTGAGCTTCCATTATCGGTCGACGTTCAATTCATTAACTTCCGTTAATCGATTGATCTGAACGCTCATATTCAAAAGATAGGCATAGCGCATTTTCGGGTATCTCCTTAACAAAGGAGTGGTCGATCATGCGTTATGCCCTTTTTGCGGATCTTCACAGCTCAGTAGCCGACACAGCGGCTGTCCTAGCTGACATACGACAGCTCGCTCCCGATGCGCATTTGTTCTGTCTTGGTGACGTTCATGAATGTCATGTCGGTAAAAAGCGAGCGAAGCGCTATTCCTTCGAATCGCTCTCCCTCGTCGTGACGCTTGATGATGATTTTTTAAACCTAATTGATTTTAAGATGTTACTTGGCAATCAAGAAGAGCGCATCCTGTCGCTCGTTCCACCGCAACTATCTCCTGTCATCGATGCGTTACGCGATTGCCCTCGAAAACAACGCATCGAGGGTGCATTATTGATTCATGGAGATCAATTGAATTGGTCCCGTGATTTTTTGCCCGATCTGTCACAGCAACGTGAACCAGTACTCTTTTTTGGTCATAGTCATATCAGAGGTTTGTTTCGAAATGGCATTGCTATGTCGAGCCCATTGTATCAATCTTTATCCATTAATAATGGAGGACGATATGCCATCAATCTAGGTCCTGTCGTGTTCGAACGAGAATGGTGTCTTTACGATTCAGAGCAACAATCGATCGTGTTCCATCGGGCAAACTAAGAAGATACGACAAAAGCCGTCGGGCACGGGGCTCGACGGCTTTTGTTTGTGCATCCTATTGATCAGAGATAACGGACAAGCGATGCCTTGACGACATCCACTTGTGTGAAGTTCGTCTCTTCCGCGAATGCTTCGATGACTTGACGGACATCCCCTTGACGACGAACGAAGCTCGTCGGAACTGGTGTTGTACCGACAAGTTGCTCATGCAAACTCGTCAATCGATGATCATCGATGATCGTCGTCATCAAATCAAGGAACAAAAGAACATGCAGACGGTTCAAATAATCCCATGGCTTGTCTTCCGAACGGAATTCATTACGAGCGAGCCATTTTTTCAATCCGATCGCATCGATTTGACTCAACGTCTCTGTCGTGCGCGCCGACTTCCAAAGCGTCAACAGTTCGCCGAGTTTTTTTCGTGTCTGTTTTTTACGCATGAAGAATTCAAAATTGTCTTTCGTGCGCAACGCGTCTCCTTCGATCGGAGCAATCAAATCAGCTTCCGGCGCCGTCACGAAATCGTGAACGAAATCGACAGACTCTCCCGGTAACCAAGCAGCGAGTTTCCCGTGAAAATCAGCCATGAAGGCGACGGTTTCTGCCAAAGGCTCCTGCTTCATCCGTGAAGCAGCTTGCTGTAATCGGTCTTTCGTCTCAGTCTTCATAATCTACCTCTTCTTATTCGTGGATTGGTCTTACATTTCTTCCGGAGCGCCGACACCAAGTAAACGAAGACCTTCTGTCAAGACGATCGTGACGGACTTGACGAGTGCAAGACGCGATTGTTTTGCTGCGTCATCTTCGAGAACACGGACGTGTCCGTAGTATTTATTAAAGCTTTGTGCAAGATCTAAGACGTAACGGCTGATGATTGACGGCTCGCGACGTGTGAATGCGCGATCGATGACCGTCGAGAATTGGTTCAGCATCGATACGACACCCCATGCATGATCATCGGCACTGCCAGCGAATGGTGTGCCATCATAGCTACCTTTACGGAGCAATGAGTGCGCACGAGCATTCGTATACTGGACATACGGTCCTGTTTCACCTTCGAATTTCAACATCTGCTCAAGATCGAACTCGATATTGTTCATCCGTTCATTTTTCAAATCATGGAAGATGACGGCGCCAACACCTACTTGACGAGCTGTTGCTTCGGCATTCGCTAAGTTCGGATTTTTTTCCGCGATGTTTTGCTTCGCGACGTCGATTGCTTCTTGTAGTACTTCTTCAAGCAAGACGATCCGACCTTTACGCGTAGACATTTTCTTTCCGTCTTTCATAATCAAACCGAACGGTACATGGTGCATTCCGTCGACATTCTCAAATCCAAGTTTCTTCAGGACTGCGAACAATTGCTTAAAGTGAAGCGCTTGTTCGCCGCCAACGACGTAGAATGCTTGCTCAAAACGGTACGTTTCGAGACGATAGACAGCAGCTGCTAAGTCACGTGTCGCATAAAGCGTTGCGCCATCCTTCTTTTTAATCAAAGCAGGCGGCATACCTTCTGCTTCGAGGTCGACGACCATTGCCCCTTCTGATTCGACGAGTAAATCTTTTTCTTCAAGCAAATCGATGACGTGTTGCATCTTATCGTTGTAGAAAGCTTCTCCGTTCAAGCTATCGAATTTAACTCCGAGCATCTCATAAACACGATTGAACTCAACAAGTGAGACTTCACGGAACCACGTCCAAAGCGTTGTTGCCTGCTCATCACCTTGTTCGAGTTTTTTGAACCAGAGACGTCCTTCGTCTTCAAGTGCCGGATTTGTTTCCGCTTCTTCGTGGAACCGGACATATAATTTCAACAATTCCTTGATTGGTTCTGCACGGACCGCTTCTTCCTCACCCCACATCGTGTACGCAACCATCAATTTCCCGAACTGTGTTCCCCAGTCCCCTAAATGGTTGACACCGACGACATCATAGCCTTTTTTACGTGAGATTTGGTTGAGCGCGTTTCCGATTACCGTTGAACGTAAGTGACCCATCGAGAATGGTTTCGCGATGTTTGGTGATGAAAAATCAGTGACAATCGTTTTTCCATTGGCTTCACTTGATCCGAACGCCTCATTTTCCGTCAGAACTTGGTTGACGATTTCTTGCGATACGACTTCCCGGTTCAAGAAGACGTTGATGTAAGGACCTACAGCCTGAACGTTTGAGAACAATGGCGCGTCGATTTTTTCTGCGAGGTCCGAAGCAATCATATTGGGTGCTTTACGGAATGCTTTCGCGAGCATGAAGCATGGGAATGCTAGATCTCCATGATCTTCATGTTTCGGTTGCTCGATTAGTTGTTCAATTTGTTCAATCGATAAGGCACCTTCCATGACTTGATGTAATACTTCTGCGTATTGCGTTTTATAACTCATCTTTATTTCCTCCTGCTTCACTGATTTTTGGCAATAAAAAACGCCCCTTGCGCCACGCGCAAAGAGACGGAATGACCGCGGTACCACTCTTCTTGGTGTCCTTTTGACACCCACCTTGTTCGGGGATAACGGGGTTCCCCCGGCTACGCCTTTTCCTTCAGGAATCGGGTAGCGTCTCAAAAGTGCGCTTCACGACCGGTTCGTCCTCAGGCTTCCACCATTCCCTGATTCGCTAGTTGACGAAAATCAACCGTTACTCTCTTCATCATCGACTGTATTCGATATCTTTCACATTATACGCAATTCTTTCTTTTCTCTCAACCTTATTTTTTTTGGTAAATGGCTTATCAAAATTTCCACAATTCGGGTATAGGAATAAAAGATACTTCTCAGGGGGAGGGATGTTTCATGCGCTACTACCAACAGGTAGCCCGGACGAGCTGGATCGTTTTCAGTCTCGTCGCCTTGACATTGTTATTGATTGGCATCGTTCATCCACCTACCTTCCCTCCTTCCATCTCCATCGTCAATACCCTTTATTTGTTTGGGCTCGTTCTCCTGTTTCAGTTCGATAATGTCCGTCGTGGCGGCATTTATTATACGTTTCAAGAAGGAATCATTTTATTTTTATTCCTCAATTACGGTTTGACGTACGCTTTGATTTTAAGCCAAGTCGGTATTCTCGTCTTTCAATTCATGTCTCACCGAAAAGCGATTCGCTGGAAACGTTTCGCCTATCTCTACCCAATCAACGCCTTGTTTGATTTAGTCTACATCTCGCTTCCGGTATTTGCGTATGAAGCGCTCGGTGGACCGATCGGCTCAAGCTTTACGTATACCAAAGCTCTGATTCCCTTCATCGGCTTTTTGATCACAGTCTTCCTTGTTTCTTACTTCCAATGTCTGCTCGTCAATCGCTTTCTTTTCTTGAAATACGATTGGCAACGTCTTGTGAAGCTTCAGTCCCTCGTTTACGGAATCAGCATGTTAAGTGCTCTACTTGGGATCTGGTTCTACGATGAAAGTCCTCTTGTCGCGGCTACAGTCTCCGCCTTGATTCTCTTTTTATTCAAACGTCTGTTGCAAGAACGTGGTGACTCACTTGAAGCAAATGATAATGCTAAACGATTTGATGATGCGAAGGAACACTTATTGATCTCCCGCTTCGAACGCGAGACGATCGACTCGTTACTTCTCGATTTACCGCATCTGCTACCGTTTTCTGAAGGCTGGATTTCGATTCAACAACAGCGGAAACAAGTCATCTATGACATCCGGACGAAGCAACCGATCGATGTGTTACCGCTGTTTCACTCTTTGACAGCCGACGATTTGCATACCCCGATCATCTATGGTCTTCGTTGCGACTGGGGAAACGATATTCAAATCGGATTGCCTGTCGATCGCCATTCAATGCTAGCAATTCCTTCGATTACGAGCGGAGAAGTCGATGTCTCGATCATTCTGTTCCATCAAGTCGCAGACGCCTATGATGCGACGAATGCCGACGAATTATCTCGTCTACTCCGTATCTTTTGTCGCGTCCTAGAACGCTCTCGTGAAACGGTTCAACTCTATACAGAAAGTCGGACTGACGCCTTAACGGAATTACCAAATAGTCGTGCCTTTTACGAACACGGTCGACAAGAATTCGCTGCTGATTGCTATCCGCTTTCCGTGATTCTGTTTGATATCGATCATTTCAAACGCGTCAACGATACGTACGGGCATAAAGTAGGCGATCTCGTCCTTCGTGAACTCGGTCGACGCATCCAGGTGATCCAACTGCAACATGATGATGTCTTCGCTGCTCGTTATGGCGGGGAGGAATTCGTACTTTTGTTGCGAAATCGTAGTCAAGAGGCTGCCATTCAGATTGCCGAGACGGTCCGCCATGCGGTCATGGATCGCCCCTTCCTCGTCGATGGTCACCGACTTTCCTTAACTATAAGCCTCGGAATTGATACAGTGGAAGAAAGATATCAACGGACGTTCGAAGAATCGCTACGTCAAGCCGATCATGCACTCTATGTCGGCGGAAAACACAACGGACGCAATTGTACCGCGCACTATGCAAATCTTTGAAAGGTCGTGACTCTATTGTCGATTACGGAAATTGAAATGACGCTACCGACATCACAAACCCACCGGACGATTCGAATTCATCGTCCGCCACATTTTGATCCTTCTGAAGCTTTACCAGTAATTTATATGCATGACGGACAAAACGTCTTTAGTGGAGAAACCGCCTCGTTCGGAAAAGGCTGGGAGATTCATCTTGCACTACAACAGACACAGATTCCGGCAATGGTCGTCGCGATTGACAGTCCAGAAGATGGAATGGATCGGTACGATGACTATGCTCCTTGGAGTGACGAAGCCTTATTGATGCGGAGCGCCTATCCTTCGCACCGGACGTCAATCGGTGGCAACGGTAAGGTCTATATGGACTGGATCATCCGCGAGTTAAAACCATACATTGATGCCAACTATGCGACACGCCCTGATGATACGACAATGATCGGCAGTTCGATGGGTGGCGTCATCTCGCTATATGGATTATTCGCGTATCCGGAAGTCATCACGCGCGTCGCTGCCTTATCGACTGCTGGATGGGCAAACTTCTCCTCACTCCTTGAATTCATCGAGCGCAGTCCGTCTCTGTCTGCAACGCATCGCTGTTATATGGACGTCGGCACAAAAGAAGTGAGTGGTCCGATGACCGAGACGGATTATTTACACACGAATGATGTCTTAGCGCGAGCGGTCGAACAGAAACTCGCTCAAAGTCGCTATACGATCATTCCGGAAGCAATTCATCATGAAACGGCCTGGGCCAAACGTTTGCCAGATATTTTACGTTACTTGTTCCCATCCTCTTGAATACACAAAAAAGCCGGACGGTTTCTATTAAAGAAATCATCCGGCTTTTTACGCGTGCCTTATACTAATTCTTCTTGTTGCTCTTTTTCATAACGGTTGCGCGGATGCTCCCGGCATTCATCGGAACACGAACGCATGACTTTTGGTTCGCATTCTTCACAGCAGAAGTGCTGTCGATTGCATTCCGGGTTTGCGCAATTAACGTAGCGCGTCTCCGGTTTTCCACAGTAGTAACATTCTGAGACGACAGAAGGATTGACGGCATTGACAGGAACTTGTACACGCTCATCAAAGACGTATAGTTCGCCTTCCCAGTCTTCTCCTTGTGTCTGTTCATCTTTTCCGTACATGACGACTCCGCCTTTAAGGTGGAAGATGTCATCACTCTGTTGCCGTTTACGGAAGTACGCCGTGAATTTTTCACAACGAACACCACCCGTACAGTATGTGAGAACCTTTTTTCCTTCAAACAAATGCTCGTTCTCGTCAAGCCACTCCGGGAATTCCCGTGAAGCATTGACATCCACTTTTACAGCATTCTTGAAGTGTCCGAGGTCGTATTCGTAGTTGTTGCGTACATCGAGAATGACGACGTCATCTTGTTTCATCATTTCTTTCCACTCTGCTGGTTCAAGATACGCAGCGTGTTCTTCTGGTACGTTGAATTCGTCCTCAAAACGCCATGTGACGAGTTCTTTTTTGTAACGGACGAACGTCTTTTTGAAGGCATGCTCCTCGACTTCATCGATTTTGAATTCGATGTCAGCGAATCGTGGATCCGCCGTCAAGTCCTTCATGTATTGTTCCGTTTGTTCGACCGTTCCAGAGAGTGTGCCGTTGATTCCTTCAGGTGCAATCAAAATCCGACCTTTGATACCGAGCTCTTTACAGTAAGCAAGATGCTCTTTTGTTAGCTGTTCCGCATTTTCAATTGGAACATACTTATAAAATAATAGTACGCGATAAGGTTTCATATTCCTCATTAGCCCCCATGTCAGTTTTTTGCAGTAAAACGAACGTTGGCAAACGAAGCGTCTAGCTATTGACTAGCTGGGAACGCCTGCAAAACGCACCCATTTAAGTATAATACCAACTCCCTTTCGAATGTACAATCCACAATTCCTGAATCCCTTTCAAGGAATTTCATTCCCTTTCTGAATCCGAAAGAGGTAAAATAAAACACAGTAGTACATCTCGCAAGGAGGATTCCGAATGCTCCATACACTTCGTGACTGGATCGAGCAGATGATTTTCTTTCTCCAAGACTTACCTGGAGGAGCTGCCACCGGTTTGATTGCCCCGTTTCTTGAGTCTCTATTTCCTTTCCTGCCACTCGTCCTGATCATTTCCGCGAATGCGGCAACCTATGGTTTTGGTATGGGTGTTCTCGTATCATGGGTCGGGAGCATGCTTGGATCACTCGTCGTCTTCGCTTGTATTCGATATCTATTTCGTCGTCCGGTCACGCGTTGGCTTGAAAAACACCATGCCGCGCAACAGTGGATCGAACGTGTTCGTCACATGAGTCCCATCTCACTCGGATTCTTTTTTTCGCTTCCATTCATGCCTGCGTTCATCATCACGTCCATTTCTGCCATGATTCAACTATCGCTGCGGACGTATTTGATCGCTGCTGGTGCCGGGCGTCTGATCGTCGTCATCATCTTCTCGCTAATCGGAAAGGAATGGTCCACGTTTCTTGAACGTCCGATGCGTCTTGTCCTTCTATTTTTGATTTTACTCGCCATCTGGGGAGTTAGTCGCGGGACGGAAGAATGGTTGAAGCGTCGTGCCCTTTCAAAACGTGCGGATCATTTACGAGAAATCGAAGATAAGATCGAACGTCCATTTGAAAAATGACTTGAGGCTGACTCAAAAAAAGAATGACGCGTCTTTTCACGCCCTTTCCTCAGGCGAGACACAAGCCAGTTTTCCTGCTCCGTTGAAGCAGGAAAGCGGGTCTTGTTCGTCTCTGACAGCGCATAAATGCGCTTGTTCCTGTAGGAGTGGCGCGAAACGCGTCATTCTTTTTGTTACGAGATAAGGATGGCAGATCATCATTCTGCCATCCTTATCTTTGTAGAGACTGACTTTTGAGTCAGCCCCTTTAAGCTGTTCTCATTTTTCTAGGGACTAGGTCTTTTGAATCATTTTATAAAGTGGTTAATATATAAAAATAACGTTCAAACAATGTTCAATATTGAAAACGCTTACATTAAATTGGTATGACCAATATTAATATAATAATGATCTTTTCTTCTTAAAAATTAGGATAGCTTTTCCAGAAACGACATCCTTATAATGAATTTACATTCATTCCTTAAAGGAGGCGTCCTCATGCATCAAGTGTCCGAAGTTCAAAAAAATGAAGCGACTCAATCTGCTCCAGCAATCGTCGAGAGTGCTACCTTTCAACAATTGATGCGCCAAAAGAACGGCTTCATTCTTCCAGCTATTAGTTTTTGCCTTATTTTTTATTTTGCGCTTCCGATTTTGACAAGTTACTTCACGATTTTGAATGAGCCAGTATTCGGTGATATTACAGGAGCTTGGGTATTCGCATTTGCCCAGTTCTTCATGACGTGGACGTTCTGCATGATGTATAGCAAAAAAGCACGTGCCTTTGATCGACTCGTCGAACAGATCAAGGAGGAGTCGAAATGAATTATACTGCCGTTGCCCTATTCGCAGCGATCGTCGGTTTGACGCTCGTCATTACATACTTTGCTGCCCGTAAAACAAAAACAGCTAACGACTTTTATACAGCGGACGGCGGACTCACTGGTGCACAAAACGGGATGGCGATTGCCGGCGACTACATGTCAGCCGCCTCGTTCCTCGGAATTGCCGGGATGATTGCTTTAGCCGGATTCGACGGATTCTTTTACTCGATCGGCTTCCTCGTTGCTTATCTTGTTGTCTTGTACCTCGTTGCCGAACCACTTCGGAACCTCGGAAAATACACTATGGCTGATATGATTGCCGCTCGTTTTAACGCCTCAAAAGTTCGTGGAGTCGCTGCCATGAACTCGATTGCGATCTCGATTTTTTACATGATCGCGCAACTCGTCGGTGCAGGTGCCTTGATTGAATTGTTGTTAGGAATTCCTTATACGACGAGTGTCATCATCGTCGGTATCTTAATGACGGTCTACGTCGTCTTCGGTGGTATGACTGCGACTTCGTGGGTTCAAATCATCAAAGCGATTCTCTTGATGGCAGGAACAGCCGTCATCTCGTTCATGGTCTTCGCGAAGTTCGATTTCTCGATCTTCAAGATGTTTTCAGAAGTGAAACAAGCCACGCCGCTCGGAGATTCATTCTTGAATCCTGGAAACAAATTTAAGTTACCACTCGATACGATTTCGCTCAATCTCGCGCTCGTTCTTGGAACAGCTGGATTACCACATATCTTAATTCGTTTCTTTACTGTTAAGGATGCTCCGACAGCTCGTAAATCCGTCGTGTACGCGACATGGATCATTGGTGTCTTTTATATCTTGACGATTTTCCTCGGCTTTGGTGCTGCTGCTTTCGTTGGTTCTGAAGATATCATCGCTGCTAATGCTGCTGGTAACATGGCTGCGCCACTTCTCGCTAAAGCACTTGGTGGCGATTTACTCTTTGCCTTCGTCGCTGCGGTCGCTTTTGCGACAATCCTCGCCGTTGTTGCAGGACTTGTCTTATCCGCTGCGTCTGCCTTTGCTCATGATTTTTATAGTCATATTCTACGCAAAGGGCAAGCAACGGAAAAAGAACAGATGACGGCAGCACGACTTGCTTCCATCGCTGTCGCCTTGATTTCGATGGTACTGGCATTGTTCGCACAATCGATGAACGTCGCGTTCCTCGTATCGCTTGCCTTCGCTGTCGCGGCAAGTGCCAACTTGCCAGTCATTCTCTTGACGATCTTCTGGCGCCGTTTCAATACTGGCGGAGCTGTCACAGGTATGGTCGTCGGGTTATTCTCTTCACTGATTCTCGTCGCACTCAGTCCAAACCTTTGGGCAGTCGACGGTTCAGCCTTGTTCGTCGGGGAAGCCCTCTTCCCGCTGACGAATCCAGGAATCGTCTCCATCCCGCTTGGTTTCCTCGGAGCTATCGTCGGGACATTGTTGACGAAATCGAACGAGGTTGCCGGTAACTTCGAACGTATCTTAGTCAAGGCCAATACCGGTATCGATGCAGCAACGGAAGTCGCCGCGTCAAAAGAATAAGTTCCCCTTAACGGCTCCTTCAACCCCCTTGAAGGAGCCGTCCCCTTTTACATTCTTCTCATTCATTGCCATACTAAGTGAATAATAGAGAAGAGAAGAAAAGGAAAGGAAGACTGTACATGGATCTCGCTTTTTATTATTTCTTAATCCTCGGATTTTTCATTGGAATCATTTCCGGATTTTTCGGAATCGGTGGCGGTATCATCTTGACGCCCCTGTTACTCATTTTAGGATATGCTCCGAGTGTCGCGATCGCGACGAGTCTCATGCTGACACTTGGATCTACCGTTTCAGGAACGATCTCTCACTTACGTCTTAAAAATGTCGTCTGGCGCGATAGTCTCGTCGTCGGTGGCGTCGGAATCATCGGTTCGACGATCGCGACACCACTCGTCCTTCGTCTAGAGGCAGTCAATGGTGCTCATCTCGTCATCTCAATCGTTTATATCGGTCTCTTACTCTACTTCGCGAATAAATTCTTACGTCCGAAATCAACGACGGGTGAACAGACGGGGTGGAAAAATCGATATCTTGCTCTTGCCTTCACTGGTTTGTTCGCCGGATTCATTTCTTCATTACTTGGTGTCAGCGGTGGCTTCATCATCACCCCGTTACTCGTCGGAATCGTTGGCTATGAGTTGAAACGTGCGGTCGGAACGAGTATTGCTTCTGCGTTGCTGATTGTCCTATCGGGACTCGTCAATTACACGGTCGCAAGTACGAACATCGATATTCTGGTCGGAATCATGCTGATCGTCGGTGCCTTGCTCGGAGCACCGATTGGCGCGAAGCAATTGACGCACTTCGAAAGCCCATTCGTCAAAAAGTACCTCGGTATCTTCTATTTGACTGTTGCAATCAGTGTTTTACTCGAGGTCATCGGCTGGAACGTCGCTTCACTCTCTGTCCTCGTTGCGCTGAGTTTGATATTCTTACTGACACTCCTCATCTACAGTCGTCGTCGGACGAATGGATGAATCGTCTCATCACAAAAGCCGTGGTGCCTGTTTAAAGGCATCACGGCTTTTGTTCGTTTAAGCGACTCGTTTATGAGCCGTCCGTTCGTAATTCCTCGTTTGTTCAATGACCAAGTGCGACAAGAACAGCATCCCGATCAAGTTCGGAATCATCATCAATCCATTTGCGATATCTGCGACGAGCCACAACGGTTCTAATTGCGCGACGGCACCATAACAGGCTGCGAGTGCAAAGAATACACGGTATCCTTCGTTGAAACGTGTCGTACCGCTCAAGTACTCCAAGCACTTCTCTCCATAGACATACCAACCGATGATCGTCGAATAACCGAAGAAGAAGACGGAGAATGCGACAGTCCATTCTCCAAATGATCCAAGGACGCTCGCAAAGGCGGTTGCCGTTAGTGCTGCCCCGGAAAGGCTCGCATCGTGCGTTACACCTGAATGTAACCCGCCTGACGGATCCCAAAATCCTGTCGTCAGAAGAACGAGTGCCGTCATCGTACAGACGACCAAAGTCACGATGAAGGTACTTGTCATCGAGATCAATCCTTGTTCGACCGGACGTTCACTTTTCGCAGATCCGGCGATCAAGGCTGCTGTCCCGAGTCCTGCCTCATTCGTAAAAATGCCTCGTGCTACACCGACTTGCATTGCCATCATGATCGATACACCGGTGAAGGCGCCTGCAGGTGCAAGCGGCTGGAAAGCATACGCAAAGATTAAACCAAGGGCTGGTAGAATCTGATCTGCTTTCACTACCAAAAGCACACAAGCGGCACCGATATAGAGCAAGCTCATGATCGGAACGAAGATCGTCGAGATCGCACTGACGCGTTCGAGCCCACCACGAATCGATACATAGACTGCCAGCGCGAGCAGAATGCCGAAGAGTAGAAGCGGTACATGAAACGATTGCTCAAGCACCGTTGCCATCGCATTCGCTTGCACGGTGTTCCCGACACCAAATGATGCAATCAAACCAAATGCCGCAAACAAGATGGCGAGGAATTTAAATTTTGCACCTAGTCCCTTTTCGATATAATACATTGGTCCACTGACAGCTTCGCCGCGTTCATTTCGACTTCTAAAAAGAATCGCAAGAAGACTTTCCGCATATTTCGTCGCCATTCCGATCAAACCGATGATCCACATCCAAAAGACTGCACCCGGTCCGCCCATCGTTAAGGCGACCGCGATTCCCGCGATGTTTCCGTTCCCGATCGTCGCTGCAAGAGACGTCATTAACATCTGAAAGCTACTAATTTCCCCTTCACCCTGTCCTGATTTTTGAACTGACAATTGAAACGCTTGTTTCAAGCGACGAAACTGAAGACCACGTAAACGAATCGTAAAGTACACTCCCGTTCCTACTAACAACACCATGCTTGGAATTCCCCAGACCCAAGCAGATATCAGACGTAACACATCCATGCCATTTCATCCTCTCTCTTTTTCCGAGGCTTACCGTAGCATGGAGTTGTGTTTTCATACAATACGAAAGAATACTTTTTGTGATTTTACACAACAGAAGCTATACTAAAGATACTGAACGAGAGAGAAAGAAGGGATTCCTCCATGTTAGAAGCTTCATACCATTCGTTAGACGATTTAGCGGAAGCGATCGGTATCGCCTTAAATGCGCCGATTACGATTGAAGATCGTAATCACCGTCTCCTTGCCTATAGTACGCATACTGCTGACACGGACCCTGCTCGTGTCGCAACGATCATCGGTCGCCGGGTACCGGAATCGGTCATCGACCAACTCTGGAAAGACGAAGTCATCCAGAGTCTCGCTACTCAAGACGATCCGCTCATCATTTCTGCGCGCACGGATGTTGGACTGAATGACCGCGTCGCCATTGCCATCAAACAAGATTCAGAAATTCTCGGCTACATTTGGTCGATTGCTCGCAGTACCCCGTTCACTCCATCAGAACTAGCAGATTTAAAGAAAGGAGCTCTGCTTGCTCAACGTCAGTTACTAGCGATCGATATGCAGAAAAAACGGAAGGAAGAGCAGACGGAACAATTCTTCTTTGAGTTATTACATGAAGAACTATCCGAGTCGGAGATCCTGAAGATGTTTTCTAAGCTCCATGTCGCACCCCCTGGCATTAGTCGTTTGACGGTCATCCGTTTTTCAGAAGCAATCACACCACGACTTGCGGATCGTCTGCGCTATTTATTGACGATCCAACAGACGGTTCGTCCATTACTTTACGCATATGATGAAACAGATTTTATCTTGTGGATCAGCACAAACGACCGCGACGCAGAACAAGAGCGTCTACAGTTTGACGCCTTCATCCAGTCCTTCCGCCAATTACTCGCGGAGCGGTTCGATTACACGGACTTTGTCGCAGCAAGTAGTGAAGTCTTCACAGGCGTCCAAGCGATTCCCGAGCGCTATGAAGAAGCGGGCATCGTCTTGCGTTTGAAAGATGCCTTTCCATTCGAACTGAAGAACGTGACGCGTTACGAACGTCTCGGCTTGTTTCAGCTCTTGCCAATTTTTTCAGAACGTCTGCGACGACGAACGGTCCGTCTCGAAGAAATCGAGCGATTGCGTGCTTACGATGTGAAACATGCCTCCTCTTTATGTGAGACGCTAGAATGGTTTCTTCATTATGATGGGAACGTCAAGCAAGTCGCTTCCCATCTCCATGTTCATCCGAACACGATCCTATATCGGATGCGACGGATCGAGGAGGAAGCTGGTATCCGGATGGAATCACTACCCGAACGTTCCTTACTCTATTTGTACCTAAAAGCAGACCGATATCCTTTGTGATTTTACACAAAGGATATCGGTTATTTTTGAAAACACCGATAAAGTAGAGCGTTTTCATTTCTCGTATACTGAAGAAGAAGAGAAATTGATTTGTTTATTTGCGAAAGGGGATCGCGTTCACATGATCATTGGAGTATTAAAGGAAATCAAAAACAACGAAAACCGTGTTGCATTAACACCTGCCGGGGTAGCAGCGTTACATGCACAAGGACATCGTGTCATCATTGAATCGATGGCAGGCATGGGGAGTGGCTTCACGAACGAGGAGTACGTCAAAGCTGGTGCTGAAATCATCGCGACTGCTGCTGAAGTCTGGGCAACAGCCGAACTGGCTTTAAAAGTCAAAGAGCCAATCGCTTCAGAGTACCAATATTTCCGTCCGGACCTGACATTATTCACGTATCTCCACCTAGCTGCTGAGCCAGAACTGACACGTGCACTCGTTGATTCGAACATCACAGCAATCGCTTATGAGACAGTCGAGAAGAACCGCACACTTCCATTGTTAACACCAATGAGTGAAGTCGCCGGTCGTATGGCATCACAAATCGGTGCACAGTTCTTGGAAAAACCACACGGTGGTATGGGCATCCTGCTTGCAGGTGTCCCTGGGGTTCGTCGTGGAAAAGTAACAGTCATCGGTGGCGGTGTCGTCGGAACAAATGCTGCGAAACTCGCTGTCGGTCTTGGTGCAGATGTTACAATCATCGATGTTAGTCCAGAACGCCTTCGCCAGTTAGATGATATCTTTGGTAACTCGATCAACACATTGATCTCAAACCCGTACACGATTGCTGAAGCGGTCGCTGAAAGTGATCTCGTCATCGGTGCTGTCTTGATTCCAGGTGCAAAAGCACCGAAGCTCGTCACTGCCGACATGGTCAAACGGATGAAGCCAGGTGCTGTCATCGTTGACGTTGCCATCGACCAAGGTGGAATCTTTGAGACGGTTGACCGCATCTCGACGCATGATGATCCAACGTACGAAAAATTCGGTGTCGTTCATTACGCGGTCGCGAACATGCCGGGTGCCGTTCCACGAACGTCTACCCTGGCATTGACGAACGCAACGCTTCCGTATGTCCTTGAACTCGCGAATAAAGGCACACATCGTGCGCTTGCTGAAAACGATGCTCTCGAAAAAGGATTGAATGTCGCGCAAGGCTTCGTCACGTATGAAGCGGTCGCACGCGATCTCGGATACACGTACAAATCCGTTGAAGATGTACTTCACTTACACGCATAATTTCGAAATTAAAAATAGCCGATGCTTCCTTTTCTAGGAATGATCGGCTATTTTTTATGAAAAGAAGAAATTGCGGACGAATCTCTTTATTATTTCTTGAGGCACCACTCGGCTTGTCATATGATGAAAATGAAAATATATGATTTTGAACTAATAGAGGTGATTTCATTACATGACACAAACCGTAACCGCTCATTCTCATGAACTTCAGAGCCATGTCGCTGAAGTTGCGTTACTCGAAGCACTGACATCTGATACAGAAGAGAACACACGTATTGCCGCAACCGAGCGCTTACGTGTTCTCGTTCCATCCCATCCATTGCTCAACATTGCTACAGCCCATTCCCTTTATTTCAAGAACGAACTCACTCAAGCGCGTCGACTTATTGAAGAGACGCACCAGCAAATCGGCGAGCATGTGCAAGGATACATTCTTCTCGGTATCATCAGTGAAGAGGAAGGATATATGCACGAAGCAGAACAGTTTTTCCTTTCAGCCATCACACGGTTCCCGGAAGAACCGGCAGGACATCGTTCTCTTGCCGTCCATTACAATCATCGACAATTTTATGGAGAATCAGCCGTCCATGCGTTTACATATTTAAAAAAAGTTGGCGCATCTGGAATCGATACGCTGATGGCTATTGATTCCATCCAACAACTAGACGGTCATTCGATCGATATGTTGGAAACACTCTATGCGTTAATCATCGGGGTATCTCATCTCGATAAAACAGCTGTCTTTCATGCGACTGCTTCTGCTAATCAAGGTATTCAATACGAGATGCTACATGCTACATTGCGTGAAGACAGCGACGATACACTCTACGCTAAACTCGACGAACGCATTTCCAATATGCTCGAGCACGGCTTGTACGCAGCTGTTTATGACGATTCCGAAGAAAAAATCTATCGCTATGTTTTCCGTGATATGTGTCGAGATATGACCATCCGTCATGCAGGATGGCGTGCGTACCCAGACTATATTCGACTACGTTTTCTCTATTTCAAACAATTGTTGTTACGCGACTGAAAGTCAAAAAGCAAACGCAACGAGTGCCGCGATCGTCCATGGCAAGATTAAGTTGTCGAGATCGCGATATGAGATTGCTTCGATTAAGGCTGCGATGTTTGCAAGCAAGAAGCCGTAACTGACAGCGAGCCAAATCGGTTGTCCATAAAATAAGAACGTTACAGTCAAAACAAGGAATGACGCTAAAAACAAAGCGATACTTCCTTCAAAGGAACGTTTCGTCTCACCGCGGACGTAAAACGTCTTCCCGAAGCGTTTTCCGACGAGTGCCGCGAGACCATCTCCCCAAGCGAGCACCATGCTTCCCGCAACGAATGCCATCGGTTGTCGTTCGAAGAAGAATAGGACGAGTCCTGCCAATGCGAGCGGATAATAGACCGTTCCATAAGAAGGACGGTCGACGCCATGCATCTGTCCGATTCCTTTTCGTAATGTCAACAGATTGACGAGAGCAAAGAAAAGTAATGGTACGATGGCGATGTACCAGTGATCAAGCCATAGCAGCGCAAGAAATACCCAGTGACCGACAGCGACATGAATCCATTTCCGAACCGTCTCGGGAGAAAATCCGAAACGGCGTCCAACGAATTCAAGAATGACGAGAATGAAGCCGACGATTCCAATCGTGCCAATGGCAGCAAACCATTCCATCGTGATTCCCCCTTTCCTATTATTGTACGTTGTTTTAGTTGCCATTTGCCCTATTGAACCTTCATTTGATAACATAAGGTCAAATGACGTCCTAGAGAGGAAGTTTTGGAAATGTATGATGCTCAAGCAGTCCAAACATTATCAAGTTGTCTGCAACGCCTGAACGAGGGGAAAGGAATCGAACCCCTCGTCGCAATAGAAGGAACGGAATTGCCAAAGGTAATCAATCGCCTGAAACAATTCGATCCATTAAAAAATGGTTTATCGATCAATGAAATCGTCCATTTGGCAAATGCTCTAATCGGAGAACACATGTCAGCGACGACGATCCAGAACTGGACGAAACGTGAAGTTCGGGACATCATCGGCGTACCGCATCGTGGGAAAAAATACTCGATCAATCAAGCCGCCATCATCTACCTGTTGGATGATTTAAAACACCTCTTCTCGTTAGAAGAAACACGGGAACTGCTGACGATCGTCTTCCAGAACCCAAATATCGATGAGGATGATTTAATCAGCCCTCTTAATTTTTATCTCGTCTATACGCAGCACGCGGAGACAAGTGGACCGATCGAATTAACGGAGAAGCGTCTCAAACGCTCGCTCGAGCGGATTAACGCCTACCGCCCTGAAACCGTTCATGTCTTACAACTCTGCCTCTACGCCCGTCGTGTGTCGCATTTGACACATGAAGCGAAACAACGCCTCCATCATGTCCTGCAAACGACATGATAAAAAAAAATGCCATCCATGTCATGGAAGGCATCTTTTTTTTATTAAACAGCTGTCAGTGATTTAAAGTGGACGTTATTCGTCAGACTTTTCAGGACAGAGAGTAGTTCGTACATCGAGAGCTTGTCAGCATCCTTGACAAGACGGTATTCATCACCGTCCTGCAATAATTCCGCAACGACTTCTCCGGCTGCACTCCGTACGGAGAATTTTCCTTTTGTCAGGTCGAAGGAAATCGTGAACGTACCACGCTCATATACGTTGTACTCACATTTCTTCGAGAAGAGCGAAAACTTCTCGCGCATTTGACCTACCTCTTGTCCATCATGGTTCATCACGACCCATTTCTTGCATGTCGGAATGAACTTACCAAACGCTACCCCTCTACCTTCACCATTCATTACTTGAACACGACCGTTTTCGTCGTGTTGAACCGCACCGATCATTTGGTGCGCTTCATCATAAATCGCGGCATGACCTTGCGAAAAAACGCAACCCTGCACATAGACAACTTTGCGCAACAGAAATTCTCCTCTCACTGCTAAAACGTGCTGGTTTTTCGTCCCCAGTTTATTTAGACATCCTGTATAGTTTAACTTTCTTTATCTGTATGATATTTCGTTAACGAAAATGATTATTGCACCGTTTCTTCAAATTGACAACCCCCTTTTGTCGACAATCATTCGACAAGTTCAATGCAGGTTCATCTCCTTTGCAAATGCGAGCAATTCTTCCCGATCGATGAGACGAACTTGATTCGGTTCTGCCAGTTGATACGCGGCTTCTGTAAAGGTCGAATTCGTAACGACCCATCCCTCGTCCATTCCGTAGAATGGAACCGAGGCAGCGACCTGTTGAACCGCTTCGAGCCCTACAGCCGCACTGTATCGCTTCGCCTGGATGGCAATCTTATACCCTCGTTCATCCTCTATCAACAAATCTGCTCCGAAGTCGCGTGAGGCAGGTGTCAACTCGACCCGATATCCTGCTGTTTCAAATAAATCGGCAAGCCATTCTTCAAATTCTCGTCCTTCCATTCGATCGAGTCTTTTTTCAAGCGACGGCGTTAAAACGGACAAAAGAAGAAAAAGGATACACCCTACTATACTGATGATTAAGATTAAAGGTTCCCAAGAACTTGAAAAAAAATAAGTTCCGAAAACTCCTATCATGGCAAACAAAGCTGCTAGTAACAATCGTTTTCTTTTTAATTGTTTCATCCTACTTTTCCCCTCTACTTCGTCGTGACCTTTTTTTCACTATACTAAAATTCTTCGTTGGTTGCTTCCTTCGACAGGAAACGCGGCTCGTCTTGCAGAAGTAAACTAACGAGGAAAGACTGTCTTAAAATCCATGGTCGAAGACCAGTAAGGAGGTAGCTCATGGCAGAACATTCATCCCCTTCATCGCTACGGATCATCCATTCGACGTTACGTGCTATGAAAGAACCCGTACTTCTTGTCGATGCAGATGGAAAGATTCACTTTCATAATGACGCGTTTCAACACCAGTTCATGACCACTCCGGATAAAGAAACGATCCAGGAACTTTTTTCGATTACGGATGATTTGTTTCCGATCCAACAGGAAACCGTCATTTTGACGACACATCAGTTAACAGTCACAGCGATTGAAGAGACTGACTATTTTCTTGTCCATGTCGCTTCTCTTAAAATAGAAGACTTATTTGATTCAACTTTTGATGCTGCCTTATTCATCACAGATCCGGAGTTTCGGATTCGAGCATATAACGAGGTTGCCAGTACCTTATTCCGATTCGATCATACCGAAGACATCATCGGTCTAAAACCGACGATTCTCCATGACGCAAAGGAAGTTGCTACCCGCCGTCAACATCTTGAACAACTGAACCTGAAAGATTTATCCGATGAACAACTCTTCTTACTCCATGGTCGGGAAGCGGAAAATGAATGGACCTATCATCGTCTGGATGGTTCGACGTTCCATGGACGGCTTTATATGACACGTCTGCCGAATGATACGTACTTTTTACTCATTCAGGACATCACGACACAAAAACAAATCGAATGGCACCTGACGAAAAGTGAACGCCGCTTCCGACTCTTCTCGGAGTCCGTCGTCGAAGCCGTCATTTTTCATGACCATGGCATCATCATCGATGCCAACCGCGCAGCAGAGGTCATCTTCCGGACGAAGCTTGAAAAGATGAAAGGAAAAACGACGCTTGAGTTGATTCATCCGGATCATCATGCGCGTGTCTTACAACGAATCGAAGAACATCGAGAAGAACCCTATGAAGTTCTTGGTCAACGTGCCGACGGAACTTCTGTCGAAATTGAAGTTTTCCCACGTGAAATCATCTACAACAATATCCGTATGCGCGTCGCCGTCGTTCGTGATATCACGGAACGAAAAAAAATCGAGAAAATGCTTGAACGTGAAAAAAATGCCATCATGCGTCAACGTGACATCACACAATCGATTCTTCAAGCCTCTAATGAAGGATTCCTGCTGACGGAAGAGGATGGAAGTTTCATCTTCATGAACGTCAAAGCACGCAAGTTACTTGATGTACCAGGGATTGCGCCAAGTAAGATCCAAGAACGGATCAGTCTGATTCCGAATCTCGATTTGAACACTCGATTCGAGATGCTCCGACAAGTAGAAGAATTACTCGCCGGAAAACATTCTGAACTATCGTTTCGTTTTACGTTACAGCGACCGAACGAATCGAGTCCACTTTATTTTGAATTTTATGCGACGGCGATCAAGAAGGAAAAGAGTCGTATTTCTCGTCATGGTTTCTTATTCGTTTTCCGTGACCGAACTGAGGAAGCAAAGATGGATCAAGTCAAGGATGAACTTGTCAGTACCGTATCGCATGAGTTACGGACGCCACTCTCATCGATCCTCGGGTATATGGAATTGCTTCGCTACCGAGAGCAACCAGCTGATAAAATCAAACGTTATGTCGAAATCGTTCACGAAGAGACCAAACGGCTGACGACACTATTAAATGAGTTTTTAGATATTCAGCGTCTAGAGGGTGGAAAACAGGAGTATATCTTTACCTCGTTCTCATTACGCGATCTTCTCACATCGACCGTCGATACCTATCGGGAGACCGTCGAACACCGGATTGAATTGGAACTACCGGAAGATCCCGTACTCGTTTTTGCGGATGAGCACAAAATCAAGCAAGTCATGTTGAACTTGCTTTCGAATGCTATTAAATACTCTCCACAGGCGGATCACATTCAAGTCCGTCTCTCAGCAAACGAAGAGAAAGCGACGTTCTCCGTGACCGATTACGGACTCGGTATTCCACAAAATGCATTCGACAAGCTCTTTACGAAATTTTACCGGGTCGATAACTCGGACATCCGGAAAATTGGTGGTACCGGACTCGGTCTTGCCATCTGTAAGGAAATCATCGAATCACACGGAGGAGCGATTTCAGTTGAATCAGAAATCAATGATGGTTCGACGTTCACCGTCGTTCTCGAACGCGATCCAAGAAAGGAATGGAATTGATGCGGACCTATTTCATGACGGGTTTTCCCGGCTTTTTAGCGACTAAACTAATCGAACAACTAGCACGAATTCCAAATCAAATCGCTTGTTTTCATGTGCTTCATTTATCGTCAGAACGAAACGCAGCTGTTAAGCGACGCGATGACCTTTTAGAACGCACATCTTTACGACCCGAGCAACTCGTGTTGCACGAAGGCGATATCACGGTCGAACAACTTGCTTTATCGTCTGATATACGGATGATCCTGCAACAAGAGGTCACACATATTTTTCATCTTGCTGCGCTATACGATTTAGCTACGGCATATGAACCTGCCTTTCGGATCAATGTCATCGGTACCGCGAACGTGACACAGTTTGCCCACACGTGCCGTGCTTTAGAACGCTACATCTACTTCAGTACAGCGTATGTCTCCGGTCTGCGCTCCGGCACGATTCTCGAAGAGGAATTACAGGCAAGTCGCTTTAAAAATGCTTACGAAGAAACAAAATACCTTGCTGAAGTGCGCTTACGCAAAGAACTCGGAACGATTCCCTATACAATCATCCGCCCCGGCATCGTCGTCGGACATTCTGAAACAGGTGAAACACCGAAATGGGATGGTGTTTATTTTGTTTTGA
Source organism: Exiguobacterium sp. BRG2 (assembly GCF_031844245.1). NCBI lineage: Bacteria > Bacillati > Bacillota > Bacilli > Caryophanales > Exiguobacterium > Exiguobacterium sp. BRG2. The sequence continues at coordinate 58,249 of NZ_JAUZUW010000006.1, forward strand.
ACGCGATGCGTTTCCTGCAATCCTTTGCTCCTCTTCCGTATCCTGGTCGAGCAAACGCGCTCGTCAATCTCGTGCCATATGATTATGTCATTGAAGCGACTGCTTATCTCAGTCATGCACCCGTCGGAAAAAATAAGACATATCATCTGACGGATCCATTTCCACATGGCGCACGCGCGATTTTCGAGATGTTACATGTCGCCTATTATGGACGTTACCCGCGTGGTATCGTACCATTTCGGCTCATCAGTACAGCGTTGACACCCACCGTCGCAAAACGACTCCAGATGCAACGTCAGACACTCGATTATTTCATCCATCCCGTTCAATACGATACAACACAGGTCTTACGTGATTTACGAGATACCGGAATCATTTGTCCGGACCTAACAGAAACGATGCCTCGGCTCGTCCATTATTACCAAACACACGCGACACACTAAAAAAGTCCAATCGTTCTTCCTCAAGGGAAGTCGATTGGACTTTTTCATCGGTTACCCGATCAACATATTCTCTTTTGGATAACGAATCGTTCGATCTCGTTGCGTCGCGAACGTGAACAGAATCGTTAAGGAGCCGACACGTCCGAGTAACATCATGAACATGATCAAAAACTTCCCAAAGCTGTTTAACTCTGGTGTCACATTCAATGATAGACCGACCGTCCCGAATGCGGAGACGGTCTCAAAGAATAGACCGATGAACGAGAGGTTCGGCTGAGTCAACGCCAGGAACGTCGTAATTAAAGCAATGAACAGTAAACTGAAGACAGCAATCGCGTACGCTTTTTGGATTGCCTGTGCTTGCACCGTCCGTCGCATCAGCACAGTCTCACGCTGTCCGCGTAGATACGTCCAGACATTCTTTAAGATAACTGCCGCCGTCGTGACCTTGATCCCGGAGCCTGTCGACGCGGAACCTGCTCCGATGTACATCAAGACCATCATCAAGCCGATCGAGAGCGGCACCATCGTCGTTAAGTCGATTGTCTGGAAACCAGCCGTCCGTGTCGTGACGACTTGGAAGAATACGATATGAAGTGCATGAAAGAACGACTCGTCGCGTAATGAACCTAAGTGAGACACCCATTCATAGAGCATCATCGCTAAGACACCCAGTCCATTGATGACGAATAACGACAGCACCATCAATTTCGAGTGCAGAGAGATTTTTTTGAAGCTTCGTTTTCCCGCGATGTCAGCAATGACCGTAAAGCCTAATCCACCAATCATCAAGAGCGCCGCGATCGTCAGGATGAACGTCGTATCTTGTTGGAAACCAATCAAGTTATCGCCCCAAAGTGCGAATCCTGCATTGTTAAAGGCAGATACGGCGTGGAACAAACCGTAGTAAAGTGCTTTCCCAAAGCTATATTTGTATTGAATGAACAAATCGAGCGCAATCAAGAACATACCAACGATTTCGACAAGGACTGTCGTGACGATGATATTTCGAACAAGACGAATCGTTCCCCCTGGGCTATCGAGGTTGAACATCTCTTGGATGATGATGCGCTGACGAATTCCGATCTTTCGCCCTGTCACGCTCAGTAAGACGAGCGCAATCGTCATGAAGCCGAGCCCTCCTACCTGAATCAAGAGCATCATGATAAGTTGCCCGAACAGATTAAAGGCTTCCGCGATATTAATCGTCGAGAGACCGGTAACGGTTCCGGCAGAAGTCGCGACGAACAAACAATCGATGAAGGAGATATCTTGCCCCTCCTGTTGCGAAATAGGCAACCACAACAAAAAACCACCTAGCAAAATCGTCAATGTGAAACCCGTCGCGATGAAGCGTGCCGGTTTATCGAACAACTGATGGTACATCAATTCACCCACACGACCAAAACGTGCCAGTGGTGAACGTCTTTTATGCGAGAACATCTTACTCCCCCTAGATTTTTTCAGACAGAATTGTCTTTATCATACTCCCTCGAATTAAGAAGTTCTATCGAAATATGCAATCGACTAAACGTTTTCTTATTTTTTTGGTAAACTAGATAAAAGTGGACGTGTAATCATTAAAGGAGGTTGAGGGAAACAGTGGACCCTAAGATGGCTGATCATTCGATTGAGGATGTCTGGCGAAGGCTGGAACGGCAATCACAATGGATGCCTGCGCAATTGTATTATCAATTTGAGGAACTCTTGTCACTACATTTGGAGCAACCGATTCTAAATGAATTGTATCAAGTGTTAAAAAAATACGACGTACTGACCGATATAGAGCGTGACGAACGAAACGAAAGCATTCAAATGCTAATCGATGAAAACGGCGCTTGATTCTCGGTTTTTGGATTTCCGAGCAGAAGAAGTGTCTTCTGCTCTTTTATTTTTCGTTCTTATACGCATTACATACAGAAAGGTGGCACACATCAATCATGGATATCGTGTCGATAATCGGGATCATACTAGGTCTTATCACATTGATCGGAGGAATGATCTTAAAAGGTGCGCCTCCAGTCGCCCTACTTAACCCTGCAGCCCTCGTCATCATCTTCGTCGGGACAGCCGCTGCCATCATGATTTCCTTCCCGAAGGAACGCCTAAAGGTACTACCGGCACTGTTTAAAGTCATCTTTTTCGAACAAAAATTAATGACGAAACAAGTCTTACTCGGACAGTTTCTGACACTTTCGACGCAAGCACGGAAAGAAGGACTGCTGTCATTAGAAGCAGCTTTAGAAGAAGTCGACAATGCGTTCATGAAGCGTGGTGTCATGATGGTCATCGATGGGCAGCCATCTGAATATGTCGAGGACGTCATGACGCGCGACCTCGAAAACATGACGGAACGGCATCATGCCAATGCAAACATCTTCACGCAAGCTGGAACTTACGCTCCGACCCTTGGGGTTCTCGGTGCCGTCGTCGGTCTTGTTGCCGCTTTATCCGATCTGTCGGATATTGAAAAATTAGGTCATGCGATCTCAGGTGCCTTCATCGCGACGCTGTTCGGGATTTTCACCGGGTATGTCCTTTGGTTCCCGTTCGCAACGAAACTGAAGCAAAAATCAGCGAGCGAGATTCAACTGTACGAGATGATGATCGAAGGCATTCTGTCGATCCAAAACGGTGAATCACCAAAAAACTTAGAAGATAAGCTACTCGTGTACCTGACACCGAAGGAGCGTGCGAACTATGAAGCGGAAAAAGAAGCCGCATGACGAACATATCTCCGAAGGCTGGTTGATTCCCTACGCCGACTTATTGACCTTACTTCTAGCACTCTTCATCGTTCTTTTTGCTTCGAGTAATGTCGATGCCGTCAAGCTAAAAGCGATGTCCCAGTCGTTTAGCTCCGTCTTCAATGGTGGTTCAGGGATGATTACGAACAGCTCGCTCTCCACTCAAGAAGAAGAGGATTCGAAAAAACTCGACGCGCGAACGAAGGCACAAAGCTATGAAATCGCAGAACTCGAGAAGATTAAAGACGAAGCAAACAAATATATCAAAAATGAACAGCTCGAAAAAGACATCAAGGTGGAAATTACAAATGAAGGACTTGTCTTCACGATTCGTGACCGAGCCCTCTTCTCGCCAGCTCAAGCAGAAGTAAGAGGACGCTCGCTTCAAATCGCAGAAGGCATGAGTGCACTACTCGTCAAGGCAGGACAACGTCAGATTCAAGTCTCCGGTCATACGGATAATATCCCAATCAATACGGCACAGTATCCATCAAACTGGGAACTCAGTGCAGACCGGGCGATCAGTTTCATGCGTGCCTTACAACGCAATCCAAAGCTCGAACCAAAACGGTTTACTGTCAGCGGTTACGGAGAGTTCCAACCGATTGCGTCCAATCAAACAGAAGCCGGTCGTAGTCAGAATCGACGTGTCGAGGTATTGATTCGACCATTGATCGACTTAAAAGCAAACGTACTCGACGAAACGAAAGTTAAGTCCGGCACGTAAAAAAAGATCCTTCGTGGTTGGTTACCACGAAGGATCTTTTCAATAATACGGACGAATCATGATATAGACGATGACGCCAGTGAAGCTGACGTATAACCAAAGCGGCATCGTAAAGCGTGTCCATTTTTTATGCTTCTCGAAATTTTGATTCACAGCATGCGCGAGTGACATCAAGACGAGCGGGACGATGACTGCAGCTAGAATGATGTGCGTAATCAAGATGAAGAAATAGATCGGACGAACAAATCCTTCTCCACCGAACTTCGTCGATTCACTGACTGCATGGTACGTGACGTATGAAATCAAGAATAGCGTTGTCGTCGTCATCGCACCACCAATGAAGCGGCGATGATTCACACGGTTACCGCGACGAATCGAAATCCATGCCCCGAGCAACAGCATGAAGGTAAAACTATTAAAGATGGCGTTCAAAAAAGGAAGTAACGTCCAATCGAATCCTGAGTCGACTTGTACAGGTGGCGCAAAAAATAAGAGAGCCACGAGTAGGTTGATGACAAGAGTCAACAGGATGACGAGTGGGACAAAATTCCGTTTAGTAGCAGGTTGTTGCATGAATCATTCTCCTTGTTTCCAGTCGAAATAACGTTTCAACCATTTTGGGATCGGACCAGCGAATAAACGCTCACGCCAGTAGACATCAGCAGCACGCTGAACGGCAGCACCACGAATCGGATACGGATGCACGACACGTGACAGTTGACCGACCTTATCTTTACGTGCCATTGCATAGACGACTTCTTGCATCCACTCGCCGGCTTGTTCTCCGATCGCATGTGCCCCGATCAATTTCCCGCGTTTATCGGCGATGAGCTTGACGCGCCCTTCCGTCTGACCATTGATGACGAAACGATCCACTTCATCGAGACCCGTCTGGTAGACTTTGATGTCACCGTGTTTCTTACGTGCTTCTTCTTCTGTCAAACCGAGATGGAACAATTCAGGCGTTGTGAATGTTACCCACGGGACCGCTCGATAATTAGGTTTCGTCCGTAAACCAAACAAAGCATTTGTGACGACGGTTTTTCCTTCTAGTCCTGCGACGTGCGTAAACGGTAAGGAATCAATCGTATCTCCGACGGCAAAGATATGCCGCTGACTTGTCCGGAGCGAACCGTCGACTTGAACGAATCCTTTTTCGACATGAACACCAGCCCGATCAAGACGTAACGCCTCGATGCGTGGCTTACGACCGACCGCGACAAGAACGGCATCCGTTTCGATGACACGTGATTCCCCATTTGCTTCGACCGTCACTTCGATGCCTCCAGCTGACTTGCGGACATGCGTGACCTTCGTATCGAGATGCAACGTCAATTCTTGCTCGAGCTGACGTTGAATGACTTCGACCATATCACGATCTTCTTTTCCGAGCAGCGTCTTCATGCCCTCGATAACTGTGACTTCCGTTCCGAGGTGCGCGTAAGCTTGCGACAGCTCAAGACCGATCGCCCCACCACCAATAACGAGCAGCCGCTCAGGACGCTCTGTTAATTCAAAGATCGTCTCGTTCGTTAAATAATCGATCGTATCTAGCCCATCAATCGGTGGAATGATCGGTTGGGATCCTGTTGAGATCGCAAACTTTTCACCAACGACAAGCTGTCCCGCTACTTCGACTTCATGTGCACTAAGGAATGTCGCTTCTCCGATATAGACATCGACACCAAGATCTTCAAATCGTTTCGTTCCATCATGGGATTGAATGATGTTACGCGCACGATCAACGCTTGCTTTCGTTTTAGAATAGACCGCGTCTCCGTTCAGCGTCACGTTGTATTTTTCAGCCGTCCGCTTCATGACGTGCACGTCGTGTGCGGCTTCAATCAAAGCCTTTGAAGGAACACAACCATAATGGAGACAATCTCCACCTAGATGTGCATGACGTTCAATCAGGGCAACATGTGCACCAAGACTTGCTGCACCGGCAGCAATCGTCATTCCGGCTGCACCACCACCGATGACAACTAATTGATAGGTCTTCATCGCAAACCCTCCTCATACCGACGTGTGATGTCTTCCATCCGTTTACGGTTGACGCCCCAGTCAGAGTATCCGACACGTGATGCCGAACGGAAATGAATCACTTGTGCGGCTTCATCGAAGTAAAATTCGACGTCATCCTTGAAGCGAAAGACTTTACTCGTGAAGATGGCATGGATGTATGTTCCTTCCTCCTTAACGATTTTGACTCGGTCGAGGCTTTGTAGAATACGTAAGAGGTGGAACTTCGAATCCGCAAGCGTTCCTTTGAACGGGAGCGGACGCATTTTCATATCCTGTAGATCGGTTTGAGTAGATACCGCATTCGGTTTTCCGGAGAGCGGTTGAAGCGTACCATTTGAAACACCAAGTGCCATGACTGATTCCTCCGTTTCCTATCATCTGATCCATTTCGTACTATAATCCACTTTACTTTACCAGTTTCTGTTTCACTCTGCCTGTCTGAGTGTTTACGCTTTCGTGACAGGGAGCAGAATCGTCGCGATGACGCCGCCTTCTGGCTGATTGTCGATGAATAGCTTGCCTTCATGTGCTTCAACAAGCTCTCGACAAATCGATAGCCCGAGTCCCGTTCCGCCCTTTCCTTTTTGCACTTGATAAAACTTTTCCGTGACATGACGTAGGTGTTCTTTCGGAATACCAGGTCCTTCGTCACTGAAAGAAAGGAATAACACACGCTCGGAACGAACGAGTCGAACCGTAATCGCTCCTCCAATTGGTGAAAAACGGATTGCATTATCAAGCAGGTTCAAGAAGACTTGTTTCAATCGGTTTTCGTCGTATAGACCAATGACTTGCGCCGGTAACTTTTGCACGATCTGAACATTTTTCTCTTCCAGCTTTTGACGTAGTTGCGCTGCGACGGTCTCGATGATTTCCGTTAAGTTGACTTCCTGACGGTATAGGACGAGACGACTCGTCTCGAGTTTTGAGAAATCGAGTAACTGTTCAACGAGCGAAATCAAACGCTCCGTCTCTGAATGAATGATGCCCATCCCAAGCGACGCCTCTTCCGGCAACTGATCCTGTTCGACGAGTAACGTCTCACTCCAGCCTTTGATCGATGTCAACGGTGTCCGTAACTCGTGGGAGATACCCGAAATGAATTCATCTTTCAATGTTTCCTGTTGTTTGATCTGTTGCCCCATATAATTGATCGTCCGTGCTAGTTCTCCAAGTTCGAACGAATACTCCTCGTTCACCTTAACGTCGTAATGTTGTTTCGCGATTTGGTCCGACGCACCGATGACCTCTTGGATAGGTCGAACGATCGAAGACACCAGACGTGAGGAATAAATGAAGGCAAGTCCCCAAACTACTGTACCCAAGAGGACGATTGCTAAACAAATTTCAATCACACGTCGGTCGATTCGTTCAAGCGATGTCGTATAACGGAGCGCTCCCGTCGTCTGACCGAATGACACGACAGGTTCCGTCACTTCCAGCAAATGCTCTCCCGTCGCCTCATCGTCATATCGTTTCGTGACGGTTTGACCCGCTCTTACTTGATTGACTGCCTCTCGCGTCAATTTACGTTGCGAAATGAACCCTGTCGAGGAATAACGCGGAATGCCTGTCGCATCCAACACTTCGATTTCTGCATCTGGATAGGCATAAGAATCGAGTACATCATGAATCGTCGCTTCTGAATCCGTGTAATCATAAGCGAGACCACTATTTGCAAACAACACCGCACTCGCATTCGCATGACGTTTCAAGACATCCGTCGCCGTCACGTAATAATAGTTATAGGTCACGAATGAGAGAATCCCGATGACAAGTAGGACCGTCACCGTGATGATCGTCATGAATCGAATCAATATCTGGCGCTTCATTCTTCGTTACGCCACTTGTATCCATGTCCCCACAGTGTCTCGATGAACTTCGGTTCCGCTGGATTTTCTTCGATTTTTTGACGAAGACGGCGAATGTTGACATCGACTGTCTTTCGATCGCCGAAATAGTTCTCGCCCCATACCGCATCGAGTAGTTCATCTCGCGACATGACTTGATCCTCATTTTTAATGAAATGACAAAGTAAATCATATTCAGTCGGCGTCACTTCGACGTCAATGCCGTCTTTTTGAACACGCTTCGCTCCTAAATCAATTCGGAACGGTCCAGAAACAAGTTCACGCGGCTGTTTTCTGCGGCGTAATGTCTCTACCCGTCGCAGGAGCGACTGGATACGTGCGAGTAATTCTGCTGGACTGAACGGCTTCGCGATGTAGTCATCCGCCCCTACGCTTAGTCCCATGACTTTATCTTCTTCTCGCGTCCGTGCCGTCAGCATGATAATCCCGACCACTTCATCCTTCGCCCGCGCCTGTTCACAGACAGCGAAACCATCGACTTCCGGCATCATGATATCCAGTAACAGAATATCAAAGGTTTGTTGATCAAATTGCGCGAGTGCCTCTTTTCCGTTTTCTGCTTCAATGACGTCATAGCCTGCCCGTTTCAAATTGATGACGATGAAACTGCGAATCGCGTGTTCATCCTCGGCTACTAGTATTTTGGTCATTCTTTTCTCCCCCTGATTCTTTATTCCACGAGTGTGACACGATTGACGAACATTTCATAATCCTTCGTCGCATCGATCACATAGACATAATCGATGCCCTCTTTAATTTTTCGTTTTTGGTCACTAGCAATGTATTGATTCTTTGGAATGATCTCTAATTCAAAATCAACCTGCTTCGTATCCCGATTGATGAAACGAACGCGATTTTCACGTTTTTCGATCGTTTCCCGTGTCGCCCAATTGGCCGGGAAACGCATAACGAAATTGTATTCCTGATCAATGTACTGCTCTTCCCGTAGTTCGAATCCACTCTCAAGAAATGGCGGATTGTCCGATCCATTCCATGTGTAGTACGCGGTAATACGTGGTTTCGGCTCACCTTCACGCCCTTCACTACCGCCCGGCGTATATTGATGACCGAACTCGACGATTCCGTCTTGATCGACATCCTTCGGAAACGTATACATTGGTTCAACGATCTCATCGACTTGACCGAAGCGCACTTGTTCCAACGTATCGTTCGCTAAACGGAATAATGCGATGTGCATCTTAGCATCACGTGTATAAGAGACAATCAAGCCTTTATTGCGCGCAGCATTGATCGTATCGACTTCAAATAAATCATGTTCTGCGAATAAATCGCCATCTTTTGTCGCTAGCGTCGTCTCTTGACGCTTTTCCGACAAGATATCCTTATAATAGATCAAACGAGATGGACTTCCCTTTTGTAGAAGCACCATATCTCGCTCGCGATCTTGATTCAAATCATTCACCGACAGGCGGTCATACCGATCCACCTTCGTGACATCTCGTTGCTTCGACAACAGCTGTTCAATGATATATAACGTGTTTTCACCATGACTGGTAATCCCGATGACTAAATGGTTTTGTTTATGTTGCGCGTCAGATACGACTTCGAGTCGATCGATGGCTCGCCCATCAGCAACTGTCTGCCGTGTCACAAGTCGCCATTTTTCACCTTGTCGTTCATGAACGAGAAGATGAATCGTGAAACGTCCATCCTGCTCACTACGGTAGAAGGTGATCGCCTCATCCTTACCGTTTCGATCTAAATCAACGAGTTCGTATAGACGGGATACTGCTTGATTTCGTGGCGCCACGATTTCTGCCTGTTTCGGCAAATCGCGGTCAATCCGCTCTTTCAACGACTGCTCCCATGCCGGAAGGGACGGATGTTCGAGTAGAGAGGCGGGATGCGGAAACATCGTACTGCATCCTGCTAATAATAGACTTGATATGATCATGAAGAGATATTTCATAAAGTTGGAATCCTTTCCGTACGGGCTCTGTTTCCACTTTATCATACTCTCTCAATGGAGAGTATATTGTCGAATGGGACACAAGTTGTTACGATATACAGATAATTGAAAGGGGTTTGAATGTATGACGTACAAAATGATTGTTCTCGATTTAGATGATACCTTGTTGACAAGTGATCATACGATTTCACCACGTACGAAAGAAGCCTTACTTGCTGCGCAACGTCGCGGGAAGAAAGTCGTTCTTGCAAGCGGTCGTCCGACATATGCGATGCTTGATCTTGCAGAAGAACTAGAACTCGCACGATACGGAAGCTACATCCTGAGCTTCAACGGAGCTTCGATCATCGATTGCAAAACGAACGAATCACTTTTCCTCAGTACCCTCTCTCCGGAGACGGTCCATCGTCTTTATGATGTAAGTAAACGGGAGGATGTCTACATTCACACGTATGTCGGACATGAGATTCTGACAGAACAACCGAACGAGTATACGACACTCGAAGGACAATTGACTGGTATGGACGTCATTCCCGTCGCTGATTTTAAAACAGCGATTCAAACACCTGTCGTCAAGTGTTTAATGATGGCAGAAGAGACACACCTCGCGCGGGTCGAGCAGACGCTTCAACAAGAGCTTGCAGGGGAACTCGCGGTTGCTCGCTCAAAGCCATTTTTCCTTGAATTCACGGAAGACGGTGTCACAAAAGGCACAAGCCTTGCCTTACTGTCTGAGAAGCTTGGTATCGCTCAGGAAGAAGTCATTGCTTGTGGAGACGGCAACAACGATCTATCGATGATCGAATGGGCAGGTCTTGGCGTCGCGATGGCGAATGCAGCCGATACCGTTAAAGAAAAAGCCCAGTATATGACCGCTTCGAATGATGAAGATGGTGTCGCCCTCGTCGTCGAAAAGTTCATGATGGATGAAGAACCGACTATCTCAAGTCACTGAGTAAATCAAAAGCGTGTGTTCCGCATTCAACGGAACACACGCTTTTGATTTACGATAAACACCAGTCAATTGGCTCTCTTCCCTGCTCTTTCAGCCAAGCATTCGTTTGCGAATAAGGTTTGCTACCGAAAAATCCTCGGCTCGCTGATAAGGGACTTGGATGAACGGCTTCGAGAACAAGATGACGATTCGTATCAATCAGCACCTTTTTACTCTTCGCGTGATTTCCCCATAGGATGAACACGATCGGTTGTGTCTGTGTTCCTAGGACTTCAATGACCCGATCCGTGAATGATGCCCAGCCTTTTTTAGCATGCGATCCCGCTTTTCCTTCTTCAACCGTGAGCGACGTATTCAGTAAAAAGACACCTTGTCGTGACCAAGCTTCGAGATTTCCGGATGTCGGAGCCGGACAACCGATATCCGCGACGAGTTCCTTATACATGTTTCGAAGGGACGGCGGGATCGGAACTCCGTCATGGACAGAAAAGCTGAGTCCGTTCGCTTGTCGTGGACCATGGTAGGGATCTTGTCCTAAAATGACGCACCGGACGTCTTCCGGTGCGACCGCATCAAACGCATGAAAGATCCGCTCTTTCGGAGGATAGACGGTCGTCGTTTGATAGGCTTCCTTCAAAAAAGCCCACAGCTCCTGAAAATAAGGTTTTTCCTTTTCTTCTTTTAACACCGTTTGCCAAGATGGATGCACGTGGATCCGCTCCTTTTTCAGTCTCAAGTCGCTGTTCGTACGTCTTGATTCTGCTATGATGGATGATGAGGTGGGAAACTATGATTCAGACAAAACAATTATTTGGACTACCATTCGTCGATGCGACACCTTCGCAATGGTATACCCATATTAAAACAATCTTACACGACCGCGGAAAAGCCTTTCTTGTCACGGCGAATCCTGAGCTCGTGTTGCGTGCATTGCGCGAACCTTCTTACGAAGCCATTTTGCGGCAGGCGACGTTTATCACACCAGATGGTATTGGTGTGACCGCTGCCAGTAAACGAATGGGAGCGCCCCTCACTGCGACATTGCCAGGGATCGAGACGGCACGTGAACTATTGCGGACGGCAGATGCACTGAAGAAGCGTGTCTTTTTGCTTGGTGGACGCCCGGAAGTTATGAAATCGTTGATCCATCAGTTATCGATTCGTTTTCCGAACATCCGCTTCGTCGGTACGTTTCACGGTTTTGGAAAGACAGAGGAAGCAACGCGAGCGATCGCAGAAGTACAAGCTGATCTTATCCTCGTCGCACTCGGTGCGCCAAAACAGGAGGAATGGATCGCTTCTGTTTATGATCAAGTCGATCACGGCATCTTCATCGGTGTCGGTGGTGCATTCGATGTCTGGTCCGGACATAGTAAGCGTGCTCCAAAATTATTCCGTCGCCTCAAGCTAGAGTGGCTCTATCGTATCTCGACGCATCCCCGCGGCTTTGAGAAATTAAAAGATTTGTTGCTCTTCCTGACGCTTGTGCTTCGCAAAAAATCAACGCTCTCTTAACTCAATACAAATACAAAAAGGCTCCCGACACGGCGGGAGCCTTTTTACGCTTATCTTATGCGTTGACAGTCGAGAATGAACGACCGAGTTCTTTCGCTTTTGCGATTGCTGCTTCTTTGATTTCTTCTGCTTTTTCTGGGTTCATCGCCATACCTTCGATGAAGAGGGCATCGTAGTCTGTTACACCAGTGAAAGCAAGTGCTTGACGGAGGTAGTCATCACCGAAGTTAAGACCAGATCCTGTGTACACGCCACCTGTCGCTTGGATGTGGAGTGCTTTTTTGCCTTCCATCAAACCTTTAGGACCTTCTGCAGTGTAAGCGAATGTTTTACCTGCAAGAAGTACGCTGTCGATGTACATTTTGAGACGTGCTGGGAAAGAGAAGTTCCACATTGGTGTGACGAAGACATACTCATCTGCTTCCATGTATTGTTCGAGATGTTTTGTCATCGTACCAACTTTTGCGATCTCCACTTCTGTTAATTCTTCGCCTGTTGCGAATTTGCCCCATGCGCTTAACACGTCTGTGTCGATTTCTTGGACTGTTTCGTTATATAGGTCAAGAACTTCTACTTCAGCTGAAGGATTCGCTGCTTTGTAGCTTTCGAGGAATGCTTCACCGACTTGAAGGCTGAAAGAGTGTTCTGTAGCTTTCGGGTTAACAGTTACATAAAGTAATTTAGTCATTATTATTTCTCCCTTTTATTTAAAGTAAATTCTGTAACTAAACATACCAACCACCTTTTCGTTTGTCAATTAGTTTGACTTCCAAACGAACAAAAAAAAGCTCAAGTCTATGACTCGAGCTTTCTTGATCTTATGAGTGCTAATCCTTATACATTTTCGAGCGGCGTGTAATGTTCGGCTCGTAAACCGATTCGTTTCAATTGATCAATCAACTGTTCCTTTTCAGAAACCGACAAATCCTTGAACAAGTCTGCTAAAAAAGCTTCGTGTTTCGGGAATGTTTCTTCCATCAGTTCGCGTCCAGCTTCCGTTAGAGTTCCAAACGTGACACGACGATCCGTCGCACATGATTTTCGCGCAATCAATCCACGCTTTTCGAGTTTATCGACGACATACGTCACACTGCCGCTCGTTAACAGAATTTTATCGCCAATCTGTTGTAAAGGCGTATCCCCTTTGTGGTAAAGCAATTCAAGAACTCCGAATTCCGATAAATTCAACTGATGTGTTTTGATGTCTGCCTTCACTTGCTCCGTCACCGCATGCATCGTCCGAGATAGAACAACGAGCATTTTTAATGCCAGCTTCGAGTCTGTCGATTCCATTTTACGTTCGCCCCTCTTTGTGTTGTATCGTCACAATCATAGACTTCTTTGTCTACTCGGTCAATTCTTGCTGAATTTTCTCAATCAATCCGTTGCTCAAAAATAGTTCTTGCCGTGAAACGCGTTTCATAGCCTATCGTCTTGATATACACTAAAAAGGAGGTAATCATCATGTCGATCCATACTCGGTTAACCCAGCTATTCAAGCGGAATGTTGCTTTTGAATGGGCGATTGAACAATTGCACACACCAGCAGGCTATTATTTGTGTCAACACACGTTGGTTGATCAATATCCTGATTTATCTCCTCAAGAAAAAACACGACTGCTCTCAAAAATCAATGAATTGGCTGAACAGACATCTCCATTCTCGGCTCCCGTCTCGCGACAGGATTGGCGCCGACTTGAACAACGATTATCTCGCCAGACCTAAAGGAGGGATGCGCGATGACGAACATCCGAGACTTGGCACGTGAAGCAAACGTGTCCGTCACGACAGTCTCACGTGTACTAAATGATCACCCTTACGTTGCTAACGAGAAGCGACAAGCTGTCCGAGAAGCGATAGTAAAACTTGGCTATATCCGTAATCAAACCGCTGTCCATCTTTCGACGGGCATGACGAAGACGGTCGGTGTCATGCTCCCATTCGTTGATCATCCATATCACGCCGCCATTCTCCAAGGCATCGCACAAGCTGCCTTTGACGCCAGTTATCGTTTCTTGACGTGGCAAACGAATTATGTGGAAACGCATGAGCAACTCGCTCTTGATGCGCTAGCGCAACAGGAGATCGACGCACTCATCGTCGTGTCGCACAGCCTTCCGTTATCAGCGATTTTATCGTATGAACGTTATGGACCGATTGTCTTTTGTGAACACCACGAAGACGTCGCTGCTGTCTATATCGATCACTATACGGCCTTTCAACAGGGACTTGCACATCTTCGTCAACAAGGACATACAAGTATCGGCATCTGTCTTGGGCGACCTGACAGCACAAATAGCTTGGCGCGTAAACATGCGTATCAAGAGGTCGTACGTGACGAGTTCGTCTACGAACAGACCTTAACGATCGAAGATGGTGCGACCGTCGCAAGGCGCTGGATGCAACAAAAACAACGTCCGACCGCCATCTTGACTGCCAGTGATCACGTGGCGGCAGGTCTGATCTTGGAACTACGAAAACAAGGCTATCAGGTCCCGGGAGATCTCTCTGTCATTGGCTTTGATGGAAGTGAACTCGCTGAAGTCTTAGCGATGACGACGATCGCGATTCCATATGCTACGATCGGACAACATGCTTTTCAATTGACCGTCCGCGAAGATCTCGTTGCTCGTCCACAAATTGAAGTGCCCTCGGCGTTCATTGCTGGAACGACCGTTCTTCCTTATACCTGAATCCATATAAAAAAGCGACGAGTTCACCGATTTGAATTCGCCGCTTCATTTCGTTTAAAGTGCCCCTGCTGCTACATACCGTGATCCCCAGTAACCGCCACGGAACGATTCTTTGACGACTCTTCCATAATACGAGTTCGCATTGATCATCGTACCACCATCGACAGCGATTCCAACGTGTTGAATCCCACTTCCATGTGTAAAGAAGACGAGATCACCAGCGCCTGGTGCCGTACGTTTTGTTGCTGAGTATTGAGCCGCTGCCGTACGTGGGAGTGATTTTCCTAGTGCTTGATAAACGTAACGCGTAAATCCTGAGCAATCAAAGCTAACAGGACCTGTCGCACCAAAAACATAAGGACGTCCTTTAAGACCTTCTGCTACCGAAACGATCGTTGATCCTGTTTTACTAAGACCTTTCGTCGCTTTAGCGTTATATGCTTTCGTATATGTAGAGGCGATGTATGCTGATTTCCCCTGATGACGGATTTGATACCATTCTTTGAGTTGACCTACGACGGTTACAGCTTGTCCAAGTTTTAATTGCCCGACTCGTTTACTCGATACAGCAGCTTTTGCACGAATATTCAACACATCCACTGATACTACTACTTTTTTACTTGTTGCAGCTTGCGTTGATGCTGGGACGAGTGTCCAACTACTGATAAGTAACGTTAAGGTTAACAAAACACGAGTGACAGCTTTCATCGATTCATTCTCCTCTTATGTATGAATGTATTGTACGTCTGAATTGTCAGATAATTTCTGTATTTATCCTATCATGTTCCAGATTTTCATCATGTTACAGTTATTTAACGCGAATTCTTTATTGTAATATTTTTGTAACAAAACAAAAAAACAGATATGCAGAATGGCTTATTCTCGCCATTTCTGCATATCTGTCCGTTTTAGTGATTTAATCGTTTTTTCAAGAATCAATTGACTTCTTTTTACGGAAACGTGCTAAGAATTCATAGACGATCGGCACGATAAGGAGTGTCAACAATGTCGAACTTGTAAGTCCACCGATGACCGTCACGCCTAATCCTTTTGAAATTAATGCGCCGCCTTCGAGTCCAAGCGCGAGTGGTGCAAGGGCACCGATCGTCGCAAGGGCTGTCATCAAGATTGGACGTAAACGTGTACCTGCTGCATCGAGTAGTGCTTGACGCGTCGATAAACCTTCTGCTTCTTTATGAATGACACGGTCGATCAAGACGATCGCATTTGTCACGACGATCCCAATCAACATCAAGGCACCGATTAAGGACGATACAGAAATCGTCTCGCCTGTAATCAGAAGTGCAACCAGTCCACCGATGATTGCGAATGGAAGTGAGAACAAGATGACGAGTGGTGTCAATGCTCCTCCAAACGTAATGACGAGGACAAGATAGACGATCGCTACAGCTGCTGCCATTGCTAGACCAAGTTGTGTGAACGACTCTTGGATCTGCTCTGTGACTCCGCCTTGCTCATACGAGACGCCTGTCGGACGATCAATGTTTTTAACTGACTTTTCAATCGCTTGAGAAGCCTCTGTTGCTTTATCCGTTTTTAGTTCTGCTGTCACCGTAGCAACGAGTTTTCCATCGCGTTCGTTGAGTGAGTCAGGTGTCGTTCCTTTTTTCACTTCAACAAAATCGGACAGTTTACGAACACCAAGTGGTGTCACGACATCTGTCTCTTCCAAGTCTCGTATCGAATCATATGTCGTTTGTTCGTTTGGAACGATGACATCGAGTTCCTTCCCATCCACCTTAATAGTAGAAAGTGGTTTTTCCTCACCTTGGACATTCGCGATACCTTGTGCGAGTTGTGCTGTTGAAACACCGAACTCAGCCGCTTTTTGCTGATCGACTTCGAACGTATATTGCGTATACGCTTCTTTTAAATCTGTCGTTACTTTTCGAACATATTTCGTTTCGCCTTCGATCGCATCGACGAATTTCGGTGTAACTTTTTCTAAATCTTCAATATTATTCGCGAAGATCGAATACGAGACACCTGACGAAGCTGCGCCACCACTAAAGTCTTGCTCTTTCCATTCTCCTGTCGGAATGTCAGCATTCAGCTGTTTGATGGCTGTCTGTTTAACATCTGCGAAATCTTCCGTGTCTGGATCGTATTGGACGATGAAGACACCTTGTTTCGTATTCCCTGGATTCAATGGATTTTCTCCACCGACGGTAAACTGAAGATTATCGATATTTTTTTGTTTGTTGAAATAATCTTCTGCTTGATCAGCTGCTTTTAACGAATCATCCAACGTTTGACCTGGTTTTGGATTGTACGTGACGTAGAGTGTCTTTTCTCCTTCTTGATTCAAGAAGTTGACACCAATCGTTGGTACAAGAGCAAAACTACCGATCAAAAGCAAGACTGAAAGACCAAAGACGATGAGTTTATGATTAAGAGACCAATTCAGCATACGGCGATACCCATTCGCCAACTTTCCGCCCTCTTCTTTTTCCGGTTTTGGTGCTTTACCACGCTTAAAGAGCGAATCCGCGAACATCGGAACGACCGTAACCGCAACGATCAAGGACGCGAACAGTGCAAAGACGACTGTCAAAGCGAATGGTAAGAACAGCTCACCAACGAATCCCGTAACGAATCCGAGTGGTAAGAAGACCGCGATCGTAACGATTGTCGACGAAGCGATTGGAATGAAGACCTCTCGTGTTGCACTGATGATCAGTTCTTTTCCTTTTAACTTTTCCGTCGGATCCGTCAAACGACGATAAATATTTTCGATGACGACGATGGAATCATCAACGACTCGACCAATCGCGACCGTCATCGCTCCGAGTGTCATGATGTTCAAGGAAATATCCATTTGCTTCAAGACAAGAATTGCCATCAGAAGGGATAACGGAATCGAAATAACAGCAATGATCGTTGATTTAATGTTTCGTAAGAACAGCAAGATGATGACAATCGCAAATAACGCACCAATCAATGCTTTACTGATCATCGTCGAAACGGATTCCTCAATTGGTTTACCTTGATCAAGTGTCACAGATGCATTGACCGAACCGTTTTCTTTTTCGAAGTCTTTGATCGTCTGCTTGACTGCATTGACGACATCGACTGTATTCGCATCTTGCGACTTTGTTACTTGAACACCAATCGATCGTTCACCATTCGAACGCGAGATCGATTCCTCGATCCCTTTATCCTCAATCGTCGCAACTTGCGACAACGTGACAGTTGGTACTTGCGTTGGCGCCGTCTGTGTTGCCTGACTGGACGTTGCGCCTGTCGCTGTTGTCGTTTGGGATGCCGCAGGGGCTGACGATGGAGCTTGTCCTGCTTGTCCTGCTTGTCCTGCTTGTCCTGCTTGTCCTGCTTGTCCTGCTTCAGGAGTATTCGATACTGGCGGCGTATATGGAAGACGAAGATCTTTTAATTCCTTGACCGTCGTTGCTTTTCCATCTAATACGACTGCTTGTTCCTTATCTCCCAACTCGTACAAGCCAAGCGCTAAACGGGAATCATTAGCTTGAATTAATTGTTTCGCATTCTCTTCGGTTAGACCGTAACGTTCGAGTTTTTTCTCATCGAAGCGAATTTCGATCCGGCGAATCTCTTGACCCGCGACTTGAACCGTCTGCGCCCCTTCGATTCCTTCAAGCTTTGGTTGAAGTTCGTTTTCAACGAGTTTCGTCAATTCAGATAGGGATCGTTCCTTGTCTGAGACAGCGAATCCGATGACTGGAAATGCATCAAAGGAAATCCGTGATACTTGTGGATCCTGAACACCTTCTGGTAGTTCTACGTTTGAAAGAGCTTCTTTTACTTTTTGCTCGGCTTCTTCCATATTCGTACTGAAGTTATAGTCGATTTGTAGGTTCGATGCATTTTGGAAGGACGTCGAACGTACAGTATCGACTCCTGACAAATTTTCGACCTTACTTTCAAGTTCTCGACTGACTTCATCTAGGACTTGTTCTGGTGTAGCACCTGGATAAATCGTCGTCACCGACACGGTCGGTGTCGTGATGTCTGGCAATGTCTCGAGCTTCATCGATGTTCCCGCATAAATACCGGCAACCGTGATGATGATCGTCATGAGCCAGAGGGCAAACTTATTGTTCACCGAAAACTGGATGATCTTTTTCATCGTATGATTCTCCCTCACTCTTCAATTTGTTTATCTAGTCGTCGTGCACGTTCTATTAATTGCTGAATTAATCGTTGTCGCACATCTGGAGACGGTGCGCCAAACTGAAAATGCTCCGACAATTTCAAACCGTCTAATATAAAGCGAATCGATAACACTTCAACCGGATCCATCTGTTCTGTCAGTTGGCGGAAGAACTGCTCCGCTTGTCGCTTTCGTTCCTCGACGAACGTCGCATGATCCTTTAATAAGGACAACAAGTAAAGAAGCGCATCCATGTCGAGATGGAACTCCTCTTGTTGCTGGATTTGCAACGTCACGAACGCTTCCATCGGTCCCATCGTCAACAGATGCTGTTCATATAGTTCAAATTGTCGTGCTTCTTGCGCCTCGATGACCCCCATTAATAATGCTTCCTTCGAAGCAAAATGATACAATAGTCCACCTTTTGAGACATTTGCTTGTTTCGCTACTTCTTCAAGCGTCAATTGGGTGAATCCTTGTTGCAAAATAATCGTCGTCGTTGCTTCAAGAATCCGACGACGAGTCTCTTGCGCTTTTGCACTAGCCAAAAGCCTCCCCCTTTTCCTATCTATTTTACTGTACCGTCTGGACGGTTTCTTTTTATAGTGTACGGATTCTCATTTCGAGATGCAATCGCTTTGCTTATGTTTCACGTGAAACTTTCGTGAACGAAAAAAAACGCTTACGCATTTTATTATACGTAAGCGTTCTGAAGTGGATTATTCGTTTGCTTCACGTGCACTCTCTCGTAGCGCCGCTTGCATCGTTTCGAACAGGTGCCGCTCCCGTAACACTTGGACACCACGATCCGTCGGTCCACCAGGTGCTGCAACGTCAGCAATGAGACGATCTGTGCTCTCATTAGAACGCATGAGAATCTCTGCTGAACCTTTCATCGCTTGAGCAACGATTCGACGTGCATTTCCCTCTTCAAAACCGGCATCCGTCAAAACTGGTACCATACCAGCTACGATTTCATAGAAGAATGCTGGACTACATCCAGCTGCCGCCATGAACGCTGGCATCGTCGATTCATTTGCCTCCGCGATTTCTCCGACACGTCCAAATAATGCCTCGACTACACTTCGGATCTCTTCGTTCACGCGTGAGCCGAACCATAGTCCAGTCATTCCTAATCGATGGGCAACGGGTGTATTCGGCATGACAGCAACTGTCGGACGTTCTGTTAACCGTTCGATTTCGTCCGGTGTAATGTGAGCCGCAATCGAAACGATCGTTTGATGCGTCCATTGTTGGTTTGCTACGTAGGCAAGTACACCATCGGGTTGCATGCCAAGAATGACGACATCATATAAGGAGACATCTTCTTGCTCGACCGTTTGAATGCCGTGTCGCGCCGCGACTTCCGTCAAGCGTGCTCCACCACTGCGATTCGTCATCGTAATGTCCTCACGCTTAAATCCAGAAGCGACCCACCCTTGAACGAGCGCCTCACTCATCGCACCTGCTCCTACTACTAATAGTTTCATCGTCTATCCTTCCTTTCCCTCAAAAAAAGACCAGTCATGACTGGTCTTATGCGGGTCCATTATACACGAACAGCTAAATCTTCAACAGCGACGACACGAAGACCCTTGTCGTCAAGTTTCTTCACGATTTTTTTCTTCGTCTTCTCGTCACAATCCGTTGGTAACGTAATTAATACGCGACGCATGACACTACTCTTTGCATCGAGAGTCATCAGACTCGCCACCGTTGAATATTTGTTAACGATCTTCGAAATCTTCTCAAGTGCCCCTTTTTGTTCACTTAGGGCTACCGTCAAGACGTAACTCCCAGAGTCACGGTTCCACGCTTCTTCAAGCATTCCAAGCATTTTTCCGTGCGGTAGGATGCCGAAGAAATGACCATCGTCATTTAAGACAGCGATATACGGTAATTCCTTGATTGAGAAGAAGACTTCAAAGAAATTACTTCCTGTATAGATGTATTTGGATGTATTCTTAATCAGCGACATGACGTTGTCGTCTAAGCTGCCACCATTCATCCCATGCCGATAGATGTGCATCTTATAGATGTTCCCCTTGAAGTCCTGTCCTGATTGGTCAAGGACCGGGACACATCGGTATCCGGTTTTTTCAAGCGTGTCAAGCGCTTCACGGATCGTCGCTGTTTCGGAAATCGTGACACATTGGTGCTTCGGGATACATAAACTTTGAACGAGCATAATAAAATCCTCCTCTTTTACCTAATTACGCAGACTTAATCATATCATTCGATTTTCATACGCCATATCCTCTTTTCCCACTTCTGATGCGCTTTTATTCTTACAATCACAAGACATTCGCTTGTAATCACAACGCAATCCAACCTATTTCAATTAAGTAAACATGTAATCTCCTATTGTCAGATAATTTATTAAATCTACAATCACCTTCACATTAAGATTTATTAAGATTTCGTAAAGACGCTTCATAAATGTATTCTTTTACAATACCGTCTGCTACAATCGAACTCGTGAAGTTGCTTCACTATTCTATTCTTGTTCTTAATATGGAGGCAGAAGAAATGTTTAGTAAAAAACAAGATCCATTCGCAGTTAAATTATCAGAAATCGCAGGACACTTAAAAACGACTTCGCAATTCTTCGTTGACTTTAAAATCAACGGCATCGCGGATGTAAAAGAATTTGCACATAAAGTAAAAGACTTCGAAACAGCTGGGGACGATTTGATGCATCAGTTGATCATCGACTTGAACAACGCGTTCATCACGCCAATCGATCGCGAAGACTTACTCGCACTCGCTAACGCACTCGATGACGTCTTAGATGGCTTTGAAGAATGTTCCGCTATTTTCGAAATCTACAATATCGTTCAAGCAGACGAGCACATGATTAAGTTCGTTGATGAAATCAACATCGCTGTTTCAGAACTCGCAACGTCAATGGATCTTCTTGTTGCACGTAAATTGCAACCGATGCGTGAACATGTCATTAAAATCAAAGAACAAGAGACGATTTGTGACAACTTACGCCGTAAATCAATCAAAGCATTGTTCGCAACAGAAACAGATCCAATTAAAATCATTCAATACAAAGAAATCTATGAATCGCTCGAATCAATCGCGGACTACTGCCAAGACGCAGCTAACGTCATTGAAACGATCATCATGAAAAACGCTTAAGTGAGGAGCTAACGAGATGGATAGCCTGTTTATCATCACCGCCATAATCGTGATTCTCGCACTTAGCTTCGACTTCATCAATGGTTTCCACGATACAGCGAACTCAATCGCGACTGCTGTATCGACTCGCGCTTTGAAACCACGCCATGCCATCATTTTGGCTGCATCGATGAACTTCCTAGGTGCAATCACATTCACTGGAGTCGCAAAAACGATCTCTGGTGACATCGTTGACCCGTCAACACTTGAACACGGGAGCTATGTCGTCATCGCTGCCTTGATTTCAGCCATTGCCTGGAACCTTTTGACTTGGTACTTTGGTATTCCGTCAAGTTCGTCGCATACACTGATTGGTTCGATTGCTGGTGCAGCTGTTGCCTCTGTTGGATTTGGTGGCATCGAAGCAAAAGGGTTCTTGAAAATCGTTGAAGCTTTGCTGATTTCACCAGTACTCGCCTTCACACTCGGTTTCATCGTATATGCAGTCTTTAAAATCATCTTCAAAAAAGGAAATTTGGCGAAAACGAATCGTCGCTTCCGCCACGTCCAAATCGCAACTGCTGCATTACAATCGTACACACACGGTACGAATGATGCGCAAAAAGCGATGGGGATCATCACACTCGCTTTGATTTCGTCTGGTTTCCAAACGGATCACGAAGTTGCCACTTGGGTTAAACTTTCCTGTGCGATCGCAATGGGTCTCGGAACATCTGTCGGTGGATGGCGCATCATCAAAACCGTCGGTGGTCAAATCATGAAAATCCGTCCAGTCAATGGTGTAGCAGCTGACTTAACATCAGCAGCAATCATTTTTGGTGCAACGGCGATTCATCTTCCGGTTTCGACGACACACGTCATCTCATCTGCCATCTTAGGTGTAGGTACATCGCACCGTAAGAAAGGTGTCAAGTGGGGAACAGCGCAACGCATGCTTATCACATGGGTCATCACATTGCCGATTTCAATGGCTTTAGCTGCTATGATCTACTATATTCTCGACTTCTTATTCATTAAATAAGTACGCACCCCGCCTATTCAAGATAGGTGGGGTTTTGTCTACGCTAGAAGCGTCGACAGTTGTTGTTTTTCCCATAATTCGCTATGATGAAGAACAAGAAGGATTGTCTATTTCTTTAGGAGGAATGCCCCATGACAAAACGTAAAGCCTTAACGATTGCTGGTTCCGACACGAGTGGTGGAGCTGGCATTCAAGCTGATTTAAAGACGTTCCAAGAACTTGGCGTCTACGGAATGAATGCCTTGACGGTCATCGTCGCTCAAGATCCTGATCACTCTTGGCATCATGCGGTTTACCCAATCGACACAGAACTCGTCCGGACACAAATCCACACGGTCCTTGGAGGTATTGGTGTTGATGCGATGAAGACGGGAATGCTCCCGACTGTCGAAATCATTGAAGCCGTTGCCGAAAAAATCAAATCATCCGGCGTCCAAAACGTCGTCATCGATCCTGTTATGGTCTGTAAAGGCGAGGATGAGGTGCTAAACCCTGATACAGCGAACGCACTTCGTGATGTCTTGACACCACTTGCGACAGTCGTCACACCGAACGTCTTTGAAGCAGGTCAATTATCGGGTCTTGGTAAAAAGCCAGCAACGATAGACGAAATGAAACTTGCAGCAGCGCGGATTCATGAAAAAGGTGCGCAATACGTTCTTGTTAAAGGTGGCAGTAAGATTGACCATCCACAAGCAGTTGACGTGCTTTATGACGGAAAAGAGTTTATCCTGATTGAGGACGAACGAATCGAGACACCGTACACGCACGGTGCCGGCTGTACGTACTCTGCAGCAATCACGGCCGAACTCGCAAAAGGTGCATCGGTAGAAGCTGCTGTCCGTACAGCAAAATCTTTCATCACTTCCGCGATTCGTCATTCATTCCGTTTGAATGAATACGTCGGACCAACTGATCACGCTGCACATCGTACAGTCAAGTCTTGATCCGCTTAAGAAGTCCGCGATATCCGCGGACTTCTTTCTGTATAGGAGAGGAGAAAAGTTTATGCAAGCCATTGATTTACAAGAAATACAGCGTTATATCGACGAACATGCGAATACACCGTTATACGTACACGTTGAGACGACGAACGGTGCCTATGCGACGCACCAAGATCCAACTTTCCATAGCGCAGGGATGTTTTTCCGTAATGCGGAAATCACTTACGAACGTGGTCTGATCACAGGAAACGGACCTTACCGGATCGGTTTGAAACTTGCCCACGGCTGGTTATACGGTGAAGGATTGACTGACTTCGAATTTGCTGGGGATCAATTGTTGATTGCCGGTCACGATGTCGAAGGACGTCTTGCGATTGCTTTTGAACTTAGCCCGACACCATTTGCTCAAGGTGCAGAGGAGGTAGACGCATGACACACGAAGATCATTTACTCGTCGTCTTCCCTCACCCGGATGACGAAGCCTTCAGTTCTGCTGGTACGATCATCGAGCACGCAGAAAATCGTGGTCCTGTCACATATGCTTGTTTGACGCTCGGTGAGATGGGCCGTAACATGGGACGCCCTGTCTTTACGAACCGGGAACAGCTCGCAACGATTCGCAAACGTGAGTTGATCGATGCAGCTGAAAAAATGAAGATTTCGGATCTCCAAATGTGGGGACTTCGCGATAAGACCGTTGAATTCGAGGATGAAGCGGCACTTGCTGACCGTATCCTTACCTTGATTCAACAGACGCGCCCGACTCGCTTGATTTCATTTTATCCGGGTTACGCGGTCCATCCCGATCACGAAGCGACAGCTCGCGCCGTCGTTCGTGCCCTTCGGATGATGGATCCTGCCGATCGCCCTGAGTTCCTTGCGGTCGCTTTTGCGAACAATACGAAAGAAGAGCTTGGAGAAGGAACATTCATTCACGATGTCAGTGCCTATACGGATCAAAAGATCAAGGCACTCGAAGCACACGCTTCACAAACAGGTGGTTTGATGAAAGTCATCTCGGAAGACTCGAACATCCGTGACCTGCTCGTCAAAGAACGCTATTACCACTATCCGCTGTAATTTCCTATTAAGAGATGCCGATCGTCCGAGCGACAATCAGCATCTCTTTTTTGGCCTTCATTAGAAAACGTCGACTTTTTTGACGGCTTCTGCTAGTGTGAATAGTTGAGACTACGTCTCCGGAGTTCGTAACCTCCTCCGTTATAAAAACTAGGAATGGAAGTGTACATTATGAAAAAAGAACGTGCTCTTGTCGTCTTTAGTGGCGGCCAAGACTCGACGACTTGTCTGTTTCAAGCATTGAAACAGTATGAAGAAGTCGAAGTCGTGACGTTTAATTACGGACAACGTCATGCACAAGAACTCGAAGTCGCACGCGACATCGCCTCTGAGCTCGGTGTCAAACACCATGAGCTTGATCTCTCTCTTCTCAGTCAACTAACGAGTAACGCCTTGACTGACCACAGCCAAACCATCACGACGAATGAAGATGGTCTCCCTTCTACTTTCGTAGATGGACGAAACCACCTGTTTCTTTCGTTCGCAGCCGTCCTCGCGAAAGGACGCGGAATCCGTCATATCGTCACTGGCGTATGTGAAACGGACTTTTCTGGTTACCCAGACTGCCGTGATGCCTTCATCAAGTCACTGAACGTGACATTGAACCTTGCAATGGACTATCCATTCGTACTGCACACGCCACTCATGTGGCTCGACAAAAAAGAAACGTGGGCGCTTGCCGACTCGCTCGGTGCGTTTGATTTCGTTCGAAATCGCACGTTGACGTGTTACAACGGCGTCATTGGAGATGGTTGCGGCGAATGCCCGGCCTGTGAATTACGAAAAAATGGATTAGATGCATACATCAAGGAGGTTCAACACACATGACATTCAATTACGAAGCACCTGAAACGGTCGAGCGCCCGACTGGCGACTCGCTTATCTATACGAAATCTCGCGTCATGATTGTCAAAAAATTAACGTTTGACGCAGCGCACCACCTATATGATTACGATGGAAAATGCCGTGCGCTTCATGGTCATACGTACCATGTCGATATGGGCATCAGTGGTTTTCTTGATCACCGCGGTATGACACTTGATTTTGGTGATCTTAAGAAAATCTTTAAAACACATCTCGAACCACTTCTCGATCACCGTTATTTAAATGAATCATTACCATACATGAATACAACAGCTGAAAACATGGCGGCGTGGATTTTTGAGACGCTCGGTCAACACCTTCCAGACGAACGTGGACTTCGTGTCGAATTCGTCAAACTCTATGAGACGCCGACTGCTTTTGCTGAAGTCCGTCGTGAGTGGATGAACGAAGCATGAGTGCCTTAACGAAAACGCCAAAAATTCCGGTTCTCGAGATTTTCGGACCAACGTTCCAAGGGGAAGGACGATCAATCGGTCAAAAGACGATGTTCGTCCGAACCGGTGGCTGCGACTATTCCTGTTCGTGGTGTGACTCCGCCTTCACATGGGATGGTTCTGAAAAACCCGAACTCTTGACGGCAGAGACGATCATGGAACGCCTCGATGCACTCGGCTCTTACGGACATGTCACGATTTCCGGTGGGAACCCGTTACTTCATGCTTCGATCGGTACGCTGGTTGAGGCATTAAAAGAACGAAACATCACGATGTCGGTTGAGACACAAGGTTCTTACTGGCAAAATTGGTTGCTTGATATCGATGACGTCACACTCAGTCCTAAACCCCCTTCAAGTGGCATGAAGATTGATTTTGATCGTTTGGATGTTTTTTTCAAGCGTCTACCGGAACAACAGCGTGCCGTTAAAATCGTTATTTTTGATGAGGCAGATCTCGACTTCGCGGCGATGATTTCAGAGCGATATGCCTTAAAAACGCTCTATCTATCACTTGGAAATCCGGATCCGCACGAAGAAGGAACGATCGCCCCACGGATGTTACACGATCTAAAAACACTTTGGGAACGCGTCGCCCGTGATGAACGCTTTAATCACGCGCGTGTTCTACCACAATTACATGCCCTCGTTTTTGCAAACGACCGTGGCGTTTAAGGAGAAATGATTCATGCGACCTGAAGACTTAAACGATTTGTCATTACTCGGCCAAAAAGCCGTACCTTATATTTTCGAATACCAACCAGAAGTACTCGAAGCGTTTCCGAACCGCCATCCGGAAAATGATTACTTCGTGAAATTCAATGCACCAGAATTTACGAGCCTTTGCCCGATTACGAATCAACCGGACTTCGCGACGATCTACATTTCGTATATCCCGGATGAAAAACTCGTCGAATCGAAATCACTTAAATTGTATCTATTCAGCTTCCGTAATCACGGTGATTTCCACGAGAACTGCATCAACGTCATCGGGAAAGATCTCGTGAAATTGATGGAACCGCGCTACCTCGAAGTGTGGGGGAAATTTACGCCACGTGGTGGAATTTCGATTGACCCGTACTACAACTACGGAAAACCTGGTACAAAATATGAACGAATGGCAGAACATCGTCTATTCAATCACGATCTCTATCCTGAGACTGTCGATAATCGTTAAACACTCAAAAGAGGAACAGTGGACTTTTCCACCGTTCCTCTTTTTCATACCTATTAACTCGATGGGATGTCGATCAAGGTCGTACGATCGTGCTGACCGATGACTTCAGATGACCAAATATAAATATGCCGTAACAAATGATCCGAAGTAATCTGCAAAGCACGGACCAGCCGCTCAATCATCGAAAAAGACGGATCCACAATGCTATTTTCGATACATCGAATCACCTCAGGTGTCATTTTAGTCAATTCAGCTAATGTATGCTGATCTAACTGATGACGTTCTCGTAATGTACGAATCCGCTGACCGTACTGCCCGATCGGTTGAATCCCTTCTTTCATCCGCCCAACATCTTTTCTTTTTGAAACCAAACAACGTTCACTGTAGTCTTATTCCCACTTTTTTTAAATCTGAATACCTTTCCGAACTATCAATTTTTAATCAAAATAAAATTTAAATATTTTTCTTATAAAACACTAGCTTTTTAAAAAGTTATCGCTTACAATTCTATATGCAAACGGTTGCATTAATCGCTTACATTATTGCGCTGTTCTTACACACATATTAGAGAAAAAGAGATAAAAAGGAGTGAATGATCTTGAAAAATGCTATTTCGTTCGATTTTTGGCAAAAACTCGGTAAAGCCTTGATGGTCGTCATCGCGGTTATGCCTGCTGCAGGAATCATGATCTCGGTCGGGAAACTGATCGGCATGTATGGAGGCGATATCGCGTTAATGCAAACGATTGCTCGAATCGTTGAAGATTTAGGTTGGGCCATCATTACGAACCTTCACGTCTTATTCGCCGTCGCGATTGGTGGGTCATGGGCAAAAGAACGTGCTGGTGGTGCGTTCGCAGCGTTACTCGCCTTCATTTTGATCAACCGCGTCACAGGAGCTATCTTCGGCGTCAACACTGACATGATCGCGGATCCAAAAGCAACGGTCGATTCATTGCTTGGTTCTG
Organism: Exiguobacterium sp. BRG2; assembly: GCF_031844245.1. Lineage (NCBI taxonomy): Bacteria > Bacillati > Bacillota > Bacilli > Caryophanales > Exiguobacterium > Exiguobacterium sp. BRG2. Next base: position 86,960 of record NZ_JAUZUW010000006.1, read on the forward strand.
AGCTCATCGTAAAAGATTATTTCACTTCAGTTTTAGGGGCACCGGCTCTCAACATGGGAGTATTCGTCGGAATCATCTCTGGTTTCCTTGGTGCCGTTCTCTTTAATAAATTTTATAACTTCAGTAAATTGCCAGATGCGCTTGCCTTCTTTAACGGAAAGCGTTTTGTTCCATTCGTCGTCATCGGTGGATCAGTCGTTGCAGCATTCGCCTTATCACTCGTTTGGCCGTTCGTTCAAGGCTTATTGAATGACTTCGGTCGCTGGATTGCCTCTTCACGTGATTCTGCACCGATCATTGCACCGTTCGTATACGGTACACTCGAGCGTCTATTACTTCCGTTCGGTCTTCATCACATGTTGACTGTCCCGATGAATTACACGGAACTCGGTGGAACGTACAAAATCCTGACAGGTGCTGCTCAAGGATCGACGGTTGCCGGTCAAGATCCGCTTTGGCTCGCTTGGATCACTGACCTTGTTAACTTAAAACAAGCCGGTAACACACAAGGATACAATGATTTGATCAACAGTGTCGTGCCTGCTCGTTTTAAAGAAGGACAAGTCGTCACATCACTTGCTTCATTGATCGGTATTGCTGTCGCAATGTATATGTCAGTTGATGAAGATAAGAAGAAAGCATACAAACCGGTCTTCTTATCTGCTGGACTTGCAGTCTTCTTGACAGGTGTCACGGAGCCAATCGAATTCATGTTCATGTTCATCGCTCCTGTTCTTTACGTCATCTATGCTGTACTAACCGGTGTTGCTTTTGCACTAGCAGATGTCATGCATCTTCGGATTCACGCATTCGGTGCGATCGAACTCTTGACGCGGATTCCATTGATTGCAAAAGCTGGTTTGATTGGTGATTTAATTCGCTTCATCGGTGTCTGTGTGTTCTTCTTCTTCTTGAACTTCTTCACGTTCCGTTTCGTCATCAAGAAGTTCAACTATGCGACACCAGGTCGTAACGGGAACTATCTGGACGACATCAACGTATCGACAACTGAAGCTTCAGGTGAGGCTGCTGCGACATCATCTCCTGCCGACGGTTCGCAAGCTTCACAAATCATCGATTTGCTTGGTGGACAGCAAAACATCGAGGACGTCGATGCCTGTATGACACGTCTTCGTGTCACTGTCAAAGATCCAGCGCTTGTCGCAAAAGAAGCAGACTGGAAAGCAAACGGTGCACTTGGTCTGATCCTTAAGAACAATGGCGTGCAAGCCATCTACGGTCCAAAAGCCGATATCTTAAAATCAGATATCCAAGACCGGATCGGCGCATAAACCTGCGAGATTAGGGAACTACCTAAAGGTGAAGCTCTTTTATAAGAGTTTCACCTTTCTTATTTGAAAAATCAGGAGGACCACTCATGCGTCTACTCACACTAAACTGTCATTCATGGCAGGAAGAACAGCCACTCGAAAAATTAAACCAGATCGTTCAACAAATTCTCGCTCAAGATTATGATGTCATCGCACTACAAGAAGTGAGTCAATTGATGGACACACCGATCGTCTATGACGATGTGCGCAACGATAACTTTGCCTATTTGATCCAGCAAGCGCTAAAAGAACAAGGTCAAACCTACTCCCTCGTCTGGGATTTTGCTCATATCGGCTATGATAAGTATGAAGAAGGACTCGCTCTTTTGACGAAACATCCAATCTTAAAATCGGACAGTTATTATGTCAGCCGTAGTCAAGATACATTCGATTGGAAATCGCGAAAAATCGTCCGCGCGACGATCCAAGTCGACGGTACACCGATTACGTTCAATACATGCCATCTTGGCTGGTGGGCAGATGAAGTCGAGCCGTTCCAGGAACAATTCAACCACTTGATGGCTCGGATGGACCCACTCGAATGGACATTCTTCCTCGGTGATTTCAACAACGATGCCTTAGAACGAAATACAGGTTATGACTTTATGATGCAACGAGGATTGCACGACGTCTTCCTACTAGCTAAGGAAACGGTCGGAATTGAGACGATCAATGGCAACATCGATGGATGGGAAGACAATCAACAAGGATTGCGGATTGATCTCGTCTTATCGAATCGGAAAATTGACGTTGAACGCGTCGGTGTCGTGTTTGATGGGATTCACGGTCCCGTCGTTTCCGATCACTACGGTGTTGAGGTCGATATTCAGATTCAAAAAAATGAATATTAAGTATTGACAACGCTTTCTTTTCTCCTTTAAGATGAAATCAAATCAATAGTGCGGATTGTGACAGTACGGCTGGCAAGACCGAAATGACACCTCGTTAGGAGAGGTGTTGTTCGGTCTTGCCTTTTTTTGTCTCATTCAGCACGTTTCATGAAAAAGGAGGACTTTTCCGATGGATTATCAACAAACTGCTAAACGTGTGCTCGAACTCGTCGGCGGACGTGAGAACATCATCACTGCCGCTCACTGTGCGACACGCTTACGCCTTGTCTTGCATGACGAATCAAAGGTTGATCAAGCAGCACTTGAAGACTTAGATGGTGTCAGCGGCGCCTTCTCGAGCTCTGGTCAATATCAAATCATCTTCGGTACTGGTACCGTCAACAAGGTATTTGCTGCGTTTGCACCACTCGCTGGTGTGAAAGTCGATGGCGAGGAACCACTCGACGTTAAGAAGGCCGCCTCTCAAAAATTAAATCCGTTCGCCCGTCTTGCCCGTTCGCTCTCGAACGTCTTCGTGCCACTCATTCCAGCAATCGTCGCTGCCGGTCTCTTGATGGGATTACTCGGCATGATCAAAGCATTCGGTTGGGTTCAAGGCGATTCGCCGATCGTTCAGCTACTCGACATGTTCTCATCTTCAGCCTTCATCATCTTACCGATTCTGATCGGTTTCTCGGCAGCTCGTGAATTCGGTGCAAATCCGTATCTCGGTGCCGTCATCGGGGGAATCATGACACACCCGTCCCTCTTGAATCCATGGACACTTGGGAACAGTGATCCTGAAGTCATGAAATTCCTCGGAATGAACATCGAGTTAATCGGATACCAAGGAACGGTCTTCCCGGTTCTCTTAACTGTCTGGGTCATGGCAAAGATTGAACAACAAGTCCGGAAACGAACACCCGAGACGCTCGACTTACTCGTCACACCATTCGTTACGGTCCTCGTCACTGGTTTCCTGGCGTTGATCGTCATCGGTCCAATCGGAACGTTGCTCGGGAAAGGAATCTCATTCGTACTCGTCTTCTTCTACGAACAGTTCTCAGTCGTCGCTGGTCTCCTCTTTGGTGGACTTTACTCGACGATTGTCATCACTGGGATGCATCACAGTTTCCATGCAATCGAAGCAGGGTTACTTGCCGATAAAAGTATCGGAAAGAACTTCCTTTTACCGATCTGGTCGATGGCGAACGTCGCTCAAGGCGGTGCCGGACTTGCCGTCTACTTCTTGACAAAGAACGTCAAACTCAAAGCACTTGCCCTACCGTCTGCGTTCTCAGCCTTTCTCGGTATCACGGAACCTGTCATCTACGGCGTCAACTTACGTCTTGGAAAACCATTCATCGGCGGTGCAATCGGTGGTGCGATTGGTGGCGGTTATGTCGTCTTGACGCAAGTCGCGGCGAACGCCTACGGACTAACTGGAATCCCGATGATCGCGATCGTCGCCCCGCTCGGTGCAACGAATTTGATCAACTACCTCGTTGGATTCGTGATTGCGGTCGTCACTGCTTTTGTTTCGACTGTCGTCTTGATGCGTCTTGATGCACGTAAACAAAAAGAAACAGACATTGCTGCTTAATCCTTCATGCGACCAAACCGGGTCCACTGACTCGGTGGTCGCATTTGTCGGTTCGCAAAGCGTCTACGTTCGCTTTATAATAAAGAAAAGACTGGAAAGGAGGACGTCAGGCTGATTATTCATAAAATCCTCAACAACAATGCAGTTGTCGTTAAAGAAAATGGACAAGAACGCATCGTCATGGGACCCGGTATCGCCTTTGGAAAAAAGAAAAAAGATCCGATCCAAGCGACGAAGATCGAAAAAATGTTCATCCCTTCGTTTGAAAATGCGGAACAGTTCAAAGAGATTCTGACGACGACACCACTTGAGATCATCGACTTATCCGAACGCATCATCTCGCATGCAGAAGGTGAACTTCAGACGCCGTTTCATGACTATATTCATGTCAGTCTGACGGATCACCTCGCTCATGCCGTACGGCTAGCACGTGAACAACTCGTCGTGCATAATCGACTAGCGGAAGAGATTCGTCTTTTATATGGACCGGAGTATGCGATCGGAGAATGGGCAGTCCTTGAAATCGAACGCGCGTTACAGGTCACCCTCCCTAAAGAAGAAGCAGCGAACATCGCGCTTCACTTATATAATGCACGCCAGACTCATCCGAACATGGCAACTGCTTTGCAGACGGTGACGTTACTCAATGAACTGCGCGAACAGATTGAAGTCTTTTTTGGACAAACGATCGAGACCTCATCGATGACGTATTATCGTTTCTTCACGCATATGAAATTGGTCCTCGCCCGAATTGAACAAGGAGAAACCTTACACGACATGGATGATGTGATTTTATCTGCCGTCAAAACACGTTATGCCGAGGCTTATGCCTGTGCGAGTCAAATGGGCAATTGGCTGACTGTCGAACTCGATACACGTGTACCTGAATCAGAAATCGGCTATATGGCTTTACACATCGAACGGATTCGTCCGGATCTTGAAAGGAGTTCTACGTATGAAAATCTTTAGTTTGGGGGAAGCATTGATTGATTTGATTCCTCTTGATGCTGAAAACATGACGTTTCAAAAAAATCCTGGGGGTGCTCCTGCCAATGTCTCTGTCGGACTCGCTCGATTAGGCGCTGATAGTTATTTTCTTGGAGCTGTCGGTGATGATTCGATGGGGCACTTCTTGAAAGATACGTTACATCATTACGGTGTTCGTACCGATCATCTCGTCCATGATTCAACACAAAAGACAGGTCTTGTCCTCGTCACGAATGGGCAGGATGGCGAGCGGTCATTTGAGTTCATCAATGCGGAACGCGCTGATATGCAATTCCACGAAACACATGTCCCGGAGGATTTCACATCCGTCGATTTATTACACATCGGTTCGATCTCTTTAATCACTGGAGAATCCGTCAACGCGACACGAAAAGCCATCGCACGTGCAAAAGCACACCAAGTACCGGTTTCTTACGATCCGAACTTACGAGAGTCGTTATGGCCGAATCTTGACGAAGCACGGACGACGATTCGGTCTGTCCTACCGGATGCACAAATCGTCAAACTTGCTGAGGAAGAATTGACGTTTCTAACTGGACAAACGAATCTTGATGACGGGGCTGCTGAATTGTTAGCTGAATATCCGATTCGTCTTCTTGCCATCACGCGAGGAAGTGAAGGATCGATTCTCTATACGGATCGTGCGATGGCTGTCATCGATGCGATTACGGTCGACGCAATCGATACGACAGGAGCTGGAGATGCCTTCATGTCCGGTTTACTCTACCAGTGTGCGTTACGCGATTTTTCATTTGATTGGTCTGAAGATGAACTTCACGACATCGGTCGATTCGCTGCGATTTCAGGCGGACTTGCTGCTTCCGTCAAAGGCGCGATGGCTGCTCTGCCAACGCTCGACGAAGTCGCTCATCGCTTGAGTTGAATCGATGACTCAGTAAAAATAAGGATGGAGAGATTCCGGACTCAGTGCCGAAATCTCTCCATCCTTTTCGTTTGATTGATGAATCGATTAAGGTGTATCGATAAATCGTTTGATTTCATCTAATGACTCATCCTGTTGTTCTTTTGACGTTAACGAGCTGCTATTGTCCCCTTTTTGTCGACCGTACATACCAAAGTTCGCATGGTTCCCTTGCTTGATTTCATGGAATACCGCATCTTTTCGAACGTCCTGTTTACTTTTTTCGATATCAGCGACTGGTAAGACACCATCTCGTCCACCATAAATCGTCAACGAGGGCACATCAATCGAATCAATCGGATAGGACGCGAGGAAAATGATCCCCTTAATTTTTGGATGTTGTTCAACGATCGTGGAAGCTGCGCTTCCACCGAGCGAATGCCCGATCAGATACCATTTTTTGATTTGCGGATATTCCTCGATGATATCGAGTCCTTCGTTTGAGTCAAGCAACGCAATCCGAAACGGTAGCTTCGGGATGACGACGAAGTGCCCGTCTTTCGCTAGTTGCTTACCGTAATAACTGTAGGCCGCTGCATCGACTTTTGCCCCTTGATAAAAGATGAATCCGACATCACTCGTCTTCTTTCCAAATGTCAGTTCACGGGGTGTATCTGTCTCCACGTAAGACTTCGCTTGCGTAGAAGCATCATAGTCGAATTGTGCCCAAATCATGAAGGCAAATACGAGCAGTGCCAACAGCGCAGCAATCGTTCCAATGATTCTTATACTCCATTTTTTCATCTCATTCCCTCCCGTTACCGTTATACTCCATATTATGTGTTAAATCACATATGAAAACAAATATTAGAATTTTCAGTCATTGTAAGCATCCCTATCTCTTTTTCATGAATTGGTTTAAGATGAAACCAATATTGTTTTTTCGAAAGGAGATTCACGTTTTGCCGCGTACCCTTGTGTCTACGATTCAATGGTTTTTATTCATCATCTGTACTAACATTGCCCCGCCCCTTGCCATCGCAGCATCGTTTGAACTCTCGGGTGCCGAGACGCTTTCCTTCTTATCTCGTTGTCTATTCGTATTTGCCATCTTAAGTCTCTTTCAAGTCCTGCTCGGACACCGTCTACCAATCATGGAAGGTCCTGCTGGAATTTGGTGGGGTGTATTTGCCCTTTATTCGTCGATTGGTGTCACATTGTACGGCAGTTATTCAAACACTTTACAGTCGCTTGGATTCTTACTCCTACTCAGCGGTATCATCTGTATCGTATTGACGATGACGGGTGTCTTACGGCGCTTAGTCCCTCTTTTTACACCGCAAGTCATCGGTGTCTACATGCTACTGCTGTCGGCACAACTGTCCGGATCCGTCATGAAAGGATTGCTCAATATCGAGGATGGACGAATTCAAGTATTACCTGCCGTCATCTCGATTCTGACGGTCTTGATCTCGCTTTATTTAGAACGAAGTGATCGCTTACGCCAGTACGCTTTATTAATCACGCTACTCGTCGGTTGGAGCATGTTTGCATTGATCGGTCGTGCCGAGATGCCAAGTTTCGATGGTCCACTGTTCACTTTACCGAGTTTATTGCCGTTCGGCGGTATTCATGTCGACTGGAGCTTATTACCGACAGCTCTCATCATCTCGTTGTTGTTAATGACGAACGTCTTAGCGAACATCAAGGTCATCGAACGGATCATCAGTGCCAAGCGTGGTGAAACCGTCAAAGGACAAGTCGGAACAGCTGGTATCACGGCTGGTATCGGACAACTCTTCGCTGGTCTGTTCGGTACGGTGGGGCCTGTCGCCATTTCCGGAACGGCTGGGTTCATTGCTTCAACAGATAACACGGACCGCAAAGCGTTCGTCTATGCGAACATCACGTGTCTCTTCCTCAGTATCGTGACACCATTCGTCGGATTGATCGCTAAAATCCCCGTCGCTGTCGGTTATGCGATGGTCGCACCGATCGTTGCCGGGATGGCGATCATCGGCGTCACGGAAGCAGCCCGCGACTTGAATCGTCAAACGGCGATGATCACGGTCGGTCTCCCGGTCCTCGTCGGCATCGGTGCGTTGTTACTACCGAAAGGAGCAACGGCCGATTTACCGCCACTCGTGACGACCCTGATGTCAAACGGTCTCGTCCTCGGAACATTGGTCGCCTTGCTCGCAGAAGGGTTACGCCATATCCGGACGAATGATTAATAAAAAGACGCTTTCTCGATCGAGAAAGCGTCTTTTTTCATGCATCAGCGAATACCGCGCATGTATTTTTGAAGTTTTGGTGCGAAAGCGAACAAAAGCAATCCGAAGATGACGGCAACGATACCCGTGATACCGAAGTACAAAATCTCCGTGTCATTCGTGTAGTATTTAACGATTTGTGCGTTGACCGCTTGACCCGTCGCGTTCGTCAAGAACCACAGACTCATCGTTTGCGCTGAGAAGGCAGCCGGCGCCAGTTTTGTTGTTGCTGATAGACCGACTGGTGACAAGAAGAGCTCACCGATGACGACGAGGAAGAAGCTCAGTGCAAGCCAGAGTGGACTAACTGACGTCTCCACACCGAACAGGATACCTGGTAGTGTCATGACGATGAACGAAAGTCCAGCGAACAGAAGACCAAACGAGAACTTTTGCATCGTCGTTGGTTGACGGTCACCGAGTTTGACCCAGAAGCTCGCAAAAACAGGTGCTAACACGATGATGAAGAGCGGATTCAACGATTGGAAGAATGCCGGTTGAATCTCAAATCCTAAGAATGAAAGGTTCGTCCGTTCACTTGCGAAGATGGAGAGGACATATGAACCTTGTTCTTGGATTGCCCAGAAAATCGCTGCTGCGATGAACAACGGAATATACGCAATCAAACGTGAGCGCTCATCATCCGTGATCTTTGGACTACGAAGCATGACTGTGAAGTAAGCGATCGGAATCAAGATCCCGAGAATCGTGACCATTAGAGTAAAACGAGAAATCGTCAACAGTCCTGTCATCGATGCAACGACACCGAGTACCGCAACGACGACAACAACGATTGATGCGATCGTGATGAAGCGTTTTTTCTCGTCCCCTTTTAATGGGTTCAAGACGTACGTACCCGCTTGACCAAGGTTTTTCTTTTTCGTCAAGACGAAGACGACAAGTCCTGCGAACATCCCGATGGCAGCGAGTGCGAAACCAGCGTGATATCCACCACGGTCAGCCACTTCACCAACGACGAGTGGTGAGAGGAATGCCCCAGCGTTGATCCCCATGTAGAAGATACTAAAACCAGCATCGCGGCGGTTATCCGTCTTGCTGTACAAATCACCGACGATATTCGATACGTTCGGTTTCAAGAAACCAGTACCGATGACGATGAGTCCCATCGAGATGAAGAGGGCTGTAATGCCTGCTGGTAAAGCAAGGACGATATGTCCTAACATGATCAAGATACCACCATAGAAGACGGTCCGTGACGTACCGAGTAAACGGTCAGCTACCCATCCCCCAATGATCCCTGACATGTAGACGAGCGAACCATAAACGGCCATGATTGACGCAGCTGTCGTCTTATCGATACCTAGACCACCGTTGGCAACTGAATCGTACATGTAGAAGATAAGGATGGCACGCATGCCATAGTAGGAGAAACGCTCCCAAAACTCAGTGAAGAAGAGGGTGAACAACCCTTTCGGATTCCCGAAGAATCCTTTTTGCGGAACGGTCTTATAGACCTGATCGCGATCAAACTCTGCCATATGATCGGCTCCTTTCATCAATCCTAAATAAGTGCATAATCCATCATCTTTTCCCGCTTTCCCCAAACGATAAGCGTGACGAAACAGATAGGATACGAATACACTGTTTTGCCTGAATTGTCTCACTTCTTTTTTTATATATGAGACAGCACTTTACCATTCAACCGCAAATCATTTGACGAGTCAAATATTATTTACGTTACAAGAATAACAAAAAGAGCAGTCGACTACTCGACTGCTCAGGATTGCATCTGTTTCGATTCGATGATTGTAATTCCAGGCGGTGCATGTAATGTTTCACGTATCATCGCCGCAGCGACTTGACCAGCTTCGATTGGAGCAATGGCGCTCCGCTTCAACAAGGGGCGTAAAACCGTCGAAATTTTCGCAGCCGCTTGTTCGCCTAAGCGGAATTCATCTCGATCCCCTAATAACAAGGATGGTCTAAAAATCAATAACGCGTCATACCCCAGTACACGTAATCCGTTTTCTGTGTCCCCTTTTACACGATTATAGAAGGTTTTGGCATTCGGATGGGCACCGAGCGCCGAAATTAAGGCAAATCGTGTCGCCCCGAGGTCTAACAATTCACGGCCAAGTTCAATCGGATATGTGTAGTCAACCAAACGAAATGCCTCTTGCGATCCTGCTTGTTTGATCGTCGTGCCCAGTGCACAATAGACATGGTCGACGACAGGTAATTCGATTTCTGTCACACGATCAAAATCAATCACCCATTCTTCAAGTTTCGGATGAAAACGGCGCATCGGGCGGCGAACGAGAACATGTACCTCGCTATATGCATCTTCTGCCAACAAACGATCCACGAGTTCTTGTCCGACTAGACCAGATGCTCCTAAAATTGCTGCTCTCATACGTTTCTCCCTCCTTCATGCTATCGACCAATTGGTACGAAATAAGAACGGTTTCCAGTGATCCGTTCTCCGGCACGTACACCAATCGCACTTGGTCTTCCTCCTAAAATAAAGACACCGTACATATACGCGACTTCTCCCTCTTCCTGAAGTGAGTACGTCGGTAGTTCTTGATACGCTTGATAAACAGCCGGTTGATCACGAAACGTATGCTGTTCGTTCTTTAACATGATATTTCCGTGTCCATCATGGACCGTCACGGTATCTCCCTCACGCCCGAAAATCGGTTTTTTAACGAATGATCGCTGGCTTGAAATGAATGGATCAGCGGATAAGTACGTCGGTAAAAAATAACGCGCAATCGTCATGTGGTCCGTTTCGCTCAAGTACGGATGATTGGCTTCATGCAACATCCAGATCAATGCAAGAACCGACTTAGCTTGCATTAAAAAGGCAGACGGCGGGTTGATGATTTCGAGTCGACCCGTCTCGACGAGTTGCAGGAGTAATTGTCCTAAATTTCTTCCGTCCTCATCCCGGTCAAGTAAGGCCATCTCGATCGGAAAGGTTTGACGATATAAGATATCGATTCTTTTACCAGCCTCATCGTACAGACCTTCTTCCGGACGAATCTCTAATGCATGAAGTGGACAATAGGTCGCATCACTCCAAAACGACTGCAAATACTCAGCCGTCAATCGATCCTCGATGTGGTCACCATGTGAGGTGAAGACGACATGCGGATGCTGTTTCGTCCGATGTATCGCGGCTTCGATCGCACGACAGACAGTTGCCTTCAGCCATTTGTTTTCCCCATCGTTGACCCGTTCAAAACCTTGTTTTTCCGCTACGACATCATTGACTTCAAATACTTCTTTAATGAAAGTCGGCGTATCCGCGTTCCATTCCATGAGTGAGATACGATCTGCCGTCGCAATGAAATCAAAGCGTCCGATGACGGTCAACGGTCGCATCGTCTCGAGTCGTAAAAAAGCGAGACTCTCAGACGGGAAGCCAAGCTCTAGCAGTGCCTCATCATCCATCGATCGAAGAATCGGAAGTACTTTTTCAAATATCTTGTAAACTTCTTGCGCCGCGATATGCAGTTGGTCGATTCGTTCTTCCGAGATGGGCATGATTTCCGTCACAGCGTACGGTTCCCCGTCTAGCACATCCCAAAAACGATCGATGTCTCCGTAAAAGGTTTGTCGTCTACTCATCCGCCGAAAAAGCCGGAAGATGAGCCTGTTCCGAATCCCTTTGTCTTCGTGTTATAACTCTTTACTTCTTTTGATTTCGGCGTATACCCTTTTGTTCGCATCGCACTATGCATCAAGGCACGTGATGCGAAATAACTACCACCCCAGTAATAGTATCCTGAATGGGTTGATGAACTATCATCACAGTACCAAACGCCTTCATCATTATCATACTCATAGTCATCACAATCCGGATCATCTGGTCGTTCCGCTCGTGCATCATCCGATCCACACCCACTCAGTGTCGTTCCGATCAACAGTGTTGCAGCTAGTGTCGCTTGTTTCATCCAATTCACCGTCTCAGTCCCCTTTCCTTTTACTCTCTTTATGGATAGTATACGCTTTTTTGGAGAGAAAAGTTTCTTTGTTCTGCCGGAACTTTTTTTCCTTGAAGGTGGTAATAGTATCTATAGAATGAAAAGGAGGATTTACGCATGTCACTTGCCTACTATGTTGAAGAAAATGGTGAATTCCAGCCGATCTATCAATATGATCGCTATGCGATCGAACCGGAAGAGATCATCGCCCACCAACTCTGTGAATTCCATATCATCGAAGGACATCAATACGAGCTTCGTTCCAATGAGATGGCAGGTGATTACGATCAATTGATCGTCGATCATATCAAGGCATCACCGCGTGCGACAGAAGAACGCGTTTATCCACCGCACCAAATTCATATCGAGTTCAGACAGTATTTGTCCGACAGCGCTCAACCGCTCCTAAAGACATCAACGGTTCCGAATCACATCCAAGCGATGCGTTTTTTGATCAAAGACAAGATCGAAGTCGAAGGCCACGGTATTTTTGAGCGTGACAGCTGTGAAATCGATATCGACCGGAATTGTTACGTCGTCTATCTCGCCGATACACTTTGAGATGTAAAATCAGGTCTCTTCATTTCCAAGAGACGTTTTTTTTGGCATACTAGAAAGTAAGAACGAATCAATCGAGGTGAACGAACATGAGTGAACAACCAAAAAAACTATCGTTGCAAGAGGCAATGATCGAACGCTTGAAAGCAAAAAAACAAGCGCAAACAAAACGTCCGACTGGCTTACAAGGAACACAAACGAAACAATTGACGAGCCAACAGACGAAAAAAGCAAACAACCAGAAAAAACGGACAGGCGTCTAAGTCACAGGAATTCATGAAATAAGGAGTAATTATGAGTATTTTAACGGTATCTAACTTAAGTCACGGATTCGGTGACCGCGCCATTTTCGAAAATGTCTCCTTCCGCCTGTTAAAAGGCGAGCACATCGGTCTCGTCGGTGCGAACGGTGAAGGAAAATCGACGTTCATGAACATCATTACGTCGCAACTTGAGCCAGATGAAGGAAAAGTCGAATGGGCGAAGCATGTGCGCGTCGGCTATTTAGACCAGCACGCTGTCCTTGAAAAAGGATTAACCATCCGCGATGCACTTAAAGGTGCATTCCAGTACATGTTCGACATCGAACAGGAAATCAATGATTTGTACGGTAAAATGGGCGAAGTCGAGCCAGAAGAACTTGAAAAGATGCTCGAAGAAGTTGGCGTCTTGCAGGACATTCTGACGAATAACGACTTCTATACGATCGATGCAAAAGTCGAAGAAATCGCGCGCGGTCTTGGTCTTGATGAAATCGGACTCGATCGGGATGTACAAGAGCTCAGTGGTGGACAGCGGACGAAAATCCTGCTCGCCAAACTCCTTCTTGAAAAACCAGACATTCTCTTACTTGATGAGCCGACCAACTATCTCGATGTCCAGCATATCGAATGGTTGAAACGCTACTTGAATGAATATGAGAATGCGTTCATCTTGATTTCGCACGACATTCCATTCCTCAATAGCGTCATCAACTTGATTTATCATATGGAAAATCAAGAATTGAATCGTTATGTCGGTGATTACGACAACTTCGTTACGATCCATGAAGCGAAGAAAAAGCAACTCGAGTCTGCGTTCAAGCGTCAACAGCAGGAAATCTCTGAGTTGAAGGACTTCGTTGCTCGGAACAAGGCACGTGTCTCGACACGGAACATGGCGATGTCACGTCAGAAGAAGCTCGATAAGATGGATGTCATCGAACTTGCGCAAGAGCGTCCAAAACCAGAGTTCCACTTCCTCCAAGCACGGACACCAAGTAAATTGATGTTCGAAGCAAAAGGTCTCGTCATCGGATACGATGAGCCACTTTCGCGCCCTCTTGATCTGACGATCGAACGTGGGCAGAAGATTGCGTTGCACGGTGCGAACGGAATCGGGAAATCGACGTTGCTCAAGAGTTTGCTCGGTGAAATTCCAGCTGTCTCGGGTGTCGTTGAGCGAGGCGAGAACTTGCATATCGGGTACTTCGAACAAGAAGTCAAAGAGAAGAACTCGAATACGTGTATCGAAGAGATCTGGAATACGTTCCCGTCTCTGACACAACAGCAAGTCCGCGCCATGCTCGCGAAGTGTGGTTTGATGACGAAACACATCGAATCGAAAATCGAAGTACTCAGCGGTGGAGAAAAAGCGAAAGTCCGTCTTTGTAAATTGATGAACACGGAATCGAACATCCTCGTACTCGATGAGCCGACGAACCACTTGGACGTCGAAGCAAAAGAAGAATTAAAACGTGCGTTACAAGAGTACAAAGGAACCGTCCTCTTAATCTCACACGAACCAGAATTCTATGAAGCTGTTGCAACAGACTTATGGAACTGTGAATCATGGACGACAAAAGTATTCTAAGCCATGCTTTACAAAAGATGGGATGCCCAGAAGGGTATCCCATCTTTTTAGTTCACACACTTAATCATTGCATGATCGTGCATCTTCACGCACACTAAGACTTAGAAAATGATTATGAAGGAGCGTGTTTTTTTGGAAACGATCACGAAAAAGGCAACACTATCCTATCTCCATGTTCCAAGCGGTGGTTCAGAACAGTTGATTGCCCGTCTCTATTCACCTGAACACACAGCGGATGCTCCATTAATTGTCCTCTTTCACGGATTTCCCGGGAAACAGTTAAACATGGACTGGGCAGTACAACTTCAAAGCGCAGGATACCATGTGCTTGTCACGTCATATCGTGGAACGATCGGAAGTCCCGGAACCTTCCGATTCCAACATGTTCTGGAAGACGCAACGGCAACTTTACGTTACGTCTGCTCCAAGTCTTTCACTACTGAACACGGTATCAAGGCTGATCAGATTACCGTTGTCGGTCATAGCATGGGTGGGTTCGCCGGTCTTCATGCTTTTGCTGAGACACCGGAGGCTGCACATTATGTCGGGATTTCTCCGTTTAATTTTGGACTCGTCGGTCAGCTCGTCCTCGAACATCCGGAATATGAGCCTGTGCTTCATGGTATTCTCGAGCGAGGAGCTGCTTTCCTAAATGACGCCACTGCTGACGCGTTACTTGACGAGTTAAAGCGCCATCATACGACCTGGAACTTACTGACGCTAAAAGAACGTCTAGCCGATCGCTCGATGTTGCTCATGACGTCCGAACGAGACGAAACATCGATCAAAGCGCTCCATCATGACTTATTGCTACCCGACAGTCCGTTTGAGGAAGCGATCGTCGATAGTGATCACAACTATATTGAGAATCGGGATGCTGCCTTTAACGAATGGACAGCTTGGCTCGCCCGACAATGAAAAGAGCGCTCAGTGTACGACTGAGCGCTCTTTTGCTGAAGTTCGAGTCCGTTGCATAGGACGGATCCGCATCCGGTATAGGACGAGCGTAAACATCGTCAGTGTTGAGACAGCGTACCAAATCGTCGTAAATAGTGTTCCGGTATCCGTACCGATGAATAGACCGTGTGCCGTCATTAATAGCCAAGCAGGTAAGACGAGCCAATGTGTCAATTTCCAAAGCGTCTTGCCTAACGTCTCCTTTAAGAAATCCGAAGTCACGAGAACGAACCCGAATAAGTAGAGACTAATCGTTCCTAGCGCATTCCAGAGTGGTTCATAAGAAGCTTGGCCCGGAATCAGGACTTCAAAGATCGTCAGTGGTGCGTATGAATCGACGATGATGAGCGTCGCATGAAGGACGATTGCGAGCAAACCTGCCCAGCCACTATATAAATGCACGTGATGCAGTCGTGCTTTTTGTTTTTTGAATGCCGGGTAGGAACCGAGCAATCCCGCTAAGACAGAAATCGTCATGAAGAAGTGCCCACTTAATCCACTCAACCGGATCATCGTCCATGTTGAGAACAACCATTTCATCCAGTCCATGTCTCACTCACTCCTTTCTGTTCACTTCGCCATTCCCCAGCAGTATCCAAAATCAATAATCGCCCTTTTGGAAACCAACGAAACAGCTTTTCTTGACGTTCTGTCTCTGTCATCTGAAAGGCAAGTTTCGTCATGACTTCCGCTTCATAGAGTTGTGGCGCAGATGCGGTCACTTGAAGAATCGGACTTTTCGTCGGACGTCCTGTTCGTCCATCCAATAAATGATGATGCGTCTGTCCGTCCGTCTTCCACGATCGATAGACACGGTTCGATGTCGCGACCGCGCCTTGTCGCAACTGCACATCAGCGACGCGTTGTTCGGTCTCGGGATGCGTGATCGTGATATTCCATGGTTCCTCATCAGACCAGACGATGACGTCGCCTCCCGCTTCAATCAATCCACGATTCCAGCTTTTTCGTAGTCGTTGCGCTGCAATCATCGCGGCAGCTCCTTTTCCGATGCCACCTAGGTCGATAAAACCGCCTCCGACTCGAGTCACGTCACATCCTTCAATGATGAATGGAGCGATTTCTGGTGGAGCAACCTCTTCATAAGCGACAGCTTGTATGAAGGGAAATGATTGTCGATAGCCATTGGCTTGTTGTTGCGCCAGCAGGAATGGGGAAAAATAACGTTCGGTCTGCTCGAAATATCGTGTAGCGCGGGCAAGCAAGCGGGCTAACGATAAGGACACCGATAACGTGTCGCCGATCCGTAAGCGATTCAATCGACTGACTTCACTTTGCTCATCAAAGCGTGACCACTGCCGATCCACATAATGAAAGAATCGGACAAGCTCCTCCCATTCTGCTTCATCGATCGGCTGATCCGTCACGAACCGCACCTGATTATGCATCGCATACAATTGTCGCTCCATCTTCCTCCTCCTTACCTCGAATGGCTAGACTGACCGTCACTCGATCCACCGGGTTGACTGAAGCCAGATGATTCATCACCTTGCCATTGATCATCATCGTCTTCGTAATATCCATCATCCCCTTCGTATTCGCCTTCATCATCGCTATACTGATTCCCTTGAGATGGTAATGTCGTATCGTTCGAATACGTATCGCCTGTCGAAACAGGTGTCGTCGAGGAATCGTTCGAACTGACACTCAACTGACCAATCGCAAGTCCGATGAAAACGGAACTACTAAGCCCGACGAGCCATTTCGCAAATGGTTTGGGTTTCATCTGTTTCCTCTCCCTTCTTGTTACGTTTACTGTATCGAAAAAAACTGACAACTAACTGACGGTAACTATGGGATAATGAGAAAAAAAGAGGAGCGATGTGCATGCGCGTTTTGGTAGCAGAAGATGATCAGCGTCTTGCAAAGATGTTACGCCTCCATTTGGAGCGGGCAGGATATCAGGTAGATGTTGCGCAGGATGGAGTGGAAGCGCTCCTCCAATGTCAGACGTATCGCTATGACTTACTCGTTCTCGATTGGATGATGCCTCGTAAGAGCGGAGTCGAAGTCGCCGCTACCTTACGGAAAGAACAGTTCGAAGGCGGCATCTTGATGCTGACTGCTCGTGATACGGAAATCGATCTCGTTCATGGTCTCGATAGTGGAGCCGATGACTATCTCGTTAAACCGTTTCAATCGAATGAATTACTGGCACGACTGCGCGCGCTCAGTCGTCGTCAACAAAAGGCATTCGTGTCGACGGTCTCTTTCAATGGACTAGTCCTCGATCTGTCCTCACAAACGATTTCCTACGAGCGACATCCAATCGATTTAACACGACGTGAATTTGAATTCCTTTCTTTGCTCTTAAGACGACCTGAACAGGTGATGAGTCGTGAATTGATCATCGAAGTCGTATGGGGAATCGGAGCGGATATTACGGATAACGCGCTCGATGCGCTCGTCCGACTCGTTCGGAAAAAATTAGATGCGGTCGGAGCTCCTAATTTGATTCGGACAGTTCGCGGATTCGGTTATCGTTTAGGTGATCCGCATGCTTGAATCGATTCGAAAACGACTAACCTTGTTATTCAGTGGTTCGTTTTTTCTTGTACTAGTCCTCATCCTGATCGGAGTGTATGTCACAAACGCCCAATTGCTGAATCGGATGGAATTGAATCAATTGAAGAGCGTATCTGATCGAGATATCTTCGAACGGATCGAGCATGGGGAAGATCAATTCATTCGAAATCCGATCTACTTCCAGTTACTCGATGGTTCAGGAAACGAACGCTATGCAAGTCTGCCGCCAGACGTCGAGTCTAAAACACTGCACCGTTTTTTAAGCTCGAATGATACGACGCAACAAGTGGAATGGGATGATCGACACTTCTTACTGTATCAACGGAGTACCGAAGAAGGACGACTATTGCTGATGAAGGATATCTCTCCGACAGAAGATACCTTACAGCGATTGATTGCCGTTCTTGCGGGGATTGCGGTTCTCGCAACGATCGTCCTGACACTAGTCGGATACATTCTTGCTGGTCGAGCCGTCATTCCGGTGCAACAAGCATTCGATCGCCAACGTCGTTTTACGTCCGATGCTTCACATGAACTACGGACACCTCTGACAATCGTCTATAGCGGAATTGAATTGCTAGAAGCGGAATCACTTTCGAATGAAGGGCGTACGATTCTAGAGGACATTAAAGCAGAAACGGCAGGCATGCAGTATTTAGTCTCTGATTTATTATTACTTGCGCGAGAAGGACAAACTTCACCGAAACAGGAAGTTGATCTTAGTTCACTCGTCCAAAAGACTGTCGAACGTTTTCAGCATGCCTACTCGGATCGTGTCATCCATGCTTCGATTGCGCCTAACTTACGCATGAAAGGGGATGCCCATCAATTGAACCGCTTATTGACGGTCTTTCTTGAAAATGCTCTTGTCTACAGCAATAAAGTCATTGATGTCTCCCTCGAAGAAACTAGTATAGAACGTCAGTTGACGATACAGGACCGTGGAATCGGTATCGCTTCCGATCAACAAACTAAAATATTCGAGCGTTTTTACCGGGGGGATCATTCACGACACGGAACAGGTACGGGCCTCGGCTTATCGATTGCTCAATCGATTGTCGATCAACATGGCGGTACGATTTCTATTGATTCAACATTAGGTGAAGGCACACGCTTCATCATTCATTTCCCAACTCTTTAAAACGGTGTCAGTTAGCTGTCAGATAAGCAGGGTAAAGTGAAATTATTCTTTATCATACTTATCTAAGGAGGTCTTTGATATGTTAGGGAACGTACCGCTTCATCCACTTCTTGTCCATGCACCGATCGCACTTTTATTATTCGCAACGTTATTGTTACTCGTCAGTCTGAAATGGACGCAATTCAAATTGTTCGCGCTCTTTACGCTAGTCGTTGGTCTGACTTCTGGGGTCGCCGCCTATTTGTCGGGAGACGGAGCAGAAGAGTATGCGGAAGCGAACTTAAGTAGCGTTACCCATGCTGTTATCGAAAATCATGAGCATTTCGCGTTGTTCAGTCTTGTTGCCTTTGGTGTCTCACTGTTATTTCTTTTGTTGGGTTACCGCTCGAACAAAAAAATGTTTTTATTACTCAGTTTTGTCGTTGCCATCGTCGGTAGCGGATTACTTGCTTATACCGGTCATCTTGGTGGTCAGATGGTATATGCTAAATAAAAAAGAGCCGGTCCATTTTCTCTTTTTATCAGAGAAGATGGACCGGCTCTTTTATCTTGTTTCTGTTTATTTACGATGTGCGCGTCCCGGGCGACGATTATTCGAACGACGTGTGTTTCCACGTCCTTCTGTCGTCTTCCGTGATCCTTTACTCTGGTCGTGCTGTGCGCGAATCGCCTCTTCAGACAATTCGACGACGATTGGCGTGACCGAGATGTTCAATTCACGTTCCATATCACGGAACGTCCGACCATCTTTCGGTGTCACGATCGAGATGGCAATTCCATCGTTCCCAGCACGTCCTGTCCGACCGATCCGGTGAACATAACTTTCGGCATCGTCCGGTAAATCGTAGTTGAAGACGTGTGTCACACCTGTCACATCGAGTCCACGGGAAGCGACGTCTGTTGCAATCAGGAATTGTGTTTTTCCTTGATAGAACTTCGCCATTGCCTTTTCCCGTTTCCCTTGCGTCAACCCACCATGCAGTTCATCCGTCGGATACCCTTGCATCTGCATTTCTTCGTTTAATTTACTGACACGACGTTGCGTACGGCAGAAAATGATGGCTGCGTATGGACGCATCTCGTCAAGCATCGTCCGTAGTGTCGCCTGCTTGCGACGATCCGTCGTCTCGACGACGAACTGCTCGATCGCTTCTACAGTGATGCTTTCCGCTTCTACCTGCACTTCGACTGGGTTACGCAAATACGTTTTCGCCAGTTCCTCTACTTTAGGTGGCATCGTTGCTGATAACATGACGAACTGGCGATCAACAGGTGCTGCCTCGATGATATCTTCAATTTCTGGCAAGAAACCGATTTGAAGCATTTGGTCCGCCTCATCTAAGACGAGTGTACGTAATTCGCTTAAGTCTAGTGTGCCGCGACCGACATGATCGAGAATCCGTCCTGGTGTTCCGATGATGATTTGTGGCATCCGTCCGAGTCGTTGAATCTGTTTAAAGACGTCTTGTCCGCCATATACTGCGAGAGCACGGTACTGTTCCGTATTGCGAATCAGCTTATGGGTCTCATCTGCGATTTGACGCGCGAGTTCGCGAGTCGGTGCGACGATCAATGCTTGGACCGTTTGCGATTCGACATCGATTTGCTCAAGAATCGGTAAGAGGAACGCTAGTGTCTTTCCTGTTCCGGTTTGCGCCTGTCCAATCAAGTCGCGTCCGTCAAGTAATGATGGAATCGCCTGTTCTTGAATCGGTGTCGGCTCCTTAATGCCTTGTTTTTGTAATTTTTTTATCCACAGATCACTGATGTGTAATGTTTCAAATGTTGACATAATATATCCTCCTAAAAATTATCCACAGAAAAAAGCTGTGGATAACCTGCTTCGCATAGACAAAAACAGTTATCCACAGCCGTGCTCTATTCAGTATACACAATTTACGCGTTTGTTGCTTCCTGTTTTAACTTCCGATCGAGTATGAACGTGCCGAACGGGATGAATGATGCGATGAACGCAATACCCGCCTTGATGATCGACCAATCGTATTTGAATTTCACAACGGCGAGCCAGATCGCGTACATGACGAATAAGACACCGTGAAGTGCACCAACGACCGAAACTGCTTGTGGAATGTCCGCCATATATTTCAACGGCATCGCAATCAACAGTAAGACTAAAAACGAAATTCCTTCTAATATCGCAATCATCCGGAATTGCCCAAGCGTAGTTCTTAACATCCCGTCACTCCTTTTTCCTGATTCCTGCTCTTAGTATACGGGATGGACGATCCATCTGTGACCTGTGTCACAGGATTGTCAGATTTCGAGTGGTCGTAACCGAGCTTCGATGGCAGCTCGTTTTGGCTCAAGAAACGGAGGTAACGCAAGTGTCTCCCCTAATGTTTCAACCGACTCATCCGTCGCAAATCCTGGTGTATCTGTCGAGAGTTCAAATAAGATATGATTCGGTTCCCGGAAGTAAAGGGCTTGGAAATAGTGACGATCGACTTTACCGGAGTTCGGTAAGTGATAAGCATTCAGACGTTCGACCCACTTCTCGTACTCCTCACTATTCGGTACACGGAACGCGACATGGTGCACACCACCACGACCTAAACGTTCCCGATCAAGGTCTGGACGCGCTTCGACGTGGACTTCTGCTCCGATTCCCCCTTCTCCTGTCGCATAGACTTCGATTGGAGCAAAGTCACCTGCTAGTGAAGGATAGCGACCAACGTTCCGGAAACCCATCACTTCCGTCAGCACGCGGACCGTTAGTGTCGGATCGTTGACCGTTAATGTGACAGCTCCCAGTCCAACGATGGCATGCTCCGATGGAATCTCTTCTTGCGGCCATGGTACACCACCTGCGACACCTGCCTCACCATCTTCCGCGACGAGAATCAAGCGTGTTCCTTCCTGATCACGAAAGGCTAGTGTTTGACGCCCTGCTCGCTCGACGATTTCATCGTGATCCACACCTTTCGCTTCAAAACGTTGTTTCCAAAAATGAAGTGCAGCCGTTGTTTTGACACGAAGCGATGTCGAAGAGATACTCGATGCTCCCGGTACGCCCGTTCCAAGATGCGGAATATCAAAAAACGTCAAGTCCGTTCCTGGATTCCCTTCCGCATCTCCATAAAACAAATGATACGATGTCGTGTCATCTTGATTGACAGTCTTTTTGATCAGACGCATGCCAAGTATTTGTGTGTAGAATTGATAATTGCGTTCTGCCATGCCTGTTAAGATCGATACATGATGAATTCCGAGTAATTCCATCTTCCTCACTCCTTGTCAATGATTTGGTAATTGGAGTATATCTCATATTTATCTTGAATTAAAGATATTAATCTAATAAAAAACCGCCCCTCCGAAAAGGGACGATTGAATAGTTGAAATTAAAGTTTTACGACGTTAGCAGCTTGTGCTCCACGTGCGCCTTCAGTGATTTCGAACTCAACTTCTTGACCTTCGTCAAGTGTTTTGAAGCCTTCACCAGTGATTGCTGAGAAATGTACGAATACGTCTTCTCCGCCTTCAACTTCGATGAAACCGAAACCTTTTTCTGCGTTAAACCATTTTACTTTACCTGTGTTCATGGGAACAACCTCCAAAAATAAATTACTTAATACATATGCTGAGCATATGAAAGGAATTCATTATTGTCCCGAAATACATGGAGCAACGAAAAGATTGTTCGTGACACGATGTGAATCCGTAATGACAATAACAATATTAAGCTAACGTAAGTATAGAATGGATGCGCTTTAAAAGTCAAGTTGTCAGACCAATGTTTTTCCAATTGATTCCACTTCTTCTACATAACTAAAATAAAAAAACAGGTTCAGCCGAAACTGAACCTGTTCTCCTGTTTTTAACGGTGGATCCAGACTGCTCCAGCAGAGTTGTCTTTCGCTTCACCGATGACTTGAATCTTCAGCCCGTTGTTCGGAAGCAATTTTCCTGCGTCCGGAATCAACTGGTTGATGTAAGATTTTGAATCATCAAACTTCGTCACACCTGGGAGACCTTTGTAGTCGTATGTTCCACGTGATGGCGAATCGATGAGCCATGCAGGTGCTTTATCGTAGCTGAACGCAGCATCTGCGATTTGGTAACGTGTGCTTCCTGTCGTGACCGGCTTACCGTTAAGTGTTCCAACGATTGCTTCAGGGTGCGAGTCAACGACTCCGAGGAATCCTTCACCTGGGTGTACACCAACCCAGTTATCGTTGAAGCTTGAATCACCATACCAGACGACAAGACCTGTGTTGTACTTAACGCCGCGTGCATGCTCGAGTGCTTTATCCGAGCCTGCATAGTTACGCCATTCGAGGTAATACGCGTTATCCGCATAAGAGAAACCGTCTGAAGCAACGAAACCATCTAGAGTGAACTTAGGAGTACCCTCTGCATCATCTTCAAAGACGACTTTACCGTCAACTGTCAACTTCGCGTTATCAAGTGCAAATCCGTCTAGTGCAAGTCCACCATCTGTCACGTATTCAAATTTCAACGTGACTTTTTTACCAGCAAATTCGCTCAGGTCATATGATTTATCGACCCATGCGCCTTTTGTTGATTCAGCACGTTGATCACCATCTGTATCTTGATCGCCAATCGTGTCAATGACTTTCGATTGACCGTCAGCAGTAGCTGTGACTGTCAAGTAATCGTAGTTGAATTCAACATCGTAAAAGGCTTTGAAGTCGAACTTCGCTTCTTTTGCATTCGTCAAATCGAACTCTGGTGAAGTCATTGACGTATGAAGATCATCACCTTTCGTACTGTAGTAATACTTCTTACCGTAAGCCGGCGTGATACCTTTCACCGGTTTTTTCGGTAGATTTACTTTGATGATTCCTGGATTTTTTGATTTCGTTACGCTTTGGTCGAGGTACGATGCCGTCCCCGCCTTAGTGAGCGAATCAAAATCAATCTGTTGGATGTTTGCCCAGTTTCCACCCATCACGTTTTGGAAGAACTCTTTGTTTTGTGGCGAGAAACTTGTTGGTTCTGTTCCAGCAACTTTACCATTCCAGCTACCACCACTCATGATGGACCATGAAGCGACCGGTTCACCTTGACCTGTGTACTGTGTATCGTACTCATCAGGAAGTCCAAGATCATGACCAAATTCGTGCGCGAAGACGCCGACTGCGCCATCTTCTGGTTGAACCGTGTAATCATAAGCAGCCATTTTTCCGCCCCAGTAATTGACGCTTGCCGTCGTATCCGCTACAGGATATACGCTACCAAGTGTCCAGCGGTGTGACCAGATCGCGTCGTCACCGAGCTTACCGCCACCTGCTTCTTGTCCTGTACCCGCATGAATGATCATCAAGTGATCGACGAGACCGTCTGGCTCATTCAAGTTGCCATCGCCGTCCATATCGTACTGGTCGAACTTATCGTAATCTGCTAAATTAATGCCGGCTTTAACAGCAGCATTCAGGGAATCCTTGACGAGACCACGTGGTCCTTTTGCGCCAGGAAGGTTATCATTCCCACTCACAGGACTGTCAGCACCATAATCTTTAGCTGTTCCTGGAACAGTCAACCAATTGGACACCGTACCATCTACCGAATAACTACCACCTGATTGTTCTTCATAGAACTGTTTGAACGTTTTTACTTTGTCTCCGTTGAAGAGTTCGAACTCTTGATCACCAAACATTAAGTCTTGATAATGTTTTTGGTTGAAGTCATTCGAATACATATATCCAGGCTCCTGCACGACGTTATTATGCTTGAAGTCGCTATATTCGACGAGAAGAACGAGGACTTTATCCGTCCGTGTTGCTCCGTTATAGGCAGCCTGTTTCGCTTTATCAACTTTGACGAAGCCATTCGGATTGCCTTTTTTATAGTTGTCATGCTTTTTCTTTAATTGTTTAGCCAATTGATCTTTCTGTTTCGATAAGAAATCTTTTGTTTTCTTATCGAATGCGGCTTCTTTACTTGATTCATGATGATCATGATCGGCTGCCGGTTTCCCATTCGCCTTTTTATCAAGATACTTTTGAACGGCTTGTTGCTTCGTCGCGGCTGAAGCTGCTTTTGAAATGACCCCACGTTTTTCAAGCACTTTGACTAAACGATCCTGATCGACCGTATTTAAGTCCATTGGTGCACCAGAGGCTGCTTTTTCTGCTGCTTGTACGGATTTTACCTGCCCACCAGGTAAGACCGGACCGACAGCAAAAGCAGCTGCCGTAATTCCAGACAGTACGGCTAAGCTAAGCTGTTTCTTTTTTCCCACGTGAATTGACCCCCTATGTAGTAGTGAAAAGTAAAAGATTAATATACTTTTCTGAATATTCAAATCTTAGTTTATTTTACTTCCTTAATCAATCTTTTCTAAGATAATTAGTGCTTTATGACCATACCTATTTTTGAGTATTAATTTCAAAAGTTTTTCAAAAGATTCTTTCACCTTTTTTTCAAAAAAACATCCTTCCACCGTTTTAGAAAACGGTACGCTGAAAGCACTCTAACTCACTAAAAGGAGGATATAATGAGCGCTTTACAACGTTTTGAACGCCACTTACTAAGAAACTATCTGCTCGGTTCATTCATCGCGGTGTTCGGCGTCGGGTGTCTGTTTATTTTTGAGACCCTTACCTTCACGAGGAATGAACAGTTGATTTTAATGGGTATCATGGGTTTATCTGTCAGTCTGATGTTCTTACTCGAATATATGATTTATTCTCGGCACATCGGTGCCTTACGACGCTTCTTCCAAAACGAGATTCCTTCACTCGCCTCTTTCCAAGAGGCTTATCAAACGACCCATCACTTTCCGGTTCTGACTGTTCAACGCATCATGGGACCACACTTCTTAGGTCTCTCAGTTCCCGCATCACTCCTGACAGCACTCGCAATCTCTCAAGAGTGGTTAAAGATGCCGTACTACTTGATTGGTCTCGCCTGTTTTGGTGCTGTTCTCGTCGCGATTTTACACGGTCTGATTGAATTTTTTCTAACCTACCGCGTTACGGAGCATATGCTCCTCACGTTAGAGAAGTATGCCTTCGAACATGGCTTTGATGTTCCAAGAAAAACGACGGTCGTCACGTTAAAGCAAAAAATGCTGATCAGCACATTGATTATCGGTGTTTTTCCGATCATGCTGTTCGTGCTCGCCTCAGCCGTTCAATTAACGGAAAATGAAAGCCTCCGCTCTTATTGGAGCTGGTCGACGCTTATTTTAATCGTCATCTTATCCGTCGCGACGTTTTGTAGTCTTCTTCTTTATGAGAACATTCGAAAACCGATTGCGATTCTTCAACAAGGCATTCAAGATGTTGAAAACAATCGTCTCGTCTCGTTACCGAATCCGTATTCTGATGAATTCTCGCACCTCGTCTCTGGTTTTAACCTGATGATGGAAGGAATCAAAAAACGCGATGAACAAAATGAGCAATTGCTGGACAGTCTGTTTACGTTATTTGCCGCAACACTTGATGCCCGCGATCCTTATACGGCAGGACACTCGCTTCGTGTCGCTGCTTATTCAGTGGAAATCGCTACGGCTGCCAACCTGCCGTATGAACAAATCGAGCTATTACGCAAATCAGCACTATTGCACGATATCGGAAAAATCGGCATTCGCGACGATGTGTTATTAAAAGAAGGTCGCCTGACTGACGAAGAATTCCAGATCATTCAGCAACACCCCGTCATCGGTGTGCATATTCTATCCCAAGTTCAGCTCCCAAAGACGTTACAACCAATTCTTCCTGGGGTAAAGTACCATCACGAACGCTATGACGGAAAGGGGTATCCGGAAGGACTCGCAGGAGAGGACATTCCACTCTTCGGTCGGATCATGGCGATTGCTGATGCCTATGATGCGATGACATCCGACCGTCCTTATCGTAAGGGAATGCCAGTGGAAAAAGCTTTATCCATCTTAGAAGAGGGCATGGGTACGCAATGGGACGCCACCTTTACGCATCTTTTTCTAGACTTGAAACGTTCGCCGATTGAAGACGTGTCGTAAATACGGAAAGGAGTTTCTCATGCATCCTAAAATCGTGGAACGTCATGAATTTTATTTTGTTGGTCTTGGACTGACATGTGAAGAAAACGAACTGCATACGTTGATGCCGGAACTCTGGCGTGAATTTTCAAGACGCTCACATGAGATTCCTGCAAAACCAGATAGCTATCCGCTCGATATCTCACTCGAACGAAACGGAACCAAATACTCGCAATGTGTCGGATATCCTGTCTCGTCACTTGACGATATTCCAAAAGGAATGAAAGGTCACCGGATTCCTGCTGCTCGTTATGTCTTTTGGAAACATGAAGGACCGGATATTGAAATTTGGAAGTCCTTCGAAAAAATTCAGCGCTTTGCCTCGAAACAAGGGATTGAACTTGATCCTAATGACTTTAAGATTGATGAGACTCGGGACGATGTCCACCATCTCTACCAACGGATTCGTTGAACCATTCGCTTGAATGGTTCTTTTTTTGCGTTGAAATATCTTTCATACTTAATAATTCAGTACAGGTACTACGGACTATATTCAGAAAATTCGATTTAATTCGAATGACTTATTCTCGCTTTTTTAATTCTTTGGCATAGTTAGACTCAACCCAAACAAGGAGGCGATTTATTTTGAAAAAGTTTCTCGCTACATCGCTTGTCGCAAGTGTACTTGTCGTTCCTACGGTCGTAGGTGCAGAAGGTCTTCAAGCTGGTAAACTCACGAAAGCTTCGTCAGAACCAGCTGCAACGATCGTTAAAGATTTCGTGAACAAAAAAGGTGACTTTGCTGTTCAGAACGTCGAAAAAGACGGATCTTCACAGATCGTACGTCTCCAACAAGAAGTGGATGGCGTCCCTGTCTTTGGTAGTGTCGTCGTCGGGAACGTCGCGAAAGACGGTACTTTGAAAGCAGTCGTAAACGATGCGATCAACGTCAAAGGAAAACCAGGTCTCGCGAAAAAAGCAACGCTCTCTGAAAAGAAAGCCATCAAACTTTATCAAAAAGCAATCAAGGCTTCTGAATTCGAAGTCGCTCCAAAAGCAGAACTCGTCATCTATCCAGTAAAAGATGATGCTGTCTATGCATACAAAGTCACATCGACAGTTCTCGCTGGTAAAGAACCATCACGCTGGACATATTTCATCGATGCAAACTCAGGTAAAGTACTTAATAAGTTCGACCAACTGGCACATGCGAAGCCAGTCAACACAGTTACGGGAACAAATGCAGTCGGTACAGGAACAACAGTTCTTGGCACGAGCGCATCATTTAATACAGTGAAGAGTGGCTCGTACTACTATCTTCAAGATTCAACTCGCGGTAAAGGCATCTACACATATGATGCGAAGAACCGCAACACACTTCCAGGAACACTCTGGTCTGACCTCGATAACAAGTTCAATACGACATATGACCGCGCAGCTGTCAGTGCGCACGTCAACGCTGCTAAAACATATGACTTCTACAAGAACACATATGGTCGCAACAGTTACGACAATGCAGGTGCTGCTCTGAACTCAACGGTTCACTATTCAACGAGCTACAACAATGCATTCTGGGATGGCACGAAGATGGTATACGGTGACGGTGATGGTTCAACGTTCACATACCTCTCTGGCGCACTCGACGTCGTTGCACACGAATTGACGCACGCTGTCACAGAATACACAGCTGGTCTCGTATACCAAAACGAATCTGGTGCAATCAACGAAGCAGTTTCAGATATCATGGGTACGGTTGCTGAATACTCAGTCGGATCGAACTTCGACTGGCTCGTAGGAGAAGACATCTACACACCAGGAGTCAGCGGTGACGCACTCCGCTCGATGTCGAACCCAGCAGCTTACGGTGATCCAGATCACTACTCTAAACGTTACACAGGTACACAAGATAACGGTGGTGTCCACATCAACTCTGGTATCATCAACAAAGCCGCTTACCTCCTCGGTAACGGTGGAACGTTCTACAACGTATCTGTCACAGGAATCGGCGTGCCGAAACTCGGTGCGATCTACTACCGTGCTCTCAACGTGTACTTGACTCCGAACTCGAACTTCAGCTCACTCCGTGCAGCAGTCGTTCAATCGGCGAAAGACCTTTACGGTTCAACAAGTGCAGAAGCAACAGCTGCAGCGAAATCATTTGATGCAGTAGGCGTCTACTAAGAAAATCTCCTCCCAAAGGATTTTCATATTTCCTCCCGAGTGTCGGACTCGGGAGGTTTTTTGCGCAAAAAAAGACGAATTCGCTTGAAGCAAATCCGCCGTTCATTCATTCTTGTCCAGGATCACGCGCAAGACGTAAACGCATCTTTCCGTTATCCGGGAACACTTTTAGTTGTAAAGATTCTCCCTCGTACCACGTACCATAGCTCGTATCGACGACGGGTTCACCCAGTGTCGATAATCCACCAGTCGAAGCATTCGTCCAGTCAATCGCTTCAATGATTCCATCCGAGACGACGAGCAGATATCCAGCATTCGAGAAGTAATACGTATTGACCGCGTCCTGTTGCGTATTACCAACAGCACCATATTTTGCTTCGAAGTCAGCAATTGGTTTTCCGAGATACTGCTCCGGCTTATCAATCGGTTGGTTGGCAACTGCTTGCGAGAGTGCCGTAAGGACTGCTTTATCTGATGTTCCTTTTGGTGCTTCTAATCGGACATCGGTCTCAGGCAAATACCCTTCGATACTATCGTTGAGTTGCAAGTGGACCATTCCGTCTTTTGCATCCAATACCTCATAGACATCACCTAAATCTGCTTTATAAATGACACTACTTCGGCTTGCATCGCGATAGACGTTCGCGAACGGACGTGTCACCCAAGCTGCTTGCGCATACTCTGCCGCCTTTTTCTTTGATTTCTTCTTCTCTTTTTTCGCTTCTTTTGGATCCTTTGTCGAGGCTGCCTCTTTCTTCGACTTTTCGTTTTTCGTTGCTTGATCCGTCGTTTTCGGCTTCTCAAGCGTCGATGTTGCTTGAGAGGCATCGTTATTCGTCAACATATACAACCAGCCACCTACGATGAATAGCGTTGCTAAAATACCGCCAAACGCAATCCCTCGGCGATTGCGTTTCTGTCTCCGTCGTTCTTGTCGAGACTGTCGTTCTTGTTGGTGTTCACTCATGTATGGTTCCTCCTGAAAAGTCGACACAGTTTTTCCCCACTATACCACCAATGTTTACTCGAAATATTTAAATTTCGATGACAGTTCGACCACGATGACGAGAAGTCAGCAGAGCTTCTGCGATTTTAGGTAAGTCGTTCAGTGTTTTGACGTCGACTTCTGGTTCAAGATCGACGCGCCACTCATCCGCCAGCCGTTGCCATAAGATCTCTCGATATGCAATTGGTGTTTGTACCGCATCGATTCCAATCAAACGAATGCCACGCAGGATGAAGGGATAGACTGTCAGCGTCATCTCTGCCCCACCGACGTTACCACACGTCGTCACGACACCACCATACTGTACGAAGCGAATGACGGATGCGAGCAATGGACCCCCTACCGTATCAATGACACCTGCATACGTTCCTTTTTTTAATGGACGGTCTGTTTCTTCTAAGAACGTAGTGCGGTCTAATACCTCCGCCACACCTTTTTTAAGTAATCGTTCTTGTTCTACTCGTTTCCCGGTTACGGCGTGTACTGTATAGCCTAATCGAATCAGTAAGGCGATCGCAATCGTACCGACACCTCCTGTCGCTCCAGTCACAAGGATGGGGCCTGTCTCCTTTGAGACAATTCGTGATAGTTCATCGACTGATTGCGCTGCTGTCAATCCTGCCGTTCCATGTCGCATCGCTTCTAATGGGCGAATGGATTCTGGAAGTGGCGTCACCCAATCGGCTGGTACGCGTATGTATTCTTGAAATCCGCCCGAGGTATTCATTCCAAAATCAAAGCCATTGACGACGACCGCTTGACCGCTTTTAAACCGTTCATCTGTCGTTTGTTCGATATATCCTGCTGCGTCAACGCCTGGTGTATGCGGATAGGATTTCGTCACCCCTCGATTACCCGACATCGATAAGGCATCCTTATAATTGACACAGGAATGCGTGACACGAATTAAGACGTCTCCTTCCGGTAAATCATCGACTTGTTTCGCCTCAACCTTCCCTTCATAGTTCCCATCCACCTCTCGTACGACGAATGCTGAAAAAGTGTGTTTCATGATGTCTCTCCTTTCTCTTGTGCTTCTCTATACCCTGTTGTTTCCATCGACACACTAAAAATCCCTGTCGTTTCTCAAAGAAACGACAGGGAACGGGGACGGAAAAAACATCAGCGTTCCATAGGTGGTCAAAGGTAACAGGTCAGTCTGTCAATGGTTCATGGTCATCGGTTTGCCGTCGCCATCTCTTCTCCACAGAGGAAAATTGAGGTCCGTCCCCTCTCCTTGACGTGGAGTCTCACCACGTCAAGGAGTTACATATAACGTCCACCATCAAAGTCAATTGTCGTTTGATAGTTCGCGGCATTGATCGCATTCGATACTTTGTGTGCTTGCCGTTCCACTTCCTCCGCTTTTAAGCGATAGGCATCTGGATCGAATAAGGCATGACGAATGATCGTCGTCCCTTCAAATCCGTATTGGAACTCGCGTTTTGGTCGACTTGCGAGCATCTGATAATTTTGTGCCTTTGCCCGCAATTGGGTCGCCCACTCGATTGCTTCGACGAGCGGCATTTCTCCTTCATCCGTCACGATGACAGTTTCTAGATTCGCCGCGTAGACGAGACGATCCAAGACTCGCATATCATGACGCACGATGTCCATGGCGGATTCGACGTCGGTTAAGCTCCGGCCTTGTTGTGCGGGGAGTGCTTCTCCCTTTTCTAAATCAATGAACGCTACGCGCTCCATCTCTTCAATCAGCTGATCAAGCTGTTTCCTCAGAATACTCTTTAATTTCACGGCATCTGCTAGGTACATCATCAACTCCCCTTTCCTGTTCCATTTACGTCATTCCTTTCAAAAGGTTTCAATCAAACTGATGGACGAAGGCTCCAAATTCCCCCTGAA
The DNA here is from genome assembly GCF_031844245.1 of Exiguobacterium sp. BRG2. Taxonomy (NCBI): domain Bacteria; kingdom Bacillati; phylum Bacillota; class Bacilli; order Caryophanales; genus Exiguobacterium; species Exiguobacterium sp. BRG2. The sequence goes on from NZ_JAUZUW010000006.1 coordinate 118,863, forward strand.
TCGTTTGCTTGTCCATCTCCGATATCGTAGTAGCTCGGTCTGTATAGCGTTCTAAGAGATAGGCTTTTATTAGGACATGTGACGGTTGGAATCCGATACGCAGGCACCATTCCTGAAGTGTTTCTGTATCATGTCGCCGTAAGCGGGTCGGGAGTATCTGATTGAACTGGATGAGTTGTTTACGAATCCAGGCATTTGGTAGCTCGATCGAGTTCTCTTTTATAACAAAGTCGTTGTCTAAGGACTGTAACGGGGTGTCAGTTCTGATCGAGTCCTCATCCTGTTTCTTGGTCTTTCGACGTTTCCGCCAAACGATATAGCTTATGATGAATAGAGGTAGAACAATCAGACTCATCAGTAACATCGATGAGGACGATTCCCCTTTTTCATTTATACCTCGCTTAGCATTTTCAACCCCTACAACGATGAGCTTATTCTTTTTCGGTTTGAGGTCTTTCTGCTTTTTGGGCTTTTCATTCGTGTTCCAAACACGTACATCTTCGTCATTCTTCGTCTGCTTTTTAGGCAACCACGAAAGAAATGGAATGTTTAACAGCTTGCCGTTTTTCTTGCAGTTCGGTTTACACGATCCGTTCGTTTCGACTCCTGACATCTTTATCGCTTGTGGCTTCAATGCTTGAAAAGCCGCTTCCGTAAGCGGCTTACTGATCCCTAATATCAGCAAAATCAATCCGATACCAATTACGAGTCGTTTGCGAAGTGACATCAAAAGCCCTCCTTTTTATAAATCCATTATAATCCAACTGTATAGTTTTAGTGTATTTTTATGGATGTTATGAAACAAGGAATGATTGTTCAATTAGAGGGGAAAAGGTAGACAGACCTATTCAGAGAGGAGAACTATTTCATGTTGAAACTCGATCACACGCATGATCCGTATCAAAATGCGGCGCTGATTCAAGAATACGTTGAAACATCAAGCAACGAACAGGCTGTTCGACAAGCAGAACAACTACTACACGATAGTACATTTATTGCACCACGACGTGATCCTAACCTCAGTCGAACACTTCGTTCGATGATCTCACCGTTATTTTTGACAAACCGTGATAAACATATCCTACCGCTGACACCAGCTTTCGTAACGCCACACGATGAGATTCGACCGAGTTGGTTCGGGCGGCTCAATCATGAATTCGAACGTTTGATCAGCGATGTCGAAACCGTCGATGTCACTGACTTTGGAGCAGTCGGTGATGGACAAACGGATGATACACAAGCATTCATCGACGCACTCGGTGATGGACATCGACAAGTCCATGTCCCAACTGGTACGTACATCGTTCGGGGAATTCGTTTGCCTAGTTATACGATCTTAACAGGAGCCGGCAAAGGGAAAACGATTTTAAAGATGCACGATGACGCACCTAAAGGACGACGTCTTGTAACGAACCAAAATTATCTTCTCGGCAATCATCACCTACTCGTCGAGAAAATGACGCTTGACTGGAACATCAAACGAATCGGTGACGTGAAGAAAAGTAGCACATGGGGCAATCACTCCAGTTGTCTCACATACGCGCATGTCACCTATGGTTGGGTCTTTGATGTAGAGGCTGTCAACCCGGGACTCCACTGTTTTGATATCTCAACACCGTATTACAATTACAACGGGGACGGAGCACGAGCGAATTTAAGTAGTTCATTCATCTGGTTCGATGGATTGACTGGTTCTGGATTCGGAGACGACGGGATCACGACGCATCATAGTGACCATCTCTTCATCTCGAACTGCTTTATGCATGACCCAAGTGGACGTGCCCATGCAGAAGGTTTTTCCAATTCGAATGGGATTGAAATCGATGATGGGTCACGCGATATCTGGTTATTCAATAACGCATCAAGTCGTTGCTTCGGTGGACTTGAAATCAAGGCGCATGCGACCTCTTCTGCTGCCTCAACTGTTAAAATCGTTGGTCATTTATCAATTGATGACCACCGTGCCTTTAATTTTCGCCATATCGGGCATCATCAAGCAAGTGATCCAACGTCTCAGACGGCTTACAATATCATCGCAACACGCTTGATTGCTCAGACTCCTCAATATACGGAGCTATATACGAATTCAAAACCGCGCGCACTCGTCGTTTCCGCTTATCGTAATGTCGTCATTCATGATTTCACGGTGCTAGGTGATCCGTATTATGACTACCAAGAACAGCCAATGATCGGAATACAATATAAGGCGCGCAACGTTACGATCAGTCAGTTAAAAATGAGTGGATTTCGCCACGCAAAAACGGATATTCAAATCTTTGGTGGAGAAAACGGAGCTGAGGATGTACGCCTTCGGGATATCCGGATCGAGGATTCTGCCAAACACGGGATTACGATCGGTCCTGACATCAATCGCGTTAAGTTAACGAATGTGGCACTAAAAGGAGATGGGACGGTTGGCTTGAATGCTAAATCGGAACCGGAAACGGAACGGTTCATCGCGACCGGATTTAAAGTACCGATTCGTGCTCAGTCGACGCAAGCATGAACAAAACGACAGGATGGACTGTGGTCCATCCTGTCGTTTTCATTGGGATCGAATGTACGCGAGGACACGTGTATCAATCGCACGATCCGCTTGTTCGCGCATCTCAAAGTTTTCCGTATGAAGATATGTCCGGAGCGCTTCTTCGAAATCACCGCGATAGCCAAGTGTCAATAATTTATCCATCAACTCCGACTCTAACGCATCATCGATGGGCTTGATTTCTTCCGGCTTACTCGGTTGTAGGTAAAGTGTGTGCAATTGATAGATGCGTTCGAGTTCTTCAATTGGATTCGGGTGATCATCAACACGTAGATCAATATAGCGATCGTTGAATCCACCGTACCCGCCACCTTCCTTGACGACGAGCAGTGCTGCTGATTGCATTCCACGTGAGTCCCCGCCTGCTGCTTGCCCCGCAGCCAACGCACGCAACAACCGTTCTGCGAGTGGCCCTTGCGTCGATTCAAAGACACGTGCCATCTCTTTGACCGTATTGCCATCTACAAGAATATTCCCTTGCGCCGCAAAATGTTTCCCCGCAATTCCGCCTGCCCAGTCGTTACATCTCTCTCCCGTAAAAGTCGCACTTTTGCCATTCGCATCGATGATCCCGACCTGGCGATCCGCTCGTCCTTCATCTGCTTCCGTCAATCGACGGAGCACTTCGTCCGCTGAAGCGCCTTGTTCAATCATCCGCAATCCTTCAGGACCATACGTCGTGTTTGCAAACGACTGTGTCGCTACCGCACCCACTCCTGCCTTCGCAAACGGAACAGCACTCCCGACCGCTAAAAACTTCGACTGAACGGCAACGCCCCATGCTTGTTCTTTTTCACAATACCCAACGATTGAATATGTCACTTCAGTTCCCCCTTTAGTCATTACCTATTCCGTTCGTGATAACGCTTCCCGATTCCTGCAACTGAAAAACCTTCCAGACACATGTCCGGAAGGTCGACTTCATTGAATACCAAGTGTCACAGCGAGTAATAAGGCAGCACATGCCAAGGCAATCCAAATCGCGAAGAGTTTCCAAACGAAGCGTAACCATTTCTCATACGGAATGCCTGCAATCGCGAGAAACGCCATCAAATGTGCGCTCGTCGGGAAAATCATGTTCGTCAATCCATCCCCATATTGGAATGCCAAGACAGCCACTTGACGCTCGATTCCTAATAAATCGGACAATGGTGCCATGATGGGCATCGTCGTCGCCGCTTGTCCACTTCCCGATGGAATGAAGAAATTCGTAATCAATTGCACGGCGTACATCCCGATGACGGCAAAGAACGTCGGTAAATGTCCTACGGCATTCGATAAGCCGTAAATGACCGTGTCAATGACACGACCTTCTTCAAGAATGACGACAATCGCACGAGCAAAGCCAACGATCAATGCACCGAACGTCACGGCTTTCGCCCCGTCAATCAAACTCTCGAACGTACCGTTCACACCAAGCGTAACGATTCCCGCAATCATCCCGATGATCAAGAAGGATGCGGTTAATTCCGTCAAATACCAGCCCCACTCAAAGATTCCGATCACATTGAGCGTGATCCCACCGATTAAAACCAGTAAGACGAAAGCATGACGTTTCGAAAAGCGCGAAATTGTCGTCGCTGCTTCTTCCGAACGACGTTGTTCGAGATCATAAACAAGACTGCGCGCCGGATCATGTTTGACTTTCCGTGCGTAGTTCATGACATAAAGAATTGTCACCGCTAAAAATACGATATACACAGCCGTTCGATACCCGAGACCACTAAAGAGCGGTACTTCCGCAATTGATTGAGCGACACCTACCGTAAACGGATTCAGCATCCCGCCAGCAAAACCAACCGCCGCTCCTAAACTAACGATTGCAGCTCCTGTCATCGCATCATATCCAAGGGCACGCGCTAACATGATCCCAATCGGCACGAAGATGATCGTTTCCTCTGCCATACCAATCGTTGCTCCGGCAATCGAAAAGACGAACATCGTCATCGGAATCATGATGTGCCCTTTTTGACCAAATCGACGGATTAATTGATTGATTCCCGCTTCAATAGCACCGGTTTGACGAATGATACCGAAGACACCGCCAACTAAGAAAATGTAAAAAATGATCGCAGCACCCGCTTCCATGCCTTGCGGAATTGCTTCAAATAAACCAAAGAGATTGACAGGCGCAGACTCTACCGCGCGATATGTACCATCGATGACGACAGTCTGTCCGTCTTGCTTTTCACGATCGAATTGTCCTGCTGGAAGTGTATACGTCAAGATGACTGAGATGATGAGAATTGCCATGATAATGGCGTAAGTATGAGGCATCTTGAAGAATGATCGCTTCGACCCTGGTGCATTCGTTCGTTCATTCATGATAAAAGCCTCCTTTTTGTGTCTTTATAAGAATAATGCCCTAATCAGGGAAAAACTAACAGTTTCAATGAAATGTCATATGATTGTAAAAGAAAAGTGGAATACTGCTAACTTAAAGTTTCGTTAAAAGTAGAGGCTTTGATCAACCGTGTCGCATGAAACAAAAAAGGAAGGTATTCTAGGCCATGAACCCCGAATACCTTCCTTATGTGTTACGTCAATCTCTTATGATTATGCTTGGAACGATTGAACGTCTAATGGTTTAGCAAGAGCCGTTTGTGCAAACGCAACGAATTGTCCGAAATGAGCACTCGTGTTGTGTGCTTCGATTGCAGCTTGGTCTTCCCATTTTTCAATCATCATGAAGACATTTTCGTCTTCTGTGCTTTGGAATAAGTCATAGCTGATGTTTCCTGCTTCAGCACGTGATCCTGCAACTAGTGTTTTAGTTGCTTCTAAAAATTCTTCTCGTTTCGCGGGTTGTACTTCTAATTTTGCTTCGATGGCGATCATCGGAAAGCCTCCTTTGTAATTTCGTTAACTTAAGCATCTTAGCACCTCCGAATTCGTTACGCCATAAAGATGCTCGGACGATTGATGATATTTAATTACGGGTAATTACAGATGTAATTATTACTTTGTGCCACACCAGAGAAAGGAGCAACGAAGATGCGCGTTGAGGTATTTTATTTTGAGGATGACGGGCACATTCCGAACAACCCGACATTCCCCGTGTTGATTTATCGGCACGCATTTGCAGAGCCATCACACATCGAACAGACCTTCCATGCACATGACTGGCGTAACAGCTGGGTGGATGGGATTTTTGACTTTCATCATTATCATAGTATCGCTCATGAAGTGATCGGGATTCTTGAAGGGCATGCAACCGTTCAGCTGGGTGGTCCGCTCGGTAAGACCTTCACTTTGACGAGTGGAGATATTCTTTTACTTCCTGCAGGTACGGGACATAAAGCACTTGATACAAGTCGACACTTTCGAGTAATCGGTGCCTATCCGGATGGTCAAGATTACGATACGCTGACAGGTCAAACAAGTGAACGCCCGGAAAATCTTCAACGTATTCGTCAGGTGATGCGCCCAACTCAAGATCCTGTATTCGGTGATCACGGTCCCTTGTTTGAGCATTGGTGACGTCTCCTTCTATTGAAGAAGACGTTTTTGTTCGGAGTTCGCGTGGTAAACCCTACTATTGTCTCTCTACTAAAGGAGGAAGAACGATGAACGCAACAGAAAAGACGTTGATACTTGCTGCATTAAAGCAAAAAACGGTGACGTTTCCCGATCAGACGCATGTTCGGGCACTCGGACAAGGTACGTGGCGGATGGGAGAAGAGTCGGAGAAGCACGAAGCAGAAATCGAAGCACTCCGTGTCGGTCTTGATAGCGGAATGGAACTCATCGATACGGCAGAGATGTACGGAGAAGGTGCTTCTGAAGAATTGATTCGCGACGCAATCGCAGATCGACGAGAGGAAGTCTTTCTCGTTTCGAAAGTCTATCCGCATCATGCTGGTGGGAAAGCATTGAAGCAGGCTTGTTCCAACACACTTGAACGTCTTGGTACCGATTACCTTGATTTGTACCTTCTGCACTGGCGTGGCGACATTCCACTGAAAGAAACCGTCGAAGGACTGGAAGCTTTAAAACAAGAAGGAAAGATTCGCCGTTGGGGTGTATCGAACTTTGACGTATCAGACATGAAAGAACTGTTGGCACTGCCAAATGGTGATCAATGCGCTGTCAATCAGGTACTCTATCACCTTGGATCACGCGGAATCGAGTATGAACTATTACCGTTACTACGTGAGCATGGTATACCAGTGATGGCGTATTGCCCACTAGCAGAAGGTGGTTCATTACGTGATCAACTTCTGAATCATCCGACCGTCGAGGAACTCGCTGAGACACATGGCGTTGAACCGGCACAGATTCTACTCGCATGGGCGATTCGTGAAGGTGACGTCATCGCGATTCCTAAGGCTGGTCAGGCACATCATGTCGAAGCCAATGGTCGCGCTGCGCTTCTGAATTTAACAGAGGAAGAGCTCGCTGCACTTGATCAAGCGTTCCCAGCACCAACGAAAAAAGAACCACTCGATATCGTTTAAGGAGGTCATTTTCATGACAAAACATGTTCAACTCGGTCAATCTAACTTATTCGTTCACCCCATCGGTCTCGGTACGAATGCTGTCGGTGGACACAACTTGTATCCGAATCTCGATGAGCAAGCCGGACGCGATCTCGTTCGTGTCGCTTTGAAGCAAGGAATCAATTTCCTTGACACAGCTTTTATCTACGGACCAGAACGTTCGGAGGAACTCGTCGGTGAGGTCTGGAACGATACGGTCGCTCGAGAAGATGTCGTCCTCGCGACGAAAGGTGCGCATCAGTTCGTTGACGGAAACGTCGTCATGAACAATTCACCAGACTTTCTCCGTCAATCGGTCGAAGAGAGTTTAAAACGTCTTCAGACAGACTATATCGATTTGTATTACATTCATTTTCCGGATGAATCGACACCAAAGGATGAAGCGGTCGCAGCACTCGCTGAACTGAAAAAAGAAGGAAAGATTCGCGCAATCGGTGTCTCGAATTTCTCACTCGAACAACTGAAGGAAGCGAACAAAGACGGACATGTCGACGTTTATCAAGGGGAATACAACCTATTCAAACGGGATGCGGAAAAAGAATTACTCCCGTATATCGTTGAGAACGGTATGTCCTTCGTCCCGTACTTCCCACTCGCTGCTGGATTATTGGCAGGGAAATATACGAAAGAGACGACGTTTGATGATCTACGAAAAAATGATCCCTTGTTCCAAAAAGATGTCTTCGAACAAAATCTCGCAAAAGTCGATCAACTACGTCCGATCGCAGAAGCACACGATGCGGAAGTCGCACACGTCGTACTCGCGTGGTATTTGGCACAGGACGGCATCGATGCCATCATTCCTGGTGCCAAACGACCAGATCAGGTGACGGATACGTTGCGTACGTTAGACGTTCAGTTGTCGCAAGAGGATATCAAAAAAATCGACCAAATTTTTAGCTAATCGGTCTCTTCCTATGCACATGAGCAGAATAGGCGAAAAATCATACTAAACTTCGTATGATGGAGGCATGGAGGCGATTGATCATGAAGCACCATTTTCATTTAACCGCAGACTGGCCGGGCAATCGCAATGATGTCGGTCAGATCGAGACGGGTGAACTAAAAACAAAAATCTCAATTCCGGACGCCATGGATGGTCCAGGGGTTGGTACGAATCCAGACGAGATGTTACTCGGGGCTGCTGCTACGTGCTATATCATCACGCTTGCCGCGATGCTTGAGCGTAGTCACATTCCAAAAGTCTCGTTAACGATGGAATCTGAAGGCATCGTCGATGTCACGAACGGTGTCTTCACATACGACGCGATCATTCATCGTCCGAAACTCTTATTGCCATCTGATCTGTCGGATCGTGATGTGGAGAAGGCACAACGTCTTGCTGAAAAAGCGGAAGGTTCGTGTATGATTACGCGGGCGCTAGCTGGTAATGTTAAAGTATCGCTTGAGGCTGTTGTGGAGCGAATATCAAATTAACAAACAAAAATCATCGCTTAACTTTTTAGTTAAATGATGATTTTTTACTTTATTTATCTATTTATTGGTATATTATTGATGATTTACTCATTGTAAATACCATTTACTATCATTCGGAGGATAACCATGTCTTATTATGAAACACTACGTTCTTCAACTGAAACTAACTCACAATCCGATACAACAAGTGTCTCTGTACCAGCACATGACTACACAACAGAATTACTTACACACCTCAATCAAGTACTATATCAATCTTTAGACCATTTACAAAAACAAGATGAACCTGATCAAATGGTTGAAACAGTCAATGAATGGCTCCTGCATTTAAATCAACCTCCGATCGACTCGCCACTTCATCGTGAACTCTCTACTAGCACAACTCATGCTTTACCTACACAATATAAAAATTCTTTGCGTGCTTGGGAACTCATCGCTCCTGGCCAACCCGAACAAGAACAGTTATTGCATCATATCAATCAAGAATTATGGACAGCATCTGCTGCTGATTGGATGGTGAGTTTTACACGACATTCTGGAATCCAAACGCTTGTACCAGCTTTAAAAGAAGCAGAAGCTCAAAACAAACCAATTCGCATTTTGACTTCATTTTATATGAATATTACAGAAGCGAAGGCTATCCGGCAGTTGATGGAATTCAGCAATATCGAAGTAAAAATTTATGAACCGATTAAAAAAAATCATGCGTTCCATCCGAAAGCATATTTATTTTCTCGTCCTGATCAGTTAGATAGTGCTATTGTTGGCTCCTCTAATTTATCAAAGTCGGCTTTAACACACGGTATGGAATGGAATATTCGTATACCTTCTACACCCGTCACAACATTAGTCACTCAAGCGAAAAGCTTGTTTGAACAGCTTTGGAACAGCCATGAAGCGACTATATGTACAGAAGAATTATTACTTCAATACGAACAGTACCAACAAGAAACACCACCTATAAAATCATTTTCTATCCGCGATACAATTGCCGAACCCGCTGTCGATTACACCGTTATTGAACCAAACCTCATGCAGATTCCGGCTTTAGAAGAACTGGATCGTTTGCGCGAGCGAAAAGAAACAAAAGCAATGGTCATTGCGGCAACAGGAACGGGGAAAACGTACTTAGCAGCATTTGATGTCCGTCAAGCTCAGGCTAAAAAAGTGTTATTTGTTGCACATCGCGGAAAATTACTATCACAAGCTGAGCATACATTTAGACAAGTTTTTTCAAATGAAAGTTATACATTTGGTAGATATTCACGATCACAACAAATTCAAGATGCACAATTTATCTTCGCTACCGTTCAAACACTTTCAAAAGAGGTTCATCTTAATCAATTTTTACAGGATACGTTTGACTACATCATTATTGATGAATTCCATCACGCTTCATCTGCTTCTTACCAAAACATTCTTAACTACTTTACGCCGAAATTTTTGCTTGGCGTAACGGCAACACCAGAACGAATGGATGGTCAAAATATCTTCCAGCTTGTTGACTATAATGTCGCTTACGAAGTTCGTCTGTATGATGCCTTAGCACAAGATTTACTTTCACCATTCCATTATTTTGGTATTCAAGATGATGAATCGATTGATTATTCTCTTATTCCTCAACAAAACGGCTTTTATGTAGAACAAGATCTTGTTGTTGCACTCGAACGCTCAACACGAACAGATTATATTGTTGAAATGATTCGTAAATTTGGATTCAGTGGTAATCAGGCTGTTGGATTAGGATTCTGCGTCAATATCAATCATGCAGAGTTTATGGAGCAAGAATTTAAACGACATCAAATTGAAGCAATGGCTGTTACAAGTAAACAGTCTGAAGAAGAACGCGAAGAAGCCATTCGCCGACTAGAGGACGATCAAGATCCACTACAATATATTTTTACAGTTGACTTGTTTAACGAAGGAGTCGATATTCCAAAAGTCAATCTCATGCTATTTTTACGTCCTACGGAGTCTCCTACTATTTTTATTCAACAATTGGGGAGAGGCTTACGTAAACATAGCTCAAAAGAATTTGTTACGATTTTAGATTTTATCGGAAATAGTCAAAAGGCTTTTGTTGCACCGCTTGTGTTGTCTGGTCAACAATCGTTTCATTCTATTGATCGTTATAAAATTGCTACTGCTGTAAAACAGCATTTTCCGATTTTACCGGAAGGATCTTTAGCCATTCTAGATTCAATTACAGAAAGATTTATTATTGAACAAATGAAAAAAATAGAGTTTTCAGCTAGCAAACAGCTCCGTGAAAGTTATCAAAGGCTGACACGTATGATCGGAAATCCTCCGAGTTTAAATGATTTAGTTACGCATAAAGACGCACCAGCTATTGAAAGTATTGTTCAGCAATGGAGAAGTACATTACGTCTTAAACAACTTGAAAAACATGCTACCGATGAAGAACTACGTTTATTGCTCGATGACACAACACGCAAAATTGTTGAACAGCTCGAAGGGCTATTCCCAATTCGTGAGCCCTTCAGCTTACTGATTTTAAAACATTTACTGCATCATCCTTCTGCTTCAGTACAAGATATTGAACAAGAAGTTTTCAAAGAATTCGCCTTATCGACGAATCACTCTTTTTCAAAGCGACCTATTATTCATCATCTTTTTAAACGCTGGTCTACTGCGTTTAAAAATGACCGTATTCAATTGCTAGATGCTGTATCAGAAGAGCGCTATCGCTTTTCAAATACAGTCGTCCAAGCACTTCAACAATCAACTGAATTACGTTCATATATGATGCATTTTATCCAAGCAGGTCTACTTGCATTTCATCAACTACCAGATCGAATTAACTGGTTGATCGAAGACCAGGCGTTTCTATTACATCAAACATACAATCGTTCTGTTATCCAACGTCTTCTTTGTTCACCAAGTCAGGAAGGTTCTTGGCGTGAAGGCGTAGCTCAAGCTGGTGACGATTACATTTTATTCGTGAATTTACACAAAGATGAAGCCATTGATGAGCAACTAAAATATAACGATTATTTCTTAGATCAATATCGTTTCCACTGGCAGTCTCAAAGTAATGCAACTGCTACAGGTAAAGCCGGTACTTTATATCAAAACCATGAGAGCGAAGGAATTCGTATTCATTTGTTTATGCGTAAAGCAGATAAAGAACAAGGAAAAACGCTACCGTTCACATACTTTGGCCAGTTAAAGCATCTTCAAAGTACAGGTTCTAAACCGATTAGTGTGACTTGGTCACTTCATTCTCCACTATCAATTGAACTGTTTAAAGAGTGGCAAACTCTTTCTTAATGTACTCAACTGCAGGAATATCGGCAGGAGCCCATTCAAGCTGATCAAGATCTGAAACAGATACCCAGCGAAGCTCTGCATGTTCTACGGCAATCGGTTCTCCTGTTACGATTTCAGCTTCAAACGTATGCAGTGTAACAATAATAGCATCGTACTCGTACGTCGTTTTTTCAATTGGTTGTTTGACCTTAATGTTACATTTTAATTCTTCATTGATCTCGCGAACTAAAGACTGCGAAGGCGTTTCATGTAGCTCAATTTTTCCACCAGGAAACTCCCATAAGTTGGGCAATGACATTTGGCTACTACGAAGTGCACACAATATTTCATTATGATCGTTGCGAATGACAGCCCCTACGACTTGAACATGTTTTTTCATTTTTTATGTTTCACTCCAAATCATTATAGATTTTTCAGTTCTCTGCTTATCATAACAAAAAACCGTTATTCCTTTGACTTATGCAAAGAATAGCGGTTTTATTTATATCCAGTTATCCACATGTGGATAACCCCATTTATGGTATACTTATGCCACTTATCCACAAGTAGAAATGAGGAAACTAACATGTCCCGTGAACTTTATCCAGTTGTCGTCAAACCAGAATGGATTGAATCGATTCAAAGCGGGTATCCCGCGTTACGCAAGGAAATGTTCGAAGCTTTGCACCATGTCAAAGAGGCAGGCGGACTGCTTCATCTGATGACAGAACATAAAGAATACCTCGCGACCGGTTATTTTGGCAAGCAGGAAAAAGGTGTCGGTTGGACTCTCTCAATGGACGAGCAAGAAGCGATTGATGTCGCCTTCTTCAAACAACTTTTTGAAAAAGCGTTAGACAAACGAAATGAATTTTTTGAAGAGTATTCAGAAGCATTCCGTATCTTTAACGGTGCTGGAGATGGTATTGGTGGTTTGACGATCGACTGTTATGATCATCATTACCTCATTACATTCGAAAATGAAGGCATCTATACATTCCGCCCACTGATTCTTGAGGCTCTTGAATCACTACTGAATTATAGAAGCATTTATGAAAAACGAGATTTCCTCGTCGATCTTCAACCGGTCAAAGGCGACGACTTTTTGAAGGGGGAACGAGGCGATTTTCCTGAAGTCGCACAAGAATATGGTGTGTTGTATGAGTATGACTTGGATGCTGGCATGCGGACTGGTTTTGACATTGCCCAACGTGAACTACGCCGAATCCTTCTCGATTCCGTCGAACGAAAGACCGTACTTAACCTCTTTTCCGATACAGGAACGTTAACGGTAGCTGCCCTTTATGGTGAAGCTGCCCGAACGACAAGCGTTGATTTCTCGACACGTAGTCGAAATAAGACAAAAGATAATCTGATGTTGAACAGTTTTACTCCCGAAAAACAGAAGATTATAGTTCAGGATGCGTTCGACTACATCGAACAAGCGGATAAGAAGACTCGTTTTGACGTCGTCTTATTCCATCCGCCCGTACAAGTTAATACACGGACGCGTCAGTTTCGGACGGAACAGGATCTCGCCCTTTGGATCCAAAAAGTCATTCATCTGACGAATCGTGGAGGACTGCTTGCGATTACGACAGATAGTCCTGCTCTTGATGCCTCACAATTGAAAAAAGCTGTCGAGCAGGCATTCAACAAGTTGCGTCAAAAATTCGAAGTCGTATGGGAGCAACCGGAGCAGAAAGATTTCCCGACTCCTCCTTCCATGCCACAACTCGCTCCAAAAAGCATTCTTGTTCGCCGTAAATGATCTGTTATTTAAAAAATCCGCTACCGAATTTTTCAGTAGCGGATTTTTTATATTTTTAACAGGAAATGTAAAATGAATGGAGAATCATTTTTTATGGGTTGGATATACACTCACCTTACCAAAGTGTGATGTTTGATCAAATCGTTGATAGAGATCGTTTAACGCATCGCGTTCATAAGGAATCTGCTCTTCAATCCGAATCTCGACGACACCCTCTTCCACTAAATGAACGAGTTCTGATAAGTGACGTTGCTGTTGTTTCATCTCATCTACTTTTCCTTTCAGTAACGGAAGCGCGACGAACACAGCTTCAAGGGACAAGGCTTTACTATGCATCATCGTTAAATCTTGTGTCGTCCGCGTCGCGATCGAAATGATGCGTCCCCGCTCTTTTGCGAGTATGAACGATTCTTGTAAATGGTCACCACCCACTGTATCAATGATGACGTCGAATCCGTCCAGATCAAGTCGGTTTAATAACGCTTCAGCTGATTCTTCCTTGTACCGATGAACGCGAATCCCTTTCGCTTCTAGCCAAGCTGCCTTCTCGTCAGAAGAGGCGCTCGCTGTGACGTCGCATCCATAATGACGCGCGAGTTGCACGGTAAGATGTCCTACTCCACCCGTTCCACCTGCTACATAAACACGGATGCCTGGGGTAATCGCGATTCGCTCTCTTAAAATTTCCATCGCCGTCAACCCAATCACCGGTAAACAACCAGCAACCTCAGCCGAGACCCCTTCCGGTCGTAAGACTGCCATTTGTTCAGGCACAAGCATTTCTTCCGCTAACGCACCGGCGCGTTTTCCAAGTCCACCGCCGAATGCGACGATGCGATCGCCGACAGAAAAAGACGTCACCCCCTCCCCGATTTCAATCACTTTCCCCGTTACATCACCCTGGAGAATTCCAGTCGTTGAAGCCGCCGCCACATGTCCGAAAAACATCTTCGTATCAAGTGGATTGATGCTTGACCCCTCGATTTGAACCCGTAATTCGTACTTCTCCGCTTTTTCGGGTGTGACGTCTTTTTCTGTAAGTGATGCATTTTTTCCGTACTGATCGACTACGAATGCTCTCATGAAGAATTCCCCCTTTTTCAATATTAGTCTATCATGATTCAGAATTCTCTCACATTAGTCGTTCATGCTATGATGAAGATATCTTATGACGAGAAGGGACGTTTTTGATTTGAAACAAGAATTGATTGATCGTCTAACTACATACGTGAAAGTCGATACACAGTCGAACTATGAGAGTATGACTGTTCCAACGACAGAAGGGCAATGGACACTAGCTCGTTTGCTCGTAGAAGAATTAAAGACAATTGGCATGGAAGAAGTCACCGTTGATGATAATGGTTATGTCATGGCGACATTATCTGCCAATACAGATGCAGACATTCCAACAATCGGTTTTCTCGCTCATCTCGATACAGCGACAGACTTCACAGGTACGAATGTCCGTCCACAACTCGTGGAAGCGTATGACGGACATCCCATCACGTTAAGTGAAGTGCCATCCGTCATTCTATCGCCAACTGATTTTCCTGCACTGCACAACTACGTCGGTCACACCTTGATGACGACAGATGGGACGACATTACTCGGAGCCGATAATAAAGCCGGAATCGCAGAAATCATGACAGCCATGCATCATTTGATTTCACATCCGGAAATTAAGCATGGTCGCATTCGTGTTGCCTTCACACCTGACGAAGAGATTGGTCGTGGACCACATCACTTTAATGTCGAAGCGTTCGATGCCACGTATGCTTATACGGTCGACGGCGGTCCGCTTGGTGAGCTTGAATACGAGAGCTTTAATGCGGCGGCGGCTAAAATCGTCTTCCACGGAACAAATGTCCATCCGGGAACAGCAAAAGATAAGATGGTCAATTCGCAGAAACATGCGATGGCGTTCCACGATCGTCTTCCCGGAGAAGAGTCTCCTGAATTCACGGATGGTTTTGAAGGATTCTTCCATCTGATTTCATTTGACGGTTCGGTCGAAAAAACGACGCTCGACTACATCATTCGTGATTTTGATCGTGAAGCCTTCGAGGGACGGAAACACTTCTTGTCTGCCCTTGTCGATGAGTGGAACAAAAAGTATGGTGCTGGTAGTGTGGAAATCGACTTACACGATCAGTACTACAACATGCGTGAAAAAATCGAGCCCCACATGCACATCGTCGATATCGCTCATGCAGCGATGGAGTCGCTTGACATCACACCGATCATTAAGCCGATCCGTGGTGGAACGGATGGCTCACAACTTTCATACATGGGTCTTCCGACACCGAACATCTTTACCGGTGGCGAGAACTACCACGGCAAGTTTGAATTCATTTCGGTCGATAATATGGTCAAAGCAACACAAGTGATCATTGTCATCGCTCAAGGATTTGAACAAGCTTCGCGCTAATCAAAAAGCAGATTCTCAGCGCTGAGAATCTGCTTTTTTTCATGTCTGGCGTTGTGGTCTTTATGCGGTTTATCTTAGACATATTTCAATTAGTTTTTTTCTTGTGTCGTACCGTCAGGAATCGGTAGTTGAACCATACTCCCTGATCCACTGACGAGTGGTGATTTCCCGTCCCACTTCTTGACGGCTTCGTATTGAATCATTTCTTTCGTCAACGTCTTCTGTAATTCTTTTTGTGCTTTTGCCAATCCTTGAGCTTCGATCAAACGCGCATCGGCTGCTCCTTTTGCTTCTACGCGAAGACGTTCTGCCTCTGCTTTAGCGATTTCAAGATCCGTTTTCTTTTTATCGAGTTCCTGCGACGCTTTGACACGCGCATCGATTGCTTCCTGTGTCTTTTCATCTGGTTTTGGTGCACCGAGTGCGACATCCTCGATGATGAACCCGATGTCCTTGACGTCTTCTGCAAACTGCGTCTGAATGCTCGTCGAGACGTTTCCTGATTTTTCACCGAACAGTTCAAGGACGGTAACTTTCGAGATTTGCTCACGAGATGCATCATAGAGTCGTTGTTTCAAGTAACCTTTGGCAATCTCATCGATTTCGATTGGTCCGAACTTGTTGAAGACTTTTGTCACCTTATCCGGCGAAACGGAGAAGCTGTATGTAAAGTCGACGACGATGTTCTTTCCGTCTTTAGTCGCAAGTGTCATGTTATCAAGCGATTTCGTCTGTGTACGGATCGGATACTCCGTCACCCGTGTGATCGGTGAAACGACATGCCAGCCTTGCGATAACGTCTCATCTTTGACACCGCTTGACGGGGTATAAACGACACCAACTTGTCCGGGTTCGATTTGTTCGACGACGAACGGCGTTGTAGCCAGCAGGGCTAATACAAGTACACCGGCGATGATCATCGATGGACGAATTTTTTTCTTCGGTTTGATTTCTCTCATTCTGAATCTCCTTTATCAATCTTTTCTTGGATATAGCGATAGAGTTCCATGCCAAGCAAAACGATGAGGGCGAAAAACAATAACGTGAAAAAGATGGCCATCTAACCCCTCCTCTAGCGAATTCCTTACTTTCTTCTACGCATCCATCTGGAAAATGTTTCATTATTTTAAATGTCCGGTTGCTTATTTTTAATTTCTGTCCTAATATGGAAAGAACTTTGCCTGCTCTACGACAGATCACGATTTGTGGTACACTCGAATGAGCACATCACTTACTAGAAACGAGGGTTCATCTCTATATGATTACAGTACAAAACGTCGGTCTTCGCTTTGCGGACCGAAAATTATTCGAAGACGTCAACATCAAGTTCACGCCAGGTAACTGTTACGGTCTGATCGGTGCGAACGGCGCTGGTAAGTCGACATTCCTGAAAATTCTCGCTGGTGACATCGAAGCACAACAAGGCGATGTCATCATCACACCAGGCGAACGCTTAGGCGTCCTTCGCCAGAACCATTATGAATACGAAGAATTCCAAGTCATCGAAACAGTCATGATGGGACACAAACGTCTCTATGAAGTCATGAAAGAAAAAGATGCCATCTATATGAAAGAAGATTTCTCAGACGAGGACGGCATGCGTGCTGCTGAACTCGAAGGTGAATTCGCTGAGATGAACGGTTGGGAAGCGGAGTCGGAAGCAGCGATGCTTCTTCAAGGACTCGGCATCAAGGAAGACCTTCACTCGAAAACGATGGCTGAGCTGACAGGATCTGAAAAAGTTAAAGTCTTGCTTGCGCAAGCGTTGTTCGGTAAACCAGACATTCTCTTACTCGATGAGCCGACGAACGGACTCGACCTGAAAGCTGTCAAATGGCTTGAAGAATTCTTGATCGGATTCGAGAACACGGTCATCGTCATTTCCCACGACCGTCACTTCTTGAACAACGTCTGTACGCACATGGCGGATCTTGATTACGGTAAGATCCAACTGTATATCGGAAACTATGATTTCTGGTATGAATCAAGTCAGCTTGCTTCGCGTATGGCAAGTGACCAAAACAAGAAAAAAGAAGAGAAGATTAAAGAACTTCAAGCCTTCATCGCACGTTTCAGCTCAAACGCCTCAAAAGCGAAACAAGCGACGTCACGGAAGAAATTGCTTGATAAAATCACACTCGACGACATTCGTCCATCGTCACGCCGTTATCCGTTCGTCGGCTTCACACCGGAACGTGAAATCGGAAATGATCTCTTGATGGTCGACGGCATCTCGAAGACGATCGATGGCGTCAAAGTCCTTGATAACGTCCGCTTCTCGTTGAACAAGACGGATAAAGTCGCGTTCATCAGCCAAAGCGATATCGCGATCACGACACTATTCAAAATCCTTATGGGTGAGATGGAACCGGATAGCGGTACGTTCAAATGGGGCGTCACGACTTCCCAGTCATACTTGCCGAAAGATAACTCGGAATTCTTCGAAGGCTCGGATAAGACGATCCTCGATTGGCTCCGTCAGTATTCACCGGCAGATGAGAGTGATACGTTCCTCCGTGGATTCCTCGGTCGGATGCTCTTCTCTGGAGAAGAAGTCATGAAAAAAGCATCTGTCTTATCCGGGGGCGAAAAAGTCCGTTGTATGCTTTCAAAAGCGATGCTCAGTGGTGCTAACGTCCTTGTACTCGACGATCCAACGAACCACTTGGATCTCGAATCGATCACAGCACTCAACGATGGTTTGATCGCTTATAAAGGCGCAATGCTCTTCAGCTCGCATGACCACCAGTTCGTCGAAACGATCGCGAACCGCATCATCGAGTTGACGCCAAACGGTATCGTCGATAAAGAAACGACATACGATGAGTATTTGAACAACGATACGATTCAACAGCAATTAACAGCGTTATACGCACAATGATTTTAAAAGAGACCGGAACTGTCGTTTCGGTCTTTTTTTTTGAACCTGTTGAAGGAGGAATGCGATATGCGACATCGGGTATGCGCTGCGTTGATTGAAGAGCAACAGATCCTAATGGTCGAATTACATACCCCTTCCCGGACATTTTGGACGTTACCCGGCGGAGGTGTCGCGAATGGTGAAATAAAAGAGCAAGCCATCATGCGAGAAGTGTTAGAAGAAACGCATCTTCACGTCACGGTCGAACGGAAACTTTACGAGATTTCAATGGATCAAGGAACAGAGACATGTTTTCTCGTTCGCCGTGCCTTAGATAGTCCTGGACCTCGACTCGGGATCGATCCTGAACTATCGCTTAATCAACAAGAATTACGAGCTGTTCGGTTTCGACCACTGAATGAGATGCAAAATGATTCACAGATTTCTCGTTTGCGTCTACTATCGTAACGATATAATCTTTGGATTGAATGAAAATTTAATAACCGTATTTATACTTAAAAATAGTAGTTGGTAACTAAGCATTTTGATAATCCAAAATCGCTCGATCCAGCGATAGAAAACGAGAACGTTATCAAGGTGTCGACTGCCTATCCGTTTTACCGAGTGATCATAAATCGTATACGAATCGATAAGATATGAAAAAACGGATTTCCCAGTGCGGGAATACGTTTTTTCATGCATTGTTCTTCTTTTGTTTCGCTGCCTCTTCTTCGACACGTTGCAACAAGCCTTGAACAATTTTCTCGTTTTCTCGTTCGCCACCGAGTGACAAGAGACTTTTCCCAACGAAGTTCACTCCTTCATTTTTTCCTGTATAAATCAACAGACAACGATCGTGTCCAAGTGGTTTGAGCGTAAACGTCATCTCGATCTTGAATATTTTAGCCAATGTGAATCCAATCGTATTTTGCTTGAAGTCAGGCTCGTTCGTATAGGCTAAATCGGTCACGATATAGGTTTCGAGTCGATTACCCTGCATGTATGTTTGACGATACGTCGAACCGACGACACCCGGTTTTCGTTCAATCACCTCGTGCTGGACGACGTTTGGAATCAAACGCTGCAATCGCGTGTGATCAAACAAGTGCCATGCTTCCTCAATCGGGATATCGAGCTGTCGTTCTTCTCTCCACGTAATCATAGATCCGCCCCCTTTTCTATAGAAATACCCTGTCATCCGGTCTTGTAACGTCCGGTGACAGGGCGGGAGCAGATTCTTATTTTACTGTGCTTGTTTCAAGGGCTGCACCGAGGAACTTCGCTAGTTCGAGCATGCCGTAGCGTCCTGCAGCTGCCTCGGCATCCGAATTATAGTTCGTATTCGTATTGACGTCATACGTATAGATCGTACCTGACGCATCCTTAATGAACTCGATGCCTGCGACCGCGATTTGGTTCGCTTGGAGGAATGCTTCATACTTTTGGATGATCGGGTCATCGAAGCCTTCAACGATTTGGAACTTCATCGGTGTTTGTGGCGCTTCTTCACCAACTGGGCAGAACAAGTCGTCGATCACACATGCATCCGCTGGGCAAAGCTCAAAACCTTCTGATGTATCGACTCGAACCGCGTAGACGAACTTTCCACCTACGAACTCACAACGTGTGATGTACGGTTCTGGTGCTTGAATATACTCTTGAATCAACGTGATGCCATCGACTGGTTCGTCGAATGTCGGACCGTCGAGATAAGCTTCAAGTGCTTCAATCGAATGGAATAACTGGACGCCGAGACCTTTCCCTGCACGGTTGTGTTTCGTGATGAATGACGAAACACCGATCTCTTTTGCTGCTTGTACGATTTGATCGCGTCCGACGGCAGCCGTCGTCTTCGGTACACGAATCCCAGCCTTCCGCAACGCCGTGTATTGATTGACTTTGCTGACTTCAAGACGAAGCGCACGCGTTCCGTTAAAGACGGTCCGGTCATGCTCTTCTAACCAAGCGAGGACCCCTTCCGTCAACTCCGGCGCGTAACGATGCCCCCGCGTATGCGAAGACGCACTCATACGACTGTAAAAGACACCTTCTGGCGGCAGTTCATCTAACGGTACGATTCCTTCATTTAAGTGCCACTGCTCGTACGGCAACTTGAGTTCTTCGAGACGTTTGATGAGATGATCCGTCCATTCTTGGTTTTCGTGGAGAATATGAATTTTTGTCATGATTGTTGACCTACCTTTCGTTTCGCTTCGACCAGTGGCATTACGTCACGGGCAAAGCGTTCCATTTCTTCAAGTTGTGGTGAGAATTGTAACAAGAGCAAAGTGACACCAACGGCTTCGAACGCTAGAATCCGTTCGGCAATCTGTTCTGGTGTTCCGATCAAGTTCGGTCGCAGACCACGGTTCGAGACGGAATAATCATTTCGTTCGACCTGTTGTTCGAGTTGCGATTTACTGATGAAATCTTGATAACCGGCATAACCGGCGCTGTCTTCCTTAACGTCCGTGATGCGTTGCCACTCAAGAAGCGCTTCTTCTTCCGTATCCCGACAAATGATGTAGGCAGCAAGACCGAAGCTCTCAAGCGGTGCGTGTCCCGTCGCTTCCCGGCGTACTTTCATATCATTGATTTTATGAGCTACTTCTTCAACAGTGCCTCCATGCATGACGTAGGCATCACAATGTTCGACGATCGTCCGTTTTCCGGCTTCACTCTCTCCACCAGCGTAGAGCTTAATCCCCTGACGCTGGACGGGTTTCGGATGGAGTTCTGCCTGTTCGATCGTGTAGTGATGACCGAAGAAGCTGTACGGTGACGCATCTGCCCATAGTCCTTTCATGACCGTGACGAACTCTTCCGTCCGGGCATAGCGCTCATCATGTGCAGTAAAAATACCGTTGTATTGTTTTGCTTCTTCTGCCCACCAGGCTGAGACGACATTGAGCGTAAATCGCCCTCCACTCAACTGATCGATGTTTGCCGCCATCTTCGCCGTCGTCGCTGGATTATGGAACCCGGGACGAACCGCTGTCATGATCTCAAGGCGTTCTGTTGTTGCAGCAATCGCCGCTGCCGTTGTCCATGCCTCAAGACTCGGTTCCTTGATGCCTTTGATATCGTTCAAGTTCAATTCCGCAATCAACGTCGTCGAGAAGCCGATGCGTTCAGCTGTTTGTGCGACTTGTTTCGCATAATCGAATGTTGCTGGCATCTGTTCATCCTCGACGTTACGTAACCATCCCCCAAAAATCGGTAACCAAAAACCATACTCCACTCCATCGTCCCCCTTATCATAAAAAAACGCTCTTTTCGAAGTTCGAAAAGAGCGACGGTATCTTGTCCTGTCCGCTCTTATCTTCAGAAGGTATTCCTTCCTGGAAGTAGCACCTTCCGCCATAGCGGGGTTGCTGAAGTGTCTTCGGGCCAGTCCCTCGACTTCTCTAGATAAGATGTGTTGCATTCATCGTACAGAATTCATTGAACTAAAGCAACCATTAAACCGTCTTTTCCTATCGGATTTATTTCAAAGAAAAATCCCGACGTAGTGTCGGGATTCCGGATTAATATGGTGCGACGAAATCTGATGTTGGCTCTGGTGCTTGCTCCCCACGAATACGATCGTAGAATTTGGCAAGCGTGACACTGAAGTATGGTCCGACCCATAGGACAGCAAGACCAAGTGTAACGATTACAAGTAATGCCCAACCAATGAATGATAGGAAGAGTAAGAATGCTTCCATCTTGTGACCATCCATGAGTTGGCGTGAACGCGTGATGGCCTCGAGGATACCGATCGATGGTTCATCTCGAAGGATGTAGAACGTCAACAAGTAAGAGAATGACTTGATGATACCAGGGATGATTAAGAGTAACGTCCAGAGCGCGATAAAGATGAACTGAACAATGGCCAGCCCCACCACTTTCAGGAACATACCATATGGCTCAAACAAATCCGTCACTTTCGTTTCTTCGCCACGAGCAATCGACATGGCAATCCATGTCCAACCGACTCCTACTGGAATCAATAAAATCGACACCAATGATACAACGAGATCTATACTACTAGACGGCTCATCGATATCCGATCCAAATAAATTAGGAACACCCTGAATAATACTAAACAGCAGAAAAGCTAGGACTGCAAATCCCCAACGACCGCTGAGCGACTCCTTCGCTGCTTTCTTTAATTGAGATGACATGAGTAAGGTCCTCCTTGAAAAATAAGTTCTCACCTTACTCTACGGCTTAAAATTTCTAATGTTTCACTCTTTTTTCAATAATTTCCCGTCTCGTTGCTGGTTGAGCCAAGCACGCTCAAGTTGTCGTCCACATGTTAGAACGAACGTTGAACATCGAAGCGCTTCATCGCAAACGAAATGTCATGTTTTTCGTCTATGTACGCTGATATATCTCCACAGCCGGATCCTGACGCTTGTATTTCGCGACGATGACGATCAAAACCGTGATGATCACAAGCAGGAACCAAGAAGACAATTTTCCAAGATCAACGACTGCCCAGCCTCCTTCCTGATGCGGATAGACCCAGCCTTTAAAGAACGTCACGATGTTCTCCGCGATCCAAATGAAAAAGGCAATCAGTAAAAAGGATAGGACGAGCGGCATCCGGTAGATCGTCTGCTCGATCGTAAAATGAACCCATGACTTATAGAAGACAAGGACGACGAGGACCATCAATAGCCAGCGTGCATCGAAGATCCAATGGTGGGTGAAGAAGTTGAGATAGACGAGACTGCCTACGCTGATCGCAAGCCAAGGCGGTGGAAATGCTGTGAAGCGTAAATGAAATCTTCGGAACGCTTGACAGACATAACTTGCGACACTTGCATACATGAATCCTGCATACAAGGGAACACCAGCCACTTTCGTTAGAGCCTGTTCCGGATAACTCCAAGACCCAACGTTCACTTTGAACAGTTCAAGTGCTAGACCAATCACGTGAAAGAGTAAGATCAGTTTGAACTCTTCCAGCGTTTCATAACGCGTGACAAGTAAGACGATTTGGACGAGAAGACACCATAGCAACAGGAGATCGTATCGCGCGATCGGTTCAGCAGGAAGATAACGTGAAAGAGCAAGCGCTGCGAAAATCATGACGGGAAAGACGCAACAGACGGCTTCTATGTATGTAAAACGAATCAGGTGCCGGATCGCTTTCATCCTGTCATCTCCTTTTTTCTTCAGTATACGTTTCTCTTTCGACCTTCCCCTCCTTCTTAAGATGGAAAAAACGGAAAATTTCGTCTTTCTTCTTCTACTTTCCTCATGATACAGTTAACGAATCAATTATTTTTAAGAAATGAGGTGTTAGACATGACGCGTCATCGTGCTTCCTGGTTATTACGCGCTACGTTAAAGTGGGGACTCTTCCTACTCGGTTTATTTTTACTCGCTCTCGGCTCATCGATGATGATCACGGCTGAACTCGGTGTCTCGACGTGGGATGTATTACATCTTGGTCTCCAAAAGAAGACGCCGCTATCCGTCGGAACGATCATCTTGCTTGTCGGTCTATTACTCGTTTTCGTGAAGTACGCGTTAGACCGCGTCACACCGCAAATCGGAACGCTCGTCAACGCGATTTTCGTCGGTGTCTTCATGAATCTTGTTCTTGGTTCTCATCTCTTACCTTCTTTTGAGTCGATCTGGTTGAATACGCTCTGGCTGATTTTCGGTATCTTCATCATTGGGATGGGCGCTGGTCTGTATGTCGCTATTGGATACGGGGCCGGTCCACGTGATGGGTTGACGCTGACACTTGCAGAGCGCTTCGGAACGTCAATTCGTCTGATGCGGACGATCATGGAAGTCACGGCATGCGGCATCGGTTGGTTGCTTGGAGGACCTGTTTTCTTCGGTACGATCCTCTCGATTTTCCTGATCGGACCGTTCCTGCAATTTTGGTTGTTCTATTTCCGCCGGATCATTGCAGCAATTGATGCAAAAGGACTTCCAGCGTCTGAACGCCAAATTAGCTAAGTCGCCTGACTCGATATCATTCCGCGTGAATGATATCTTTTTTTATGTCAGAAGCAGATAAGTTGCGTCATCAAAATAAACACGTTATATTCGTTTACATATCAATCTTTGATACGTCAAAGGTTTCTTCGAACGAAGGGAAGGATGTGATGGATTGAGTATTTCCTGCACCGAAAAAGGACGTTTGATCTATGCACTCGTCTCCGTCAATAAGACGATTGCTCAAAAATTCGATCTCTGTACGGATGGTTTCAGTCAGACGCGAATGGACCTACTTGCTCAACTACAAGTCGATCAAACGATCAGTCAAAAAGAATTGCAAAAACGCGTCAATGTCGATCACGCGGCGGTGACCCGTCACCTCAAACACCTGGAATCGACAGGGATGATTGCTCGCGAGCGTTCAGCCGCTGACAATCGGGTGATTCTTGTTTCCTTAACGGAACAAGGGGCGACGCGCATTGCACGATTACGCGAACAAAAAGAGGAGTTCCTCGAGAACTTACTCGAAGGATTCTCTGCTGAAGAACAACGGACGTTAGCTGAGATGATTCAACGCATCGAAGCGAACGCCGAAACATTACCTAAATTAAAAGAGGAGTCGCTTTAATATGGCAACGCAAACTCAAACAGACTTCATGGAAATCGTCAAAGGACGCCGTTCGATTCGTAACTACGATACAGACGTGAAGATCTCAAAAGAAGAAATGACACAAATTCTTGAAGAAGCAACACTCGCACCTTCTTCTGTCAACATGCAACCATGGCGTTTCCTCGTCATCGATAGCGAAGAAGGCAAAGCGACACTTGCACCACTCGCGAAATTCAACCAAGTCCAAGTCGAAACGTCTTCTGCTGTCATCGCCGTCTTCGGTGACATGAACGCTGTTGATCAACTCGAGAACATCTACGATACAGCTGTCGCAAAAGGGCTCATGCCACAAGAAGTACGCGATCGCCAAGTACCAGCGATCCAAGGGATGTACAGCAGCGTATCAGCAAACGACTTGAAAGACAGCATCTTGATTGACTCGGGTCTCGTCTCGATGCAATTGATGCTCGTCGCTCGTGCACACGGTTATGATACAAACCCAATCGGTGGTTACGAGAAAGATCAAATCGCGGAAGCATTCGGTCTTGAAAAAGATCGTTATGTACCGGTCATGTTGCTATCGATCGGTAAAGCGGTGGACGCTGGATATCCATCAGTTCGCCTACCAATCAACGACATCGCAGACTGGAAATAAGTTTTTTTTACACTATAAAAAAAGAAAACACACACAAGGGAGATTGAATAATTATGACTACTCAAACAACAACGGACTTCATGGAAATCGTCAAAGGACGCCGCTCGATTCGTAACTACGACACGAACGTAAAAATTTCAAAAGAAGAAATGACACAAATCCTTGAAGAAGCAACACTTGCTCCATCTTCAGTTAACATGCAACCATGGCGTTTCCTCGTCATCGATAGCGAAGAAGGTAAAGCGACACTCGCACCACTCGCAAAATTCAACCAAGTTCAAGTCGAGACATCTTCTGCTGTCATCGCTGTCTTCGGTGACATGAACGCGGTCGACAGCATCGAGACAATCTACGACATGGCTGTTGAAAAAGGTCTTATGCCACAAGAAGTACGTGATCGCCAAGTACCAGCCATCAAAGGTTTCTACCGTCCAGAAGACGTTGAAACATTACGTGATAGCATCTTGATCGACTCAGGTCTCGTTTCAATGCAATTGATGCTCGTCGCTCGTGCACACGGTTACGATACAAACCCAATCGGTGGTTACGAAAAAGACCAAATCGCAGAAGCATTCGGTCTTGAAAAAGAGCGTTACCTCCCAGTCATGTTGCTTTCAATCGGTAAAGCCGTGGACGCAGGATACCCATCGGTTCGTCTACCAATCGCTGACATCGCAGAGTGGAAATAAGCGATCTCACTCAGTCCGGATTCCTTTCATAGGAATCCGGCTTTTTTATATACTCAAAGAAAAGGAGGCGTCAGTAATGTATGATGTGACGATTATCGGAGCCGGTGTGGCAGGAATTTTCCTCGCCCATCAGCTTGTTGAAGACGGGCAACGCGTCTTACTGCTCGATGCCGGAAAACCAATCCGTGAACGAACGACAGAAGATGCGTATCTTGGATTCGCAGGGCTTGGCAAATCAGAAGGAAAGTTCAATTATGCGACAGGATTCGGCGGGGAACTCGTCTCAAAAATCGGTGAAGAGACGACACGACGACTGTTCCAAGAAGTCGATGATCTTTTATGTACATATGGTGGAGGTACAGTTGAGACCTACTCGACGCATTCCTCTACTGTAGCGTCTCGTGCCCGTCGCGCCGGTCTACATTCGGTCGAGACGACCGTCCGTCATTTAGGCACAGTACGGACAGCTGCTGTCTTCACGGCGTTTGAGGACGCCTTATTACCACGTCTCGGTGCCCGGTTCGAAACGACAATCGAGCAGATCACGAAATCAGAGCCGTTTACGATCAAAACAGCGGACGAGATCTTCGTCAGTCAACGGATCGTGTTCGCGACAGGTCGTTCAGGTGCAGACTTTACGTTGCAAAAGTTAGCGACGCTTGGTGTCACCCCACAGCGGACTCGACTTGATCTCGGGGTGCGAATCGAGACGGATGAGGCGCTATTTCGGACATTGTTACAGGAGACGTTCGAGACGAAGCTCGGTTACGACTCGCCTTACGGTCAAGCCGTCACCTATTGCATGAATCCGCGCGGACGGATCATCCGCAAATATCAAGAAGGACTCGTCATGCCGGACGGACAAAACGTCCACGAGACGGCAGACGGCTCGACGAATCTGAACTTTACACTATTTCTCCCGCGTTATTTTTCGACGCTAGCGAAAGCGAATGCGTATGCCGCACGCATCATTGGCGGAATCAACCAAGGTGGTGATCGCATCCTCGTTCAGCGACTCAGTGATTTCCGAGCATCGCGAGCGACGGCAAACGATCAACTGAGTCGTAACACCATTGTCCCTTCCCTAACCGCGTCCCCCGGTAATTTGCATGCAGAAGTGCCTACAGAAGACCTGCTCGTCTTAGAAGGGTTTTTAGAGCGCCTTGAGCAACTCCTTGAAGTGGAACTTCCGGGAGATACGTTGCTTTACGGATTAGATGGCAAGTTTTACGCACCGATGCTTGAGACGTCAGAGACGTTTGAGACGACATGTCCCGGTGTCTATGCGATCGGGGATTGTTCCGGTGCCACACACTCGCTTGCCCAAGCAGCTGCTAGCGGACTCCATCTTGGACATGCCTTGACGCAAAACAGCCGGTCCCTCTTCGCTTAAGCGGAGAATGACCGGCTTGTCTTATTTCTTGAATGCTTCGTACACTTTCAATTGTTTCCCTTTGACCTTCGTCGTCTTCATCGCCCGGAGGACAAGCGGACCTTTCCCGTTGAGGATATCGACATACGTCAACGTATCCTGAATCGAGATGATGCCGATGTCGTCTGCTGTGACGCCTTCAATCTTCGCAATCGTTCCAACGAAGTCGACGGCACGGAGTTTTTTCTTCTTCCCACCGTTAAAGAACAATTTCATGATGTCCGCATCAAGCTGTTCCGTTTTCGAAGAACGCGTATCTTCCGTCGCCATTTTCTCTTCGAATGCATCCGCTGTTCGCATCAAGTCCTTTTCCGTTGGTGCTTGGCGACGTGTCAGTTTCCCGTGATACTGCTCGATTTCCTTTAGGCGACGTTCGTCTGCCGGTGTGACGAGACTGATTGCTTGTCCGGCTGCTCCTGCCCGCCCCGTCCGACCGGTCCGGTGAACGTAGCTTTCTCGTTCGACAGGGAGATCATACTGGATGACGTGCGTGATGTTCTCGATATCGATGCCGCGTGCTGCGACATCTGTTGCGACAAGAATTCGGAACTTCCCGGCACGGAAGGCTTTCATCGCATCGAGTCGATCGTCTTGTTCCATCCCACCGTGAATTGCTTCAACTGGATAGTCATGGGCGCGTAGACCATTCGCGACGAAATCAACGTGTTCTTTCGTCCGACAGAAGATCATGCAACGATCCGGGTTTTCAGCGACGAGGACATCTTTTAAAATGGCGAACTTCGTCTTGTCCGTCACCGGAATATAACTATGCGTAATCGTTGAGACGACGGTCTCGCCCGCTTCGATTCGTTTTGGTGCCTCCATGTAACGATCACTCAACTGTTCGATGTCTTCTGGGAAGGTCGCAGAGAATAAGAGTGTCATCCGATCTTTTGGTAACTCGGACAAGATAGCGTCGACTTGATCGAGGAAGCCCATATTCAGCATTTCATCGGCTTCATCCAAGACGACGTAACGGATTTTCTCAAGCGATAGCGTGCCCCGCTCGATATGATCGCGTACACGTCCCGGTGTACCGACGACGACGTGTGTCTTTTGTTTGAGTTCCGTGACTTGTCCACGGAACGGTTGCTTGCCGAAGACGGCCGTCGATTTGATCCGCTTATAGCGTCCGATGTTCATGATGTCTTCTTTGACCTGCAAGGCCAGCTCACGTGTTGGCGTCAAGACTAAGACTTGTGGTTTGTTTTCTTCCCACTCGACGAGTTCACACAGTGGGATCGCAAACGATGCCGTCTTTCCGCTCCCCGTCCGTGATTTGACGATGACGTCTTTTCCGGATAATACGACGGGGATGACCGATTGTTGGACTTCGGTTGGTGTCGTGTAACCGAGTTGCTCGATCGAATCGAGAATCGGTGTGCTTAAGTTAAAATCATTGAATCGTGTACGTGTCATAGAATGTCCTCATTTCTTATCGTAAAAAAAGCTTCCCACCGAAACGATGAGAAGCCCAACGAATTATTTGGATGCTACTTTATCTTTTTTGATTTGCTTACTACGTAATTGACCACATGCCGCATCGATGTCTGTTCCGTGCTCGAGACGAACACCACAGTTCAAGCCGTTCTTTTTCAACGTATCGTAGAACGTCGTGATATCTTCAGACGTACTGCGCTGATATTGACCGTGCTCATCGACTGGATTGTACGGAATCAAGTTGACATACGTCAGGTGACGTTTGTCTTCGAACAGTTTTGCTAGTTCGACTGCGTGTTCTTTTTGGTCGTTGACGCCACGAAGCAAGATGTACTCGATCGTGATTTTACGGTTCGTCGTTTGAACGTAATAATCGATCGCTGGCATCAATTTCTCAAGCGGGATCGCCCGGTTGATTTTCATGATTTGCGTACGCAATTCATTGTTTGGTGCGTGAAGCGAGATGGCTAAGTTGACTTGGAGTTTCAAGTCAGCGAACTTGTAGATCTTGTCTGCCAAACCACTTGTTGAAACCGTGATGTGACGTGCACCGATCGCAAGACCATTGTGGTCCTTGATGACGTTCAAGAAGTCAACCATGTTGTCGAAGTTATCGAACGGTTCACCGATACCCATGACGACGACGTGGCTGACACGTTCTTCGTTACCGACTGCATCGAGGTGATGTTGGACGTTCATGATTTGCTCAACGATTTCGCCTGCTGACAAGTCGCGGCTCTTCTTGATCAGACCACTTGCACAGAAGCTACAGCCGATGTTACAGCCGACCTGTGTCGTAACACAGACAGAAAGACCGTACTTATGACGCATCAGAACCGTTTCAATCAAGTTGCCATCATATAATTTGAAAAGGAACTTGATTGTTCCGTCTGCTGATTCTTGCTTGACCGCTTCTGTCATCGAGTCAATCGTAAAACTCTGATCTAACAACTCAAGGCAATCCTTGTTGACATTCGTCATTTCCGCGAAAGTCGTGACACGTTTACGGTAGAGCCAATCCCATACTTGTTTGGCACGGAATGGTTTGTGCCCTTGATTCGATAACCATTCTGTCATCTGCTCAAGCGTTAATCCATAAATGGATGGTTTATTCATTTCGAAAGACCTCATTTCTTTTTCCAGAACTACAACATTCCTTTATCTTAGTAAAAATCAGCGCGTGACGCAACGTTCAAATCCTAAATGTTCACTTTCTGTAAAGTTTTTGCGCCACTTTCGATCAAATCGACAGACTCCGACGTCCGAATTGAACGACTGCTCCAGTCAAGAACACGAGACAGAGGACAAGTAAAAGAATGGAATGAAGAAGAAAATGATTCGTTCCTTCTAGTAATTGCGTCGTATTGAATAAGGAGAAGACGGATAGATAACGGAGCCACTCCGTCTTGTCACTTAGCTCCGACAGAATCGTCAAGACGATCGATAGAACCAGCACACTACCGGCAAGCGAAAAAGCACGACGTTCTTCGTCAAATAACGTCGCAACGAATAACGTAAAGGCGCCGATCGCCAAGAGTAACAATAGCGCATTGAGCTGAATCCGCCATAAGATGACGTCATTGATCGAAATATCTGTCATCCACCAGTCGGATACCATCAAGACAAGTCCATTCAGTCCTACGAGAACCATACTTGCGATACCCATGACGATCGCGACAGCAAACGTATACGCATTCCGGGTGATCGGGGCTGCGAGATAGACGATCAGCTCTCCGTTGTCGATCGGTCGCGCAACGAGGCGCGCTGCTAATGAGAGCAAGAATAGACTCGCAATGACTTGAAAGATCAATCCATAATAGTTCCCTCCGAGCAGATCCAGTACATTATCGAATCCCGTCACCTTATCGTATTGAAATGCTTTTAAGACTTCTGGAGGTAACGCTTCTAGTTTTGTTTCTAGTAAACCAGTCTTCATCATCGATGGATAAAGCAACGCAAGCATCAATAAGTAGAGACTCGTTCCAATCGCATAAGCAAGCACGGGCTTTCTGACCTGCTTGAATAAAGAGCGGATCAACAATATCACGACGATTCCTCCTCTCCATAATAATGCAAGAAGACCTGTTCTAAATCATCTGCTGACGGACGAATCAGCCGTACATCGTACTGGGTTAAATAAGCGATCGCCTGATTCAAGCTCAGCGTCTCATCCGTTTGAAAACTGACTTCCAGCCGCTTCGGTTCAACACCGACTTGCATCGCGAACTGTGCTGCTTCCACCTCCGTTCGGAAGACGATCGTATACGTCTTTCGACTCGATCGAACCAACTCATGAATATCCGATTCGACGATGATGCGCCCTGCTTTGATTAAAGCCGCTCGATCGCACGATTTTTCCATCTCCGGAAAGTGGTGTGAACTCATCAGAATCGCTTTTCCAGCATGCTTCTCCTGTTCGATCCACTCTAAAAAACGCTCTTGCATCAAAGGATCAAGTCCACTGGTTGGCTCATCAAGTAGATAGACCGGTGCATCTTTCATGAAGCAACCGACAAGTGCCAGTTTTTGTTTCATCCCTTTTGACATCTTGCGGATTTTCGTCTTCGTCTCAAAAGGAAATCGTTTCAACAACAGTTGTCGCCGTGCCGGATTGCTACCGTGTAGTCGTTGCATCAAATCCAGCATGTCTGCTCCCGTCATGTCTCCAGGTAAACTAATCTCCCCCGGCAAATAACCGACCAACTGCTTCACCTCTTTACTTTGCTTCCAGCAATCAAAGCCACCGATCGTCGCCCTTCCATCGTCCGCAACCATTAGTCCCATCAAATGTCGGAGTGTCGTTGATTTTCCAGATCCGTTTGGTCCGATGAAACCGAATATCGTACCCGGATCAACTGTAAAACTGACATCGAATATTCCACGCCCCGGCGCAAATTCCTTCGTCACATGCTCCAAACGGATCATCATCCGACCTCCCTATTTTTTATTTCTTTCCTCACTGTATTCATACCCGTTTTGAAGCAGTTTGTTCGGATCAAAGCGATAGATGACGAACCGCTCGTCATGATTTTTTTCATAGAGGTCTCGTAATCGAATCTCATCGATTTGCTCGAATACGGTATGGCGCTCCAGGTACTCCCGGTATTCATCGGTCGGGTAATACAAGATGAGATCAACCGAACGCGGGGAACGTTCGACCGAACTTAAAATGTGATCGATCACTTTCATGAAAATTTGTGAAGAGAATGGATTAAAGAAATAAAACTTATTCGCCTCATCCGGAATGGTATACTGCTCGGCATACGTCTGTTCGAATCGCAAACTTCCGGAACGCCGCTTCCTTCGACTTTGGTATTTCGCCATATTCCGAAGTGCGTCCTCGTAAAATTGTCCATTCATCTCGATTCCGATGACGGAACAGTCGAATCGGTCATGTAAGTAAAAGTTTAAACGCCCTTTCCCACACCCGAAATCGATGACAGTATCCTCTTTTTGAAACGGATAGGTTTCGCATAATTCGCCGAGTGCCGCATAAGGCGTCGGTTCATAGCGATTGTAGTGACTAAACACACCATAAAGGTGTTGCATCTCAATGGTCTCAATTCGTAATCGTTGATCATATTCCTGTTCATTCATCTCTTTTGTTCCTTCTTTCCGGCATTCTTTCCCTCATCGTACTATACTGAAGAAGTACGTTACTCGTTTTTTGAAAGGGGATTTTATGATGATCGTCGTTACGAACCGGATTAAAGTCAAAAAGGGGATGGCTGCAGCTCTCGCTCCTCGTTTTACGCGTCCAAGTGGACTTGATACGATGGACGGATTCATCCGTGTTGAGGTCTTATTGACGCAAAACATCGAAGAACACGATGAAATGAACGTCAACATGTACTGGGAAGATATGAAGAGTTTTCAAGCGTGGCGGGAAAGTGACGATTTCAAAGCGTCACATAGTCGACCTGCGAGTAGTGAGGCAGGAGAATCGCCAATGCTCGGCAGCGAGATTCTGACATATGAAGTCGCTTCGGTCAAAGAACGCGCATGATGCACGAAAAGGACTCGTATCGAGTCCTTTTTTATATACCTATATACAAATAGTGAAAGGGTCGAATTGTCACAAATGGTATTATTTGTTATCATAGTGCCATTACAGAGAGAGAGGGTCCTTCATGAATTCATTAACTATATTTGAACAAGCCATTCGTAGCTTACCTGACGATCGTACGTTACGACGTGATGAATTATGGACGGACGATTTTTTATTGCAACAGGAGAACGAGCTGACCGTCTATTACTCTCCGATTGGCGAATACGTCAATACTGAAGCAAAAGTCGTCATCATCGGGATCACACCAGGTTTTGAACAGATGCGAATCGCTTTCGAAGAAGCGACAGATGCCCTTCACCATGGTGTTTCATTAGAAGAGACGGAACGCCTCGTCAAATATACAGCAAGCTTTGCCGGAACGATGCGACGTAATCTCGTCCAGATGCTCGATACACTTGAACTTCCAGCATTGCTCGGAATCGAGACGACGGCTAGCTTATTTCATCAACACCAGGAATTGTTACATCCGACGTCACTGTTAAAGCAACCCGTCTTTTATCGCGAAAAAAATTACTCGGGTCATCAACCGAAGATCAATCGTAGCCCTTTATTGAGGCACTACGCGGAAGAACACTTCGTCGCTGAGATCAATCAGTTACAAAAAACAGCGTTATTAATTCCACTCGGTCGGGTCGTCGAGACGCAAGTCCGTGGATTGATTCATGATGGACGAATCGAACAGCATCAGCTTCTTTCCGGATTCCCCCACCCATCTGGCGCGAACGGTCATCGAAAAAAACAATTCGAGGAAAACCAAGCCTATTTGATGAAACAGCTCATTCAACATTTTGCTGAATAAACAACTTTATCTTAAATTATCAGAATATATGGTTGAATCGCTTCTGAAATACATGATAAAGTGTCCATAAGAACAGAATATGACTATTCTATCGATGAGGTAGAGGCGCGATTTCAATCAGTACTTGGTCCGAGGATGACAACGAAGACGACTACAGGAAAGGTGACATCGCCGAAATGACAGTATGTGTCGAGCATATCGTCGTTGGTCGATTCGGGAAACACCCGATCGATTGCCATACATAACAATTGTATGGAGCGCTCCAATTCGGCTAAGAAAGACGCATCCAGCGAGGGTGTCGGCTTTGTTGCCGGTGCCCTTGCTTTTTTTGTGCCGCGGGGTCTCATCTTTAAGCTATTTATTAAAGAGGAGGATATTTTTCATGGTCAACTATTCAGATTCCATTATTGCCCTTGTACCTGCTTTACTAGCTATCTTATTAGCCATCTTTACCCGAAAGGTCGTTCTTTCGTTAGGTGTCGGCATTCTCGTCGGTGCCCTGTTACTCCACCGTTTTAACCCGATCGATACGGTAACCTATCTCGGCAAGAACATCTTCAGTCTCTTTTGGGCAGACGGTGCCTTGAACGAGTGGAACGTCTTATTGCTTGTCTTCTTGTTATTGCTCGGCGTCCTTTCCACGCTCATTCAGACATCAGGTGGCGCTCGTGCCTTCGGTGAATGGGCTTCTACTCACGTCAAGACAGCGCGTGGTGCACGCTTAGTCGCCTTCGGACTCGGTATCTTGATTTTCATCGATGATTACTTCAACAGTCTCGCTGTCGGCAACGTCAGTCGTCCGTTAACGGATCGCCGCGGTGTCTCACGAGCAAAGCTTGCCTATCTGATTGACTCAACGGCTGCACCTGTTTGTGTCATCAGTCCGCTTTCGAGTTGGGGTGCATTCATCATCTCCATCATCGCCGGTATCTTAACGACGCACTCGATTACGGATTACTCAGCGTTTAGCGCCTTCATGATGATCGTTCCAATGAACTTCTATGCGATTTTTGCGTTACTTTTAACACTTTACATCGCTTACTCTGGCGTCTCTGTCGGACCGATGAAACAACATGAACACCGTGCCGCGAAAGGTGAACTTTTTGATGCGTCAAAAGGAACACCGATGGGGATGGCAAAAGAGGTCAACGAACAGACGAACGGAAAAGTACGGGATCTCGTCGTTCCAATCGTCGTTCTCGTCATTGCTACGATCAGTGCGTTGCTCGGAACAGGTGCTCAGGCACTTGCAGCCGACAATCGCCCGTTTACTTTAATTGGAGCATTTGAGGCAACAGACGTCACACGTTCACTCGTCGCAGGTGTCGTCATCAGTTTAATCGTTGCTTTCCTGATGCTGATCGGACGGAAAATTCCGGGCCGCGATTACCGTGCAAGCATCGTTGCTGGTATGCGTTCGATGTGGCCAGCAGTCGTGATTCTGTTATTTGCTTGGACGATCATTGCTGTTATCGGTGATATGAAAACAGGCGATTATCTCGCAAGCTTCATCAGCAACTCGATTTCTGCTTCGTACTTGCCGTTCTTATTATTCTTGATTGCCGGCTTGATGGCATTCTCGACAGGAACAAGTTGGGGCACATTCGGGATCATGTTGCCCATCGGTGCGGATCTCGTCATGGCTGTCGATGCTTCACTCTTGTTACCGACGCTTGCTGCTGTTCTTGCTGGATCTGTCTTCGGTGACCATTGTTCACCGATTTCCGATACGACGATCCTCAGTTCGACAGGGGCTGGATCCCATCATATCGATCACGTCACGACACAGTTACCGTATGCGTTAGTCGGTGCCGTCACTGCGGCAGTCGGTTATTTAGTCATCGGTTTCACGGAGTCTTCGGTCTTCGGTTTCATCGGAGCTCTTGTCACATTCGTACTCTTCGTCGTCGTCTTGAACGTTCTCTCGAAAAAAGGAGAAACCGCTTCGGATTTACAGACGGATTAATGTAATTCTTTACGAAAAAAGGCATTGGATGCGCGCATCCAATGCCTTTTTTATATCTATTCGTTTCACACCATCAATAAACACACATCATTCGCGAACGCTACTGGATCCTCGAGTGGAAGTCCTTCGACAAGTAATGCTTGTTGATACATTAGTTTGGTATAGCGCTCGAATTTTGAACGATCGTTTTGATACGCCGTTTCAAGAGACTCGAACACTGCGTGTGACGGATTCAATTCAAGAATCTTGACCGCTTCTACCCCTTCATTATTCGGCATCGCCTTCAGAATTTTCTCCATCTCGATCGAGACAGCGCCGTCCGTCGCAAAGCAGACAGGATGCGATTTTAGACGTGTTGAGGCTTTGACTTCCTTGACTTGCCCACTTAGCACTTCCTGCATGGCTTGGAACATCTCTGCTTGTGCGTCCGTCGTCTCCGCTTCCTCCGCTTCAATCCCTAAATCGCTACTCGTGACCGACTTGAACGTCTTCTCGTTGTACGTCACGAGCATCTGGATCGCGAACTCATCGATCTCTTCCGTGAAGTACAAGATATCATACCCTTTATCACGGACGAGCTCGGATTGTGGTAATTTATCCAGACGATTCGTACTCTCACCAGCGGCGTAGTAAATATGTGCCTGATCTTCCGGCATCGCTGCGACGTATTCTGCGAGTGTGATCAACTTCTTTTCCTTCGCCGAGTAGAAGAGGACCAGATCCTGCACCTGTTCTTTATGCATGCCATAATCATTATACATACCGAACTTCAGCTGGCGTCCGAACGCTTGATAGAATGTTTCGTACTTCGTGCGATCCTCGCGCAGGAGGGCTTCGAGTTGTGTCTTGATCTTACTTTGGATATTTTTCGCGATCAATTTCAATTGACGATCGTGTTGCAGTAACTCGCGCGAGATGTTGAGCGATAAGTCTTCCGAGTCAACCATCCCTTTGACGAAACTGAAGTGATCCGGCAACAAGTCGCTGCATTTTTCCATGATCAAGACACCGTTGGCATAGAGTTCAAGACCCTTTTCAAATTCCTTCGAATAATAATCGTACGGTGCCTGCTCTGGAATGAATAAGATCGATTGATAACGAACAGCGCCGTCGACACTGATATGAATGTGTTTCGCTGGTGTGTCGAAACCATAACGCTTCTCTTGGTAGAAGTTCGTATAGTCCTCGTCTGTCAATTCCCGTTTGTTCTTCCGCCAGATCGGCACCATGCTGTTGATCGTCTTGACGACTTCGACCTCTTCCGTCTCGTCACTGCCTTCGATCGGCTGACGTTCGAGTTCCTTCATCTCGATCGGATAACGAATGAAATCTGAGTATTTTTTGATGATACTGCGCAAACGATACGTCTCGAGGTATTCGTCATACGATTCTTCTTCCTCGTTCGCCTTGATGTGGAGTGTAATCTCCGTTCCGACGGTTTCCTTGTCGACTTCCTCGATCGTATAACCTTCGACACCACGCGATTCCCATTTATAAGCGACTGCACTGCCGAACGGTTTCGTAACGACAGTGACGACGTCTGCGACCATGAAGGCAGAATAGAATCCGACACCGAATTGTCCGATGATATCATGACCATCTTGTGCTTCATTCTCTGCCTTGAAGGCAAGCGATCCACTTTTTGCGATCGTACCGAGATTCTCTTCTAGTTCTTCCTTCGTCATTCCGATTCCCGTATCACGAATAATGAGTTGACGCGCTTCTTTATTTGGTTCGATCGTAATTTTGTAGTGTTCCTTTTCGAACGAAATCGTCTCGTCCGTCAATGCTTTGTAGTACATCTTATCCATGGCGTCACTTGCATTCGAGATCAATTCGCGCAGGAAAATCTCCTTATGCGTATAGATGGAATGAATCATCATCTCCAGCAATCGTTTTGATTCCGCCTTAAATTGTTTCGTTTCCATGCTCATTCTGCCTCCTCTTTTTTAGCACTCATTCGTATAGAGTGCTAATTCATCTCCTATTATTAGGGAGTTCTAAATATCTGTCAATCTTCTTTCCCGCTATTTTTTACGACTTTTTCACGGACGATTTTTCCGATTTGACGTAAGTGTTCTGCTGACCCGTAGGTGCCATGGCTAACGCCGTTTTCATCCTTTCGATTACCGAGACCGATGAACTGCTCACTCGGTTTGAAGTGGAGTCCGACGACGGGTACCTGAAATCGTGACGAGAAGCCAACTTGAAAAATCGCGTCTGGATAATCCGTTGGTCGATAGGTTGTCCAATCGATATCTGGTTCGAGCTTCGCAAATCGTCCCGTGTGCTCCTTACCGAGCAGGATGATTCCTTTTATCGAAAACAGTTCAAGCAGGCGTAACAA
The DNA here is from genome assembly GCF_031844245.1 of Exiguobacterium sp. BRG2. Taxonomy (NCBI): domain Bacteria; kingdom Bacillati; phylum Bacillota; class Bacilli; order Caryophanales; genus Exiguobacterium; species Exiguobacterium sp. BRG2. The sequence goes on from NZ_JAUZUW010000006.1 coordinate 157,626, forward strand.
AAATGTCTGACCGAACGGACTATCTTCCAACACGCTGCGTTCTTTGATCGCTCCCATGTAGTGGTGCGTCGGAAACGGAAAAAAATCCAAGTGAATGACTGGATCAAACGTCTTTTCGTAAAACGACGCACCGAGTCCGTTCAAGAATCCTTCGAGCTTACCCCCACCTGGTCGACCGAACCAGGTCCGGTACACATTTGGTTGTTTAAAGTAACGATTGAAGCGCCGGATTGAATCTGTCAGCGTCTCCTCCTGCAGATAATCCTCCCATGACATCGACTTCGGACGAATAAAGAGCGGACCGGTCTCGTCGAATCGTAATGCGCCCGTCCGGTCTAAAAACTGCGTTCGGGATGGGTTCGTCGCGATCGTCACCCAACTGCTACGCGTCGCATCACCAAACCAAAGGACAGGTGTCGTTTGATCAATCAGTTGATCTGCGAACGCACTTTTCTCGAGCGTCATTTGATACTCGACAGCTTCCTGTAATAATTTTTTAGCAAGTTGCCATTGATCGGATGTCAGCGTTCTCATCTCCCTTTTTACAGCGATTATGCTGTTGTAGATGTACCCCTTATCTTCTATTACTAGACGCATCGATGGGTTTAATCTCCATTTCTCCGGGAATGTTTCATAAGGTGAACGATACGACTTAGGAGGGATTTAGCAATGGGTAGACTGGATCAAAAAATAGCTGTCATTACCGGCTCGGCAACAGGGATTGGACAAGCGACTGCGCTTGTATTCGCAGAACAAGGAGCAACGGTCGTTTGTGCCGATGTCTCACTTGAAAAAGCAAAACAAACAGTAGAACAGATTACACAACAAGGCGGGAAAGCGGAAGCCGTCCATGTCGACGTCTCAGACGTCGAGAGTGTTGAGCAACTTGCGAAGCATGTCAAAGAGACATACGGTACGGTCGACGTCCTCTTCAACAATGCCGGAATCGATGAACAAGGTGGGAAAGTCCACGAGTATCCAATCGATCTCTTCGACCGGATCATCGCTGTCGATTTACGCGGTACATTCCTCGTCAGTAAATTCTTGATTCCACTCATGCTGGATAACGGTGGTTCGATCATCAACACGTCATCGATGTCGGGTCGCGCAGCTGACTTGAACCGGTCTGGTTATAACGCGGCGAAAGGCGGGATCGCGAACTTCACTCGCGCGATGGCAATCGATTACGCGCGTCATGGTATTCGTGTCAATTCGTTATCGCCAGGAACGATTGAAACACCACTCATCGATACACTCGTCGGTGAAAAAGAAAAAGAACAAGGCAAACAGTTCCGAGATGCGAACGCCTGGATCACACCACTCGGTCGACTCGGTAAACCACGCGAGATGGCAACGGTCGCCCTCTTCCTTGCTTCTGACGACAGCTCATATGTCACAGGTGAGGACATCACGGCGGATGGCGGCATCATGGCTTATACATGGCCGGGAGAGATGTTAATCGATTCGAAGTGGAAAGACGAAGCAGAAAAAAGTGAATGAGCAATGCGCGGTGTAACCCTTTAGTTGCACCGCTTTTCTTTTACCTCAAGACGTTCAGTACCGTAAATTATTTTCTGAATTAGTTTACCTCCCTGAAGTATTTTTATCAGGGTACACTACAGGTAAAGGGGGAAAAATTCATGCAAACAGCGATTACTTACTTACAACGGTGTCTTCAAATTCCAAGTGTCAATCCGATGGACGGAGAAGAAGCCGTCGCACGTTACGTATACGATGTACTGGTCGACCATCAGATCTCGACAGAATGGATTGAAGTTTCACCAAAACGAATTTGTCTCGTCGCGACCGTTCCTGCGAGCGAAGATGTTTCACGTCCTGCCGTCCTCGGTCTATCTGGTCATCTCGATACGGTTCCAGTTCAAGGAGACGGCTGGACGAAAGATCCATACGGCGGCGAAATCGAAAACGGCCGCATCTATGGTCGTGGGGCTTCTGATATGAAATCAGGTGTCATGGCAATGGTGCAAGCACTGATTCAATATAGAGAACGTCAAGACCGACCAAACACTATCAAACTTCTGATTACATCCGATGAGGAGAATGGAATGACGGGTGCTCGTCATTTGACCGAACAAGGACACGCGGATGATTTAGACGCTTTACTGATTACAGAACCAACAAGCGGAATGATCGGTTATGCACAAAAAGGTGTCGTTGGGATCGAAGTGACATGTCGTGGGAAAAGTGCACACAGCTCTGCCCCTCAACTCGGACGTAATGCGATCGATGACGTCTATCGCGTCATCCAGGAAGTGAAGTCGGAACGCTTCTCGATTACGGCGAATCATCATCCGGCGCTTGGTCCGGTCGTCGCGTCAATCACATCCATAAAAGGAGGCGAAGGACCGAACGTCGTTCCGAGTCAGGCTTCGTTTTATATGGATATTCGGACGATTCCCGGGTTCGATCGAGCGGACGTTCTTGCTGCCTTTACAGCTATCGAACGTCGTCTTGTAGCAGAAGATTCCGAGTTTGATATGAACGTGACCGTCATCAAGGATATTCCTTCTTGTGAAACCGATGAACAGGCACCTTTCTTGCAACAGGTCGCGGATACGATGGAGCAGGTTAGCGGCGTGACACCACGAAAAATCGCTATTCCAGGTGGAACGGATGGTGCGATGTTCAGCCAAGCGAAAAAGTCATTTCCAATCGCAATCGCTTCATTCCATGATTTCCGTCTCGCACACCAAGTGGATGAATCGATTCCGTTATCCGAATATGAAAAAACGATTGCGTTTTGCTTCAACTTGATCAACACACCATTACATCAATCGCCCCCATCACATAAAAAAAAGAAGGAACGACATTCGATATTGTAACCGAATGTCGTCCCTTCTTTTTGTGTTAGCGCCTTTCATCAGCTGATTCAGTAGACGCCAAGTTGTGCTAACGCCTCACTTAAATAACTTTGATCACTGCGAAACTGGTGACTCGTTTGTCCGTCAGACCAACTGATGAAGACACGACCAAGTCGGTCATAGCGTAAGTGGAGACGAATTACTCCCTGCTCGAATACGACTTCACCGTGTAACGACTCATGGACGTGAGCAAAGTTACGGATGAACGCATCATATTGATTGAATGTAACTGAAAACTGGTGTTCACTATTCCGCCCTACCATCTGAATCGTTAGTTCTTCTTGCGTTGGATGTACGTGTAAGATTTCCCATAGTACACTGCTTTCTTCTCCTCGAAACACGATACGATGCTTCATTCGATTTCCACCTCTGAGCCACAGGATATTTACTAGTACTTCTCGAAAGTAACCCATATCTTCTTCATCCGAAAGGAGTCTGCTTATGCCTGATACGCCAAAGACAGGTCCTACCGAACAGTCCGTTGATGCCTTTCTGGCACAAGTCGAACCGCCGCAACGTCAAGCAGATGGTATCACACTACGTCAGTTCTTCGAAGATGTCACGGGATATGAAGCCGTCCTTTGGGGTTCATCCTTGATTGGTTTTGGTTCCTACCATTACCGCTATGCCTCCGGCCGAGAGGGCGATAGCTTTTATGTCGGCTTTTCTCCGCGGAAGACGAACCTCGTCCTTTATCTCGCACTTGGTGAAGACGCAGTCTCAGAACGACTGCTTGCCAGTCTCGGTACGTATCGACGCGGTAAGTCCTGCATCTACGTCAAACGACTGACTGACATCGACTTAGGCATACTTCGGGAAATGATCGAGCACTCGATCCGCACGTTAAAAACCATGTACCCCTCTTGATTTCAATCAAAAACAGCCGAAGCGAATGCGCTTCGGCTGTCTTGTTATCGAATTAATGTCCGCCTTCCGTCCGATCGATATGGCGAATGTGTTTGAGATTGACCCCGATGATGATGACGGATAAGAGGACGAAGCCACTTCCGACATAAAACGGTAGATTTGCGTTGAAGATTTCAGCCAATTTACCGGCCATGAATGGCGCAATGGCTGCCCCGAGAAAACGTAGGAAACTGTATGCCGCAGATGCTGTCGAACGTTCGACAGGTGCTGCATCCATGACAGCTGTCGTGATGAGCGTGTTGTTATTCCCAAGCACAGCTCCCGCCAAGATGACACAGACGATGACGACGGCTGGAGTTTCCGTGAAGATCCCCATCAACAGAAGCAAGATCGCGAATGTGATCAACATCATGATCATCGCTTTGATCGTTCCGAACCATTGTTTCAGTTTCGGAGCCGTTAAGACTGATGTGATCGCAAGCAACATCCCCCAACCGAGGAAGACGAATCCGAGTCCTTTCGCTGGTAGTTTCATGACGAATGGTGCATAAGCCATGATCGTAAAGAAACCAACGTTATAAAGCGCTGCAACGATTCCGAGTGTCAGTAATGAACGATGTTTCATCGCTTGGAACGGTGCTTTTAATGATAACTTCTGTTTCGGTGCAGCAGATGCTGCTTGTTTTGGCATCAAGAAAAGTAAGACAAGAAACGCGATGATCATGATCGTCGCAACACCCATGAATGGGGCGCGCCATGTGATCGAACCGAGCGTTCCGCCTAATAGCGGTCCGATCGAAATCCCAAGACCAACGGCTGCTTCATATAAAATAATCGCTTTTGCTGTTCCGCCTGATGACAGCGAAACAATCGCAGCAAGTGCTGTTGCGACGAATAAGGCGTTCCCAAGTCCCCATCCACCGCGTAACGCGACGAGCGTCCAAATGCTGTCTGCTTGTGAAGCAAAACCAGCAACAGTTGCGATGACGGCAATCCCGAGCATCAATGTTCCTTTTTGACCAATCCGTGATGAGATCGCGCCTGTAATTAACATCGCGAATGCCATGACGGCGTTATAACTTGTAAATAAGAGCGTTACTTCACTTTTGGACGCTTCTAAATTCTCAGCAATCGTCGGTAAGACGGGATTGACGAGCCCCATTCCCATGAATGCTGTGATACTGGCGAAAAAGACTGCCCAAACAGCAACCGGTTGATGGAATAATCCATGTTTGCTTTCCGCTAATACCGTTTCCGGCTCAAGCGTCGTTGTTTTTTCAGCAAGTGCCATAGTGTCCCTTCTTTCTATTGGATGTGTTACATGAACTGTTTAAACGAATGGCGGATGACGTCACCTCGACTAATGATCCCAACAAGACGTCCTGCCTTGAGGATTGGAAGCTTTTTGATCCGTTTTGCGCCGAGTGTCGCTGCAATCTCTTCCATTTCTGTGTCAGCGTCCGCTGTTACGACTTTCCGGCGTGCAAGTTCCATGACAGGTCGATTCAAGATATGACGAATTCGATCTTCATAATCTTCTTCGTCTCCTTTGATGACATCTACATATAAGAATGTATCGACGATGATGTCCTTGTGTTTTCCGATCGCTCGCATGATATCTCCGTCACTGATATAACCAACGACCTCTTGCTCGGCATTGATGACAGGTACGCCGCTAATACCAGATTGAATGAATCGTTCGATGACCGTACGAATCAGATCTGTATCGTTTACCGTGATGACCTCTTGTTTCATCGACTCATAAGCTTTCATCTGAATTCTCCTTTGTCGTTCGTTTCTCATCTACTAAAGTTGTATGATACAATTAAAAGAACAAAAATGATTGTATAATACAACTACAACTCTGTCAAGCCTCCTGCTTTTCGCATTGACAGCTTATCCACATTGGGTAATCATGAGGGACAGAGAGACTTTTTTGAAAGGGGAGATACCCGATGTCTCAACAATCACTCGAAACCATTGAACTCGAGTTAGCGATCCTGATCCGGCGCTTAACGACGGCGACGGCAGACAATCGTAATTTGGACCGTGCTTCTTATCTCTTACTGCGACAATTAGCGGATTCCGGCAACGTCGGTGTTAAAACACTTGCCCGTGAACTTCAGCTCGATGTCTCGACCGTCAGTCGCCAAGCAGCGGCACTCGATCAGAAGCAACTCGTTGAAAAAGTAAAAGATCCGACAGATGGGCGAGCCTTTTTCTATCATATTACAGATAAAGGACAACAAGAACTCACCATCTACCGAACCGCACGTCTCGCAAGCATCGAACGTCTACTGACAGACTGGCCAGCGGATGATGCAGAAGATTTCGGACGCCTATTGCAACAATTCAATCGCGCCTTGCGCGAACGGTAATGGAATTACACCATAAAAAAAAACGGACGCGAAATCGATTGATTTCGTGTCCGTTTTTTCGTCATCCTTCATCACGTATGAGAAACATGGCAAACCGAACGAATTTGCGCGATATGTTCCGGTGAAGTTCTACAACAACCGCCAATCAATCGTGCTCCAGCTTCATACCATGTCTTTGCGATGGCTTGGAACGACGTACACTGATTATTCGTACCTGACCATGTTTTTGCGACCGGATCATAGACCTCACCAGAGTTCGGATAGACGATGATTGGCACATCCGTCAACGCCTTGACGTGACGGATAAAATCGGTCGCGTAAGATGCTGGAAAACAATTTGCACCGATTGCTGCGAGCTGTGGATGTTGTCCGACCGTTTCAATACACGTCGCAAGTGCCGTTCCTTCACTAATGTGCGTCGCATCTTGAAGCGAGAACGTCAGCCAAGCAGATACTTCCGGGAACGCTTCGAGAATCCCGAACAACACGACAGCTTCCTCAAGCGACGGAATTGTCTCGAATGCCAGCAGATCAGCCCCCGCTTCAATCAATGCTTCGATGCGTGGTCTGTGGAAGGCTTCTAGCACATCTGCTGACACACCATAATGACCGCGATACTCAGAACCATCTGCTAAGTAGGCACCATAAGGACCAACTGATCCCGCGATCAATGCGGCACTCTTTCCGCTACGCGTCCGTGCATCTTGCGCTAAGGTAACCGTTTGTCGAATTAACGCTTGTGCTTCCTCGGTCGTGATGTGACGTTGCTTGAATCCTTCGATACTTGCTTGATAGCTTGAGGTGATCGCAACATCGGCGCCCACTTCAAAGTAATCGTGATGGACACGCTCAATCTGTTCCGGTGCTTCAATTAAGAGGCGTGCCGACCAAAGTGGATCGTTCAGGTCGAATCCCTTTTGTTCGAGTTCGGTCGCAAGGGCACCATCTAAAATAAGAAAAGGAACTTCCTGTAATCGTTGGTCAACTGGATTTTTGATTCGGGACATCTTCAACACTCCGTTTCTGAGAAGAATTCGTGAACGCATGAACGACATAACAGATCACGATGAATGGGATACCGCAATACAAGGCGACTCGTTGCGTCGGATCAAATCCGATACCAATCAGGGAAATCAAACAGACGACGAAAGCGGCGATCGGTACCAATGGAAAGAGTGGTGTACGATAGACCAATTCGTCGACCATGTGCCCTTCGCGGAGGAATTGTTTCCGGAAGCGATACTGCGCAACGCTGATACTCATCCAGACGACGACAACAGCAAGACCGGAAATCGAGACGAGCGCGATATAGACACTTCCTGCTGCATAGATGCTAGAAAGCAAAGCAAGTCCTCCGCCAAGCATGCTGAACAATACAGCTCGAAGTGGAACCCCACTTGGTGTCACCTGGGCGAAGAAGCGCGGAATCATGCGTTCGTTCGCAAGCGACCAAAGCATCCGGGAGGCAGCGTAAAGCCCAGAGTTCGCTGCCGATAAGATCGCTGTCAGAATGACGAAGTTCATCACATCTGCTGCATACGGAATCCCGATTCGTTCAAACACCGCAACGAATGGACTTTCGAGCACGCCCTTCCCTTCCGTTGGCAATAAGACGGCTAATACGATGATCGTACCGACGAAAAAGAGGACGAGTCGCAAAATCGTTGTTCGGATCGCAAGCGGAATCGTCCGCTTCGGATCGACCGCTTCACCCGCTGCGACGCCGATCAATTCCGTTCCTGAGTAAGCAAAGTTCACGGCAAGCATCGTCATGAAGATCGCAAATGCCCCATTTGGAAACAATCCTCCTTCCGTTAAGGAAGAAAAGAATGGTGCCGGGCTACCATCTTGTAATGGGATGAAGCCAACGATGGCTCCCGCACCAAGTAAAATGAAAGCAATGATCGTTACGACCTTAATGGCGGAGAACCAAAACTCGACTTCAGCAAATACGCGGACCTTCAAGACGTTGATACCAAGGATCATCGCAGCGAATAATGCACTGAACACCCAGACTGGAATCGATGGGAACCAACGTTGCATTAAAATGCCTGCTGCCGTGAATTCTGAACCAAGGGCGACCGTCCACGTCAGCCAGTAGAGCCAGGCCACCGTATAACCGGTACCGGGTCCGATATACTTTGTTGCGTACTTATGGAATGATCCGGTTTCCGGCATGTGTACAGCGAGTTCGCCAAGACTTAACATGACTAAGTAGACGACGACGGCTCCGATTAAATACGACAAAATCGTTCCGACACGTCCCGCTTGTTCCAACGTATAACCTGTACTTAAAAATAATCCTGTTCCAATGACGCCACCTAACGACAGCATGATCAGATGACGTGATTCCATCTTGCGTCGAAACGCTCCGCTCGTTTTCATGAATCCATTTCCTCCTCGTTCCACCTATTTCAAACAAAAAACGCATCCTCACGGATGCGTCGGTCGACAATTCGGAAATCTTATCGATCGGGTGCAACACCCGCAGGAATTAGCACAGTATCTTTCGACCTGTTGCTGAGGTTTCATAGGGCCAGTCCCTCCACCTCTCTGGATAAGTATGTAATTGTTCCTAACCCTATCAAGCCTTTTCCGAATTGTCAACACAATTCAGAATACTTCCATCAAAAAAATGAACTGCTCCCTGTCAAGTAGACAGGACAAATAATAAAAATCCTTTAAACGGCTTGCGCTCTGTATTCTAATGGAGCCAAGCCGTTTAATCGTTGTTGATATCGTTCTTCATTGTAGAAGTAAATATATTTCTGGATTGCGAGTCGGGGTTCGTCGAACTCCGCAAACTTATGTAGATAATAACTTTCGCACTTCAACGCTCCCCAAAAGGATTCCATCGGTCCGTTATCAATACATCTTCCAACCCGAGACATACTTTGTGTAATGCCTGCCACGCGTGTCATATGACGAAACGCATGAGAAGTATATTGAAATCCTCGATCACTATGAAGCAAGGGACGACTTCCGGATGCGCCCTGTAGGGCGTGTTCAAGAGTATCGAACACAAGCTGATTATTATTGGAATGGCCAAGAACGAAGGCACGGATGGATCCATCATATAGGTCCAGAATGGCGCTCAAATACGCCTTCTGAGAGGCGCCATACTTCAGTTCCGTGACATCCGTCACCCATTTTTGGTTCGGTCCTGCGGCGTTGAAATCACGGTTCAGAATGTTCTCTGCAGTCTGTTGAGGAGGATTACGAATATACAAAGGACGTTTCCGGCGTATGACGCAATGAATACCGGCGACATGTATCAGGCGACGGACACGCTTCGCGTTGACGTCTCTTCCGAAACGACGTTTCAGGTTCAATGTCATCCGTCGGTAGCCATAGATTCCGTTCACCTCAAGGTGGATCTCGTTCATCTCTTCGATGATTTTCATGTTCTCCGTCTCATGAGTCTGTGGTATACCAATCCGGCGTAACCACTTGTAGTAGGAAGCGCGCGAGACTCCAGCGAGGTGACACAGGGCGATGATCGGGTAACCAAATTGCTCTACCGATGATTGAATGGCTTCATATTTAC
>NZ_JAUZUW010000007.1:0-164655 GCF_031844245.1 Exiguobacterium sp. BRG2
ATGTTTGTATTCCGTAGAATACGATTTTTGCCTCATCGTTCAGTTTTCAAAGTTCGTCGTGTCGTTTTCAGCGACTTTAATAAGATATCACGGAATAACTTAAGCGTCAATCCTTTTTTGAAATCTTTTTTCTTTCCCGTCACCGTCCAGCGCGTGTTGCCCTGTCGACATGTATTAATATACTATCTCGGTATAATATCGTCAATAGTTTTTCTAAAAAAACTTTTGAAATCTTTTTTCTTCTATATATAGCAAAAACAATTCTAGGAAAAAGTAAAGCCGATCGTCATACGACCGGCTCATACGTCACGAGTTCGACTCCCGCCCCTTTAGTCGTTTGATATGAGATACGAATCAAACCTTTTCGCATGAAGAAATCGATTAAGCTGCTCAAATCTACTTTAACTTCTTGCAGTCGTTCTTCTTCCATCAATTCATACATCGTCCAAGGATCCGTCCGTTCACGCATAATTTCGAATAAATAGCGTCCTCCCGATAAAACCTTGGACTGCAAAAGGTGCTCAAGCCCAATCAAAGCAAGATGAATACGTTGATCTAGTGTCTCTTCACTCATCAATAATTGCTCGTATAGTTTATAGACATCCGGGTCATCGAGTCGCGCCTGTTCCCAAACGACCGTTTCAGGATGTTTTCCTTTTTCGAGGACGGATAACCGTGCGAGGTGATGTAACGCATGATGGACATGTGTATAGGCATCATAATGATGTCCGCGACTAAACAAGTTTCTTCCATCTTGGAAACGACGCAACAATTTAGCAAAGGAAATCGTCATCTGTAAATATCGTTCCTCATCAGGAAAATTGAGTAATTGTCTTTTTAAGTCAACTAAGTAATCGTTTCGTTCGAATACGATCGTCCCTTCAGCAATCCAATGAATTGCTCGTCGATTAGCGTTCAATAAAATCCAACGCGATAACACATCCTCGTGTACAAGATGTAAAGATACTTTCAACGTATTCAATCGGTAATGTTTAATCGTCCATTCGACTTCCGGATCTCTTGTGATGACAACAAGAAGTGTATCAAATTGATCCGTCAGGGAATCCCGTGGTTGTCGTTTTTCGACCGCAATGATTCCTTGAGTTTCACGATAAGCCGCGTATTCCGAATAAATCGTTCGTGTTGCTTGTTCCATTTACTTCTCACCCTTCTATACGAACTCGTCGTTACCATTTTCGACAAAAAAACAAGCTTTCCTTCTTCAGGCAATCCCACTTCTTATGCTAGACTGACAACAGGGGGAATTCACTTGAAAAAACAACGTAAAAATAAAATAAACCGCGCGCGAAACTTAGCTATGTTTCTCGTCTTCGGTGGGATGCTCGTCATGTATGGCGGTCTATTACTCAAACAATTCGAGATCATCATGGTCTTACTCATGCTTCTCGGTTTCGTCATGGTTCTCGCCAGTACGGCACTCTATTTCTTGATTGGTCTGACATCAACGAAGGCAGCTGTCGTCACTTGTCCGAACTGTGGAAAAGAAACAAAAGTTCTTGGTCGCGTCGACTTATGTATGCATTGCGATGAACCACTGACGATGGATCCATCTCTTGAAGGTAAAGAATTCGATGAAAAATATAATAAACACAATAAACGAGCTCCCCGCTAAGGCAGCTCGTTTTTTTATTGGACATTCGATTGACAGTCCGGGCAAGTTCCGTACACTTCTAATCGGTGACGATCGACTTTAAAGCCTGTTAAGTGCGCCGCAACCGTTTCGACATCATCGAGCACAGGATAGTTGAAGTCAACGATCTTTCCGCAATTTTCACAGATCATGTGGTAATGGCGTGTCGTAACGAAGTCGAAGCGACTTGAAGCGTCTCCGTAATTCATTTCCTCAACGATTCCTTTTTCTCGAAACACGCGTAAGTTATTATATACAGTCGCCACACTCATGTTTGGAAAACGATGTTCGAGTGCACGATAAATCTCATCCGCTGTCGGATGCGTGTGTCCCGTCGTTAAATATTCCAAAATCGCGTGACGTTGTGGTGTCATTCGAACGCCTGATTCCCGAAGTGACTTCACGGCGTCATCCAGCATTTCGTTAGCCACGTCCATCCCCTCATTTCTATCTTTCATTGATTATCAGATTGTAATCTTTATAATTAGTCTACCTACAAATAGGCATTCCGTCAACGGCTCTGCACCGGATTTGACGTCCATGATACAATCATATCGTGATATTTTTCACGAATCATCGATTGGAGGAATCTTCATGTCTACCCATACTACTCGCCCTACTTCAGAGGCGTTATATGAAATCGCACAAGAGTGTATCGTTGGTGGCGTCAACAGTCCATCCCGTTCATTCAAAGCCGTCGGCGGCGGTGCACCTGTCTATATGGAAAGCGGAAAAGGTGCTTACTTTTATGATGTCGATGGCAATCGCTACATTGATTACTTAGCGGCCTACGGTCCGATCATCACAGGACACGGTCACCCCCACATTACGGAAGCGATCACACACGCTGCCCAGAACGGTCTTCTTTATGGCACGCCCCACCGTCTAGAAATCGACTTTGCACATAAACTACAAAAAGCAATTCCTTCGCTCGAAAAAGTACGTTTTACGAACTCCGGAACGGAAGCCGTCATGACGACGATTCGCGTCGCACGAGCATATACAGGTCGTGAGCTTGTCGTGAAGTTCAGTGGCTGTTACCACGGTCACTCGGATTTGATGCTGATCGCAGCAGGAAGTGGTCCAGCGACACTTGGTTCTCCCGATTCAGCAGGTGTCACGAAAGCGACGGCAAAAGAAGTCATCACGACACCGTTCAATGATATCGAATCCTATCGTCAAATCATGGAACAATGGGGCGATCAAGTCGCTTGTGTACTCGTTGAACCGATCGTCGGAAACTTCGGTATCGTCGAACCGCAACCTGGATTCCTTGCTGCAGTCAACGAAATCACGCATGCTCACGGCGCACTTGTTATTTACGATGAAGTCATCACTGCATTCCGTTTCACATACGGCAGTGCACAAGAACTACTCAATATCCGCCCCGATATGACGGCGCTCGGCAAAATCATCGGTGGTGGTTTACCGATCGGTGCTTATGGTGGTCGTAAAGAAATCATGGAACACGTCGCGCCACTCGGTCCGGCTTATCAAGCAGGTACGATGGCAGGGAACCCAGCATCCATGGCTGCCGGTATCGCTTGTCTTGAATTACTTGAGCAGCCTGGTGTCTATGAAAAACTTGATCACCTCGGTGCCTTACTCGAACAAGGTGTACTGGAAGCAGCAAAACGTCATGACGTCACGATTACGATCAACCGTCTAAAAGGTGCCATGACGGTCTACTTCACGGATGAAACAGTCATCGATTACGATGGTGCAGAACGTGCAGATAGCGAGATGTTTGGACGTTTCTTCAAATTGATGCTGGAAGAAGGCGTCAACCTCGCTCCTTCGAAATACGAAGCGTGGTTCTTGACGACAGAACATACGGAAGCCGACATCACAGAGACGATCGCAGCAGTCGATCGTGCCTTTGCTCGACTTTAAGTCTCTTCACTAAAAAAGCAGCGCCCTCGCAAGGGGCGCTGTTTTTTGTTATTCGACGAGTTCCAGATTTTGAATGGCATACAGTTCAAAATAAGCGCCTCGTTTTTGCATGAGAACTTCGTGTGTGCCAATTTCCGTAATCTGACCATTTTCAATGACGACGATCTTATCGGCATCGGTAATCGTTGATAAACGGTGCGCGACAGTAAACGTTGTCCGCCCTTTTGCAAGACGTGCTAACGAATCTTGAATCATCGCTTCGCTCTCTAAATCGAGCGCACTCGTCGCCTCATCTAAGATTAGAATCGGCGGATTCTTCAAGAAGACCCGCGCAATCGCAAGACGTTGTTTTTGACCACCCGATAGCTTAACGCCTCGTTCTCCGACCGGCGTATGATAACCGTTTGGTAATCGTTCGATGAATTCGTGGGCATTCGCTGCTTTTGCTGCTGCGATGACTTCCTCGTCCGTCGCGTCCGGATTCCCCATCTTGATGTTCATTTGGACCGACTCACTAAATAGAATCGATTCCTGCATGACCATCCCGATCTGATCGCGAAGACCTCGCAACTTCAAGTCACGAATATCAACATCGTCAAGCGTGATCCGACCGGCAGACACATCATAAAAACGCGGAATCAAACTGACGAGCGTTGATTTCCCGCCACCTGACATCCCGACGAAAGCAATCCGTTCGCCTGCCTGAACGTCAAGCGTCAAGCGATCGATCGCCAGCTCACCGCCTTCTTCGTAAGCGAAACTGATGTTTTCAAATTGAACGTTTCCGCGGACATCTTTCGGTTCACGCGCATTCGGTTTTTCCGTAATGTCATACGGCTCATCTAAAAACTCGAACATCCGGTCCATCGAGGCAATCGACTGTGTCAACGTCGTTGAAGAGTTGACGAGACGACCGAGCGGTGCATACAGACGGTCGATATAACCAATGAACGCGACCATCGTCCCAAGTGTCACTTGATTGTTCAAGACGAAGAACGCCGCCGTTCCGAAGATCAGGATTGGTGCGAAGTCCGTAATCGTCGAGACGACGACGTACGTCCGCGCATTCCAGTTCGTTTGACGAAGCGCTGCTTTTAAAAAGCCGTCATTTTGATGTTTGAACGCTTTGTTCTCGTGTGGTTCCAGTGCAAAACTACGAATGACTGCCATCCCGTTGACCCGCTCCGTCAAATGACCTTGTAGTTCCGCAAGGGCTGCCGAACGTTCCCGTGTCAATCCACGTAAGCGACCGTAAAAGAACTTAACGGCAAGGGCATAGAAGGGTAAAGGAATGATGGCGACGAGTGTCAACTTCGGATCAATCGTCCACATGATGGCAATGGCAATAAAAATCGTGATCATATCAAGCCATAGATTCATTAATCCTGTGACGACGAAGTCTTTCGTCTGCTCGACATCATTGATGATCCGCGAAATGACTTCTCCGGTTTTCGTATTCGAATAAAAACGAAGCGACAATTTCTGAACATGATCAAACAATCGGTTCCGTACGTCAAATAGAATCTTCGACGCTGACCATTGTGCGAGATATTGACGGACATATTCAAGCGGCGGCTTGACGATCAAGAAGATGAAGACACCTGCTCCGATCAAATACGCCAATTGCTTACTTTTTTCCGCCATTGGCATCGTGTTCCCGGTTAGGATATGGTCGATGATGTACTTATACAACAATGGAAGTCCGAGCGGGATCGAGAACTTGATGATCCCGACGAAGACCGTCAAGAGGATCTGTTTTTGATACGGCTTGACAAACGCCATATAGCGGCGAATCGAGCCTTGGTGCTTACGTTTTGCTTGTGTTGCCACGTGTTTCACTTCCTTCAACTAAAAAAAGACGATGGCGAACCATCATCTCCGATATCTTGTTTCATATTCACGATACCACATATCCACGAAAGCCGGGTTAAATGGACCCTTGCGACTACGAATCCACTGGATCAGGATTTGGACATTGTCTTTCAAAATACGATCGATCGCCTTCGGATAATTCATCTCGCGGCGATGTTTCTCATATTCGTCCTCATCGAGGATCATGTAGGACATATCCGGATATACTTTGATATCTAAATCATAATCAATGTACTTGACTGCTCGATCTTTCTCATCGAACGTAGAAGGTGATCCGAGGTTGCAGTAGTAGTAAATGCCATCCTCCCGAATCATACAAATGACATTGAACCAGAGTTCTGTTGAAAAATAACAGATTGCAGGCTCTCGCGTTCGCCACTGACGACCATCCGATTCACTGACCATGATGCGATCATTGAACCCAATCAATTCTTCTTCCGTCGATTTCAGCACGAGCGTTTCTTCCCAAACTCTGTGTAAGCTCCCGTTATGTTTGAAACTTTGAATCTCAATCTTGCTACTTTCTTTTGGGAATCGACTCATGTGCTACTCCTTTCTAAAGCGTTTTTCTTCCATTCTGTTATACTCTCGTGCTTATTATACCCATTTTCAGAACACATGAAAAACGAAAGGGTATTTTTTCAGAAAAATGACGGAATTCAGCCTTGAAAGTGATTCAAAATCGCATTTTTTCGCTGTTTGAACATCGGTTTCAAGATGAATGCTTCGATGACGAAGGCTGGTAAGAAGGAGGCATACGTCACTTCATCCATGAAATAGACGCCAGATTCACGTTCTTCGACTCGGTGCACGTGGCACCAGGCACGAAACGGATACGGCACTTTTGTACCAACATCGACGAAGACATATTCTTCTACGAAAGGAATCCAAGACGTCCACGAAACAAATAGTGGTGAAACTCCGACACGTAGACGAATCGTATTCCCGGCTCGCGTCCGTGTATCACCCGACGTCTTCACTTGCGGAAATACCGTCAATCGACTCAATGCCTTGGCATCACTTAAAAAATCCCACGCTTGCTTCTTTGATGTATCGACACGCGTCTCAAATCGAAAAGTATGCATTAGATCTCCCCCTTTAATAGTCGATCAATCTTCATTTGGGCGACAGATATCGGATGCGTCGCATACGTTTCCTGATCAACTAGTATCGTCTGGTCCGGCTGTTCCGTCACGCGATAGACAGCAATCTCCCAAATCCGGTGCGAAAAGATGTGTCGAACATGTCCGATAAGCGTTCCGTCACGCTCTTCTTCTGCTTCTCGAAGTGGGTATTGCCACATGCCAGCAAGCAAACCGGTCTCCGCCCGTTGTTCAATTGCGATTTTTCCGTCTGCTTCATAAACAAGAGCATCATACGGAATAATTTGCGTCTTCCCTTTCTTCGTCTTCACAGGTAGTTCTTCCTGTGCATTTCGATCATATGCAAAACAAACGTCTTGAACAGGACAAAGTCCACACATCGGAGACTTCGGTGTACAGACCATCGCGCCGAGTTCCATCAAGCCTTGATTGAAACTGGACGGATCAGCTGGATCAATCAATTGATGTACCGCCGCCTCAAACAATTTCCGTGTCTTCGGTGCAGCAATGTCTTCATAAATCCCAAGTACACGTGAGAGGACGCGCATCACGTTTCCGTCTACTGCTGGTTCTGCTTGCCCATAAGCAATCGATAGAACCGCTCCTGTCGTGTACGGACCGACACCCTTCAGTTGACTGAACAATTCCTTTTCGTCCGGAACGATCCCATCATATTTTTCAACAACTTCCTGAACCGCGATTTGAAGATTCTTGACACGGGAATAGTACCCTAAGCCCTCCCAATGTTTGAGCACTTCACTTTGATCCGCTTCTGCTAAATCATGCGGTGTCGGAAAACGTTTCGTGAAGCGCTCATAATACGGGATGACTGTATCAACGCGCGTTTGTTGAAGCATGATTTCACTAATCCAGATATGATATGGGTTTTTGGTTCTTCGCCACGGGAGATCCCGCTGTTCACGAAGGAACCAGGCAATCAGTTCTGTGGTAAATTGTGTTTTATTAAAGTTTGTGAAATATTCTTGAACGACAGTCAAAAGGTTACCTCTTTTCTCTTGGATACGATATATTTATTAAAAATTACTCGGCAGAACCTCGATGGATTCACCATCACGATTTTATAGAAGGAGCGAATTCGCATTGGATACTGGTACGCATATCGGCATGGGACTTTGTCTCGCCGCCATCTCGACGCTACACCCTGACGTCGCAGCGAGCACGACGCTGTTTGCTGCCGTGACGACGACGGCGCTCGTCGGCTCACACGCACCGGACTTCGACACTGTCTTTAAGTTCAAAGGAAACAGCGCCTATTTGCGCCAACATCGCGGAAAATCACACGGATTGATCGCCTTACTCGCCTGGCCGTTATTACTTTCGATCGTCATCGGTACGTTATTCGGTATACCTCCGACTTCATTATGGCTGATGGCGCAGATCGCTGTCGCTCTTCATGTCTTCGTCGATCTGTTTAACGCTTACGGAACACAAGCCTTACACCCGTTCAAAAAATCCTGGATTGGTTGGGGTGTCATCAACACATTTGATCCGTATCTGTTCACGATGTATTATGCCGCGTTCGGGATTTGGTTATTGACGAAAGCGACGATCGTCATCTTCCCGATTTTAATTGCCATCGTCATTATTTACTACGCTGTTCAATTCAAGTTACGAAATGACGCGCTTGCGACCGCAGCGCGCTATTATCGCGGCGCACACAAGCTTTTCATCTCACCTGGCATGAAATGGGATGAGTGGCATGTCGCAGCACGTTTACGCGATGAGTATTCCGTCGTTAAGATCAACAGTGGAACCGTCGTCGAATGCGGAAACTTCCGGATCAAGGACGAACCGCATGGTGACGCCTTGTACGAAATTGTTAAACAAAACGCGGACTTGCAAGCATTTCTTGAGTTCTCGAAGATTCATACGTATACGGTCTCACGAAAAGATGGCATTGTCGAATACCGTTTCACCAACCTTCGTTATTTCACGAAGGAAGTCTATCCATTCGTTGCCGTCGTCAGAATCGACGCTGCTACACAAGAAATCGTCAGCTCCTATACCGGCTGGGTGTTCAGCGAACGGACTTTGCAGAAAAAACTGTTCATCCCTGCATTATAAAGACAAAGCTCCGCGCAACGGAAATCCCGATGTGCGGAGCTTTTTTCATTCGACGTTTCGACCTGTCATCAAATGCTTGAATTTTTCGTTCGTCGTATTAAATCGGTGTAACATCGCCCCATGCTGTTTAATCTGTTGCTCGACGAAATGAACTGCAACGGCTTCACCTTGATACTTCTCACCTGCGCGCGCGAGTGTTGCTTCGAAATCTTCCCATAAGACTTCGACCCATGTTAATGCCTCGTCAGAGGTCAGTACGTCGTTTACTTGTAGTAATTCTTCAGCCAGTTGCTTTAGTGCTTGTTCTCGATTCGTCATGCCTGCTCCCCCTCTCCTGTGAATAATGCGAGCGGAATCGCGACTTCTTGAGCAGTTCCTTCAAAATGTCCCCAGCCCATGACGCCATTGACGAAGTGTAACTCAAATCGCGCCTCTTCTCCTTCAATTCGGTAAAAGGCTCCCCGTTCGAATCGTTTCGGATCGATCAAATAACTTTTCGCAATAGCGATTTTTCGCGTCACGACTTCCACTTCACTGACGTTCCCGTGTTGCTCCGCTTTTCGTTTTTGTTCACTTAATTTCGTGATCAACATCTCAAGTTCGTATTTCGATAATTGACTCATCCGTGTCTCCATTACAAAAACTCCCCCTCTTCGTTTTTCAGTATAAACGAAAAGGAGGAGAAACTGGATGGATTAGCTTGATTTCAATTCTAGATTCCGCTTACTTTGTAATGCATACATTTTCGCATAAATCCCGGACATCGCGAGGAGTACATCATGGGATCCTCGCTCGACGATCTGACCATGATCGAGAACAAGAATCTCGTCCGCATCCTTGATCGTCGACAAGCGATGGGCAATGATGAACGTCGTTCGTCCTTTCGTTAATGTCAGCAAGGCATCTTGAATGACCGCTTCCGTTTCCGAGTCAACACTCGCTGTCGCTTCGTCAAGAACTAGGATTGCAGGGTCAAACGCTAGCGCACGGGCAAAACTGATCAACTGTCGTTCCCCCGCTGATAACGTGGCACCTTTTTCGATGACTGGTTCATCGAGCCCGTTCGGTAAACGATCAATGAATCGATCCGCGCCGACGGCTTCGATCGCTTGTCGTACCCGTTCTTCGGAAATATCAGGATTGCCGAGTGTGATGTTCGAGCGAATTGTTCCTGTGAAGAGGAACGGATCCTGTAAGACGATCCCCATATGCTCACGAACCGCTTGTTTCGGTAAAGTCGTCACGTCCTGTCCGTCAATCAACAACTGTCCTTTTGACGGATCATAGAAACGCATCAGCAGGTTCATGATGGAGCTTTTCCCGCTACCCGTATGACCGACGAGGGCAATCGTCGCGCCAGGACGAGCATCGATTTGAATTTCACGTAATACGGGATTTCCCGCTTCGTAACTGAATTCGACGTCTTTGAAGGATACCGCTCCTTTAAACCGAGCAACGCGCCCTTGTTCGACCGGCTCGCCCTTTTCGTCGAGCAACTGGAACATTCGGTCCGCTGACACGAGCGCTTGTTGCAGCGGTGACAGCTGATTCATGATTTGAGTGACCGGTTCGAATAAACGGGACACGTAATCGATATACGCATATAAGATCCCGAGTGATAAAAACGATCCATTCGTCAGACTTTTTCCGCCGACGACCCAAATCAACAAGGCGAGCGTCAAGTTTTTCAAAAAGTAGGATAAGTTGTGTGACATCAAGGCATCAAGTCGTAACAACTTTGCCCGTGTCTGATAGTTCTCTTCATTCTTTTGTTCGAATTCAGCAAGAACTTCCTTCTCACGTGCATAAGCCTGAATGATTGGCATCGTCTGGATGTTCTCATTCAGTTGACCATTCATGTCGGCAACGAGGGAGCGGACCTTGAAGTTATTCTTCGTCGCGAGTTTCTGGAACAGCTGAATCCAGAAATAGACGATCGGAATGATGATCAGCGAGACGAGTCCTAAGCGATAATCGAGGAAGAACATCGCGACGAGAATCCCTGCCATCGTGATGATCCCCGAGAAGACCCGGGCGAGCACACCGAGATAAAGATCGCGAATCGTCTCCGTATCATTCGTGACTCGACTAACGATTTTCCCGATTGGCGTCTGATCGAAATAACGGACCGGTAACCGTTGCAGATGCGTAAAGACATCAAGACGCATCCGTTTAATGATTTTATGGGCAGAGCGTTGGAGCAAAATTTGTTGAATCCAGTTCAAACCAGCTGCTGCAAGCAGCAAAAGGACGTAGATCAACGATAACCAGCCAATCGCTTTTAAGTCCTTTGAATAAAAATCATAGACCTGCCCTTGTGTCAGCTTTTGAATACCGTCATACGTGTATACATCGTTTCCACGCGTGACCGTCAGCGTATTCCCACTAATTTTCCGTTCTCCTCCACTGACGACTTGTTTTGGTACGAACAAGTATCCCTTAGCCGTTTGGACGATCGAGACGGATTGAACGATTTCACTTTTAGATACGTCTTGTGCTTTGGCGAACTGACGACCATCATACGTGACCGCACCGTCCGCTTTAACTTCAACCCAGTCCTTTTCAATCGCAACGATATGTTCATCAATGATGACTTTGGCGATATACGGACCTGTCAATTCCGCTCCGACTGCTAATACGAGTAGAAACAATCCTAAGAAAATTGCTTTTTTCTCATGCATCGCATAGCGGATTAACGAACGGATCGTCGTCTTCCGACGTGCCGGATCGAGTTGATATAATTCCAATTCATTCATGCAAAGGCACCTCCTTACATCTCTTCACTTTGTCGCTCGAATTGTTGAGCGTACCAGCCATTTTGTGCCATCAGGCTGTCATGTGTTCCTCGTTCAGAAATCATTCCGTCTTGTAAGACGATGATTTCGTCCGCATGTGCCACTGCCGATAAGCGATGGGCAACAATTAATGTCGTGGATTGGTGGCGATTCGATCGAATCGAATCAATGATATGTGATTCCGTTTTCGCATCTACCGCTGATAATGAATCATCCAGCAACAGCA
Source organism: Exiguobacterium sp. BRG2 (assembly GCF_031844245.1). NCBI lineage: Bacteria > Bacillati > Bacillota > Bacilli > Caryophanales > Exiguobacterium > Exiguobacterium sp. BRG2. Next base: position 11,626 of record NZ_JAUZUW010000007.1, read on the forward strand.
ACTCTGGTTTTTTTAACATCGCCCGCGCGATTGACAGACGTTGCTTTTGTCCTCCCGACAACGTGATGCCACGTTCACCGACCATCGTCTCAAGTCCTTGTTCCAGCGTTTCGATATCTTTTTCGAACGATGCGAGACGAATCGCTTCCTGCAATTCAGCTTCTGTCGCTTCACCTGCACCAAACAGAATATTGTCCCGGACGGATTTTGAGAACAGCAAATGTTCTTGAGAGACGTAACCGGTCCATCCGCGAACCGTCTCTAGCGCAACATCTTCATACGGTACGCCGTTGACTGTCAACATGTCCCGTCCGATTGGATACTCACGTAAGAATTGACGCAAGAACGTCGTTTTCCCGGATCCTGTTGGTCCGACAATACCGATCGTTGTTCCTTGTTCAATCGTCATATTCAAATCTCGTAAGACCGGATGCGCTGTCTCTGGATACGTAAACGTCAAATCGTTCATCTCGATCCGTTCAGGGCGATCGACGTGTTTCCGCGGTGTCGAAGCAATCAACGGTTTGACTCGCATCGTTGCTTCTAAACGATCAAGACTTGCTGTTCCGCGCTGGATGACATTGATCAATTCACCAAAGGCGTACATCGGCCAAATCAGCATCCCGAGATAGATGTTAAAGGCGACCAATTGTCCGAGCGTGATGTCGTTCGTAAAGACGAGATATGTCCCGAACGATAAGCCGATCAAGTAACTGAACCCGACGAGCAGCTTGATGATCGGTTCAAATAAGACATCGATTTTTGCGACGTGCATATTTTTCTCAAAAACATCCGTCGTGACATCATCGAACCGTTTAACATCGACTGGTTCTTGTACGAATGAGCGGATGACACGCAGGCCGGAAATCGATTCGACGACCTGGTCATTCATCGTTCCGAATGAATCCTGAGCCGTGATGAAACGTCCGTGAATTTGACTCCCGAGCTTATTCATCGCGTAAGCGAGAAGTGGCATCGGTAACAAGGCAGCAAGCGTCAGCTTCCAATCGATCGCTACCCCCATGACGACGAGCGTGATTGCCGTCATGTTCAACGAGTCGACGAGCGTCAAGACACCAAATCCGGCTGTCCGCTCGACCGCCTTTAAGTCGTTCGTCGCGAGTGCCATCAAGTCTCCCGTCCGATTCTTTTGATAGAACGTCGGCGTCAGTTTCAATAAGTGCGTAAAGAAGCGGCTCCGAAGTGTCCGTTCTAATAAAAAGGCCGTTCCGAATAATTTCGCTAACCATTGATACGTCAAGATGAAGGACACAATGGAGATGACCGTTAATCCGCCGACATACTGTAAGAGTGTCGTCCGGTCCATCGATCCTGATCGTAAACCGTCGATGACCTTACCGATCAGCCACGGTGGCGTTAAATCGATGAAGCCGGTGATGATTAACAAGATGACTGCTACGAGATACGATGATTTGTGTTCTTTAAGAAACCAACTCAATTGCTTAAATAAACGCATGAGGGTCCCCCCTTTACTGTAAAATGAAGTACTTTTTCCGAGCACGCAAAAAGGCATACGGATTTCCGGATGCAGTCCGAGAATCAGTATGCCTTGAAATGGGCATGATCCATTCTTGTTCGTCTGCGCGCTCGGGAGACGAATCCCCTTGCTCGCACATGAAATGAATTACTTAAACGCGCTCAAGAGTCTCCGTCGTATTCAGCTGTTGGATATGAGTGAAACCAATTGGCTTTTTCATAGGACGGTTCCTCCTTTTCTTAGTCTGTGCGTAGAATAGCACAATTGTCGGATAATTGTCAATTTTTCGTCTTGCTTTTATTATTCCGCCTCTTCTTCTTTGACTTGTTCAAGGACTTGAGCTGCTAAACCGTATGGAAATCCTTTTCGAACAAGTGCTTGCTTCACCTTTTGTTCACGCTCGAACGGTTCAAGTTGCCGATATTTCGGATAATACTTACGCGCTTGATAAAGGGCCGCCTGTTCTTCTTCGTCACCTTCTTCAGCTAAAAACACCTCTTCTATGCCCGCTTTAATCAAATCGGACGAGAAACCACGTTGCATAAGCGTTAATTGTAATTTTTGTGTCAGTTCCCGCACGGATCGTCGTTGAAGCTCTTTTTGTTTTTGCCGCAAAAACTTCAGGACTTTTTCGTATTCCTCTTCATCAGTAAACGTCACGATCGCTTCATCAATCGCCGTCTTTGGTATCTTCAATGCCTCAAGGTCGCGGCGAATCCGTCCCGGTCCTTGAGGTGTCGTCGCTTTTTTCGTTGCCGTATAAGCAAGTGCGAACTGTTGATCATCCAGATAGCGTTGCTCCGTCAATCGCTCGATTGCATGTTTGATCGCATGCTCCGGTGTCTCTTTCTCCGTTAAATAGGCGACGACTTCACTCGTCGCCCGCATGCGGTACGATAGATGATTCAACGAGAGACGATATGCTTTTTGCTGTTCTTCAGCCGTCAACACTTCCTTGACGAAGTCGTCATCGAGTTCCTTATCGCGTTGCAGATTGTATTTAATTAAGATATCGACGTCTACGGCAAAGGCATACTCTTCTTTGCCATCACGCTCGACATAGATATTGAATCGTTCGCTGTTCTTTTTCTGCGTCGAGATCCGTTTGATCTTCATGTCGTTCCCTCCCCTAACCTGATTCGGTAGTTCTACGATATCATGAACAGGCAGGTCTATGTTTGAGTGAAACCATGGAACGGGAACAAATGGAAAGAAGCTACTTTTACTTATTTCAAGGAGGATGGATTACATGAACATTGCGATTACCGGTGGAACCGGTATGATTGGTCAAGCCTTGACGAAGCGTTTGCTCGAGCAAGGACATCACATCTTTATCTTGACGCGTCATCCGAAAGCGAACGATGCGCATATCACATATATCAAGTGGATGACAAAAGACGCAAAGCCGGAACAGCACTTAGAGGGCGTCGATGCCTTCATTCATCTTGCTGGTACTTCGATCAACGATGGACGTTGGACGGATGAACGCAAACGTGCCATTCTCGACAGTCGCGTCAGCACGACGAAGGAACTCGTCCGGATCGTTGAAGCACTCGACCAAAAACCAGACGTCGTCTTATCTGCTTCTGCGGTTGGCATTTACGGACAGGATCGGCATCAGACCTTCTCTGAAGATCAACCACTTCCACCGACCGCTGACTTCTTAAGTCATGTCTGTGTCGCATGGGAAGACCTTGCTCGCCCGATTGCTGACGCCGGCATTCGTCTCGTCCATCCACGAATCGGGGTCGTCTTGACGAAAGCCGGTGGCGCTTATCCGTTAATGCGTCTCCCTTATGTCTTGTTTGGTGGTGGGACGATGGGCGACGGAAAGCAGTGGGTCTCCTGGGTCCACATCGATGATCTAGTCGAGTTATTCCTATTCGCGCTCGAGACCCCGACAGTCGAAGGACCGCTGAACATCACTGCTCCTCATCCGGAAACGATGCGGCGTTTCGGACAGACGATCGGAAAAGTCTTACATCGCCCACACTGGCTCCCGGCGCCACGCTTCGTGTTAGAACTCGCACTCGGCGAAAAGAGTACGATTGTACTAGAAGGAGCTCGTGTCGTTCCGAAAAAAGCGCTCGAAAACGGATACAAGTTTCGGTATGCTGAACTAAAGGATGCGTTACGAGCAATCGAGCATTCAAACTAGTACAGGGGTGGACGATACTTGGATATCTTGATTCGAAATGCACATATCTATCCGATTACTTCGGACAGTTTTTACGGTGACATCCGCATTCGTGATGGGAAAATCATTGAAATCGGTGAATTACTGGATCATTTAGAAAGCGATCAAGTCATTGAAGCAGAAGGTCACTTTTTATTGCCCGGTTTTATCGATGCCCATACACACCTTGGATTATATGATGAAGGTACCGGAACAGTCGGAAATGATGCGAATGAGACGATTTTCGCGATGACACCTCATCTTCGTGCCATTGATGGCGTCTACCCGCTTGATGAAGGCTTTAAGGAAGCCGTTCAACATGGGATCACGACCGTTCAAGTCATGCCCGGTAGCATGAACATCATCGGTGGCGTCACGAGTGTCATCAAGACGCACGGACGGTTCATCGATGATATGATCCTGCGAAAGTACGCGGGTCTGAAGGTGGCACTCGGTGAAAACCCGAAACGTGTCCATAGTGCTGGTCGTGCTGGTGAACTGACACGGATGGGCATCATGGGGATGTTGCGCGAAGCCTTTCTGGAAGTTCGGACGCAGCCCGTTTCTGAAACGTTCGCCCATCAAATGATCAAACGGGTCCTTGATCACAAAATGCCGCTTCGTGTACATGCGCATCGAGCAGATGACATCCTTTCTGCTATCCGTTTTGCGGAAGAGTTTGATCTTGATTTACGCATCGAACATTGTACGGAAGGTCATCTCGTTGCAAAAGAGATGGAACAGCTACCGATCGAAAAAGTGACGGTCGGTCCAACCTTTACACGAAAATCTAAAATCGAACTGAAGAATAAAACATGGGAAACGTATCGAGTTCTTCACGAACATGGTCTTGAAATCTCGATTACGACCGATCATCCGTACACACCTGTCCAGTACTTGAACCTTTGCGCCGGTCTTGCCGCACGAGAAGGTCTACCGGTCGATGTCGCTTTACGCGCGATCACGATTCATCCAGCCCGTTCGCTCGGTGTGGACGATCGGGTCGGATCGATTGAGATCGGAAAAGACGCGGATCTCGTCTTGTGGAGTCACTTCCCACTCGACTATTTAGCGAAGCCGCTCATGACGATGATCGATGGAAAAATCATTTTTGAACACGCTCAACTGAACTTGACTTAATCCGCCCCCCGCTAGGTGTTTTTTACACCTAGCGGGGGTTTTAAACGCTTATGGAAAACATCTTGTTTTTGTATCTTTTTTCACAAAAATTATTTTCTTGCAATTTTAAAAAAAGAAGGTAATATTATCTTATCCGACAACTGAAGAAGGCATACCATGCGCGGTTCAAACGAGTCAGACAGGTAGCTTTCGACAATCATTCTTGCGGTCCTAAAAGGAGGAATGGAAGTATGCTCAAGCAACGGGAGCTGAGCGACTGCGCTGATTTGTTCGAACTGATGCAGCATCAAGACGTATATCCGTACGTCCGCCAAAAAACACGGTACTTTGATGAATTTCTGTTTACTACAAAGCAGGCAATCGAAGAGGAAGAACGTGGCGAAATCGTATCACGTACTATCCTAGATGAATTCGATCAACCGATTGGTACGATCAGTTTACTCGATATCGAAGGACAATATGGGTTTCTCGGTACATGGTTAGGTAAACCGTATCATGGTAAAGGATACAATCATTTAGCGAAAGAAGCCTTTTTCTCTGAGCTGTTCTTCGATCTTGGATATGAGAGTGTCTTCATGAAAATTCGCAAAAGCAACATTCGGTCACAAAAAGCAGCTGAAAAATTGCCGTATGCATTTTGTGCGGATGAGTTGCGCCCTGCGCTTCTTGAGCAATTGAATGCTGGCGAGACGCAGTTCACGCTATATGAAGTCTCAAAATCTAGTTTCCACATGTACATTCATGGTCGGGAACTCGAAACACTATACGATCATCAACAACTCGAAGCATGAGAGCCTTGTCTCTCATGCTTTTTTGCGTCCACGCATGCGTTTATAAAGTTTGAAATGGTATGATAAATAAGAAAAATTATCTTTATGGAAGAAACCTTTTCTTCTACAGGAAATGGAGCGAAGACTAATGCCAGAATCGTTTAATATTCTCGTAGTAGATGATGAAGCACAAATGCGTGACCTTCTCGTCTCGAATCTCGAAAAAGAACACTACACGACGATGACAGCTTCTAACGGACAAGAAGCGATCCATCTCATTCAACAAAATACATTCCATCTCGTTCTACTCGATGTCATGATGCCGGAAATGGACGGCTTGACAGCCTGTATGCGCATCCGTGAGTTCTCAAATGTTCCGATCATCATGCTGACGGCACGTTCGGACGAGCTCGATCGGATTCACGGTCTGAAAATCGGAGCTGATGACTATATTACAAAACCATTCAGTCCCCGAGAATTGCTTGCTCGTATCGAAGCGACTCTTCGTCGTTCTCACCGTTTTACAGTTGATCAATCGGCTACTTTAACGCTCGGTATGCTTGAACTCGACACTGAAAGTCGGAGTGTCCACGTCAATGGCAAGCCGGTCAGTCTGACGCGTAAGGAATTTGATTTGTTACATCTGTTTGCTCAAAACAATGATAAGGTCTTTTCTCGCGAACAGCTACTCGATCAAATTTGGGGTGCGGATTATATCGGTAACTTACGGACGGTCGATACGCATATTAAAACACTTCGCTTAAAGCTCGGGGAAGCCGGTGGCTCGATTCAAACCGTCTGGGGCATCGGTTATAAATTCGAGGAAGTATGATTAAGCGCTATACGATCCGGCGCCGGATTTGGATTACGATTTGGTTTACAAGCGTTTTTTCTGCCATTTTATTTGTCCTGCTGACGTTTTATCTCTACGACCGGTTCTATCTTCAGACGCAAGAAGATATCTTATTGAACCGTGGGGAAAAGCTAATCAACATTTACAAATCCGAAGGCTTATCTGGTGCTTTTTATGATGGGATGACTTATACGAATGAATTGACGGAATCGAAAGTCTTCTTCATCGATTTTCTAAAGAAAAATCCGGCAGGACTCCGTTTTTTGACGAATGCGGACATCGAACAGCTTCGTAATGGTGAGACTGTCGTCTCGAGCCGGACCCATCCGATTGAAGGAACGGATATTCTAATGACCGGATTTCCGATCATCGAAAACAATCGACTGGTCGGTACGCTAATCTTGTACCTGGAACTTGGACAAATCAGTGAACCGTTCCGTCCACTCCGCCTGATGATCTTCTTCATGATTGGGCTGATCGTCTTGAATCTCGTCATCTTTGGTCGTCAGATTATTGATACAATCATTCGTCCGTTAATCGATATGAAGCGCGCATCAACGGTTTACGCGCAAGGTGACTTTGATTACCGGATTCCGATTCAATCGGATGATGAGATTGGCGAACTCGCAGAAACTCTGAATAAGATGGCGGAATCGCTTGGGGAAGTCGACGAGCAGCGGAAGGAGTTCCTTGCGAACGTCAGTCATGAATTGCGGACACCTCTCTCCTACATTCGTGGCTATACAGAGATGATGCAGGATGATTCGCTGGAGGAAGAAAAGCGTGCGCAATATTACCAGATCATCGAACGGGAAACGGAACGTCTGCAACGTCTCGTCAATGATCTGCTCGATCTCGCTCAACTTGAGCGCGATTCCTACCCGATGTCGAAGCAACCGCTCGTCTTCAGTCAAGTACTTGAGGATGTCATCTACCGGATGGAACCAATTGCTCAGTCGAAAGGGGTCACGTTCGTGATGCATCTCGATCCGGATCAAATCGTCTTAGGCGATACAGACCGTCTCGAGCAAGTCTTCGGCAATTTACTCGATAACGCCTTACGGTACACGCCGCCTGGCAAACAGATTTTCTTGTCGACTGAAACGATCGGCGACCGGACGCATTGCCTTATCCGGGACGAAGGAGAAGGCATTCCGGAAGAGCATCTTGATCGATTGACAAAACGCTTTTATCGCGTCGATAAATCACGGACGCGGAAAGATGGCGGAACCGGTCTTGGTCTTGCGATCACGAAACACATCATCGATCGTCATGATGGAACGATCCGGTTCGACTCCGTTCTTGGAGAAGGAACGACTGTTCACATCGAGTTACCACTTCTTCCGGATGAAGAAGATGGATTTGAATGATGGAACAACATGTCATCCAAACCTTTGAACTCTTCGGACCGTTCGCTCCGTTCGTTAGTGTCTTGATCGGCGTCGTCGTCAGTGTACTTGGTGTCCTACCGAGTACGTTCGTCACCGCTGCGAATCTCGTCTATTTCGGATTATGGATCGGCACATTGCTTTCTTTCACCGGTGAAGTCTTAGGTGCGGTTTGTGCGTTCCTAATTTACCGACAAGGACTGCAGTATGCCCTTCGTCGCCCGCTTCCAGATCGAGTCAATCGTTTGCAACAAAAGCTCCAAACACAACAAGGACATGAAGCTTTTTGGACGATCATCTTGTTACGGCTGTTACCATTTGTCCCGTCAGGCATCGTCAACATTGTCAGTGCTGCTAGTGGTATTTCCGTCTTACTCTTCCTAACTGCGAGTACGATTGGAAAAATTCCAGCGATGTTAGTCGAAGTGCTCGCTGTCCATCAATTCTTGCAATTCTCGTCCATCGTCCAATGGTCGATAGCAGGCGTGGCACTCGTTGGTTATCTGATTTATCGTAATCGCCAAAAACGAGCATCATCGATATAAAACTACAGGTTGTCTGAAAGGAAGTATCGTTCATGGAGTTAAGACGTTTTGGAACATCCGATCTATTCGTATCCCCGCTTGGGTTCGGAGCTGGTCACATCGGCGCAGAACAGATGACGGATCGCGAAGCAGTTTATTTACTCGAACAAGCACGTGATCTTGGCATCAATCTGATCGATACAGCACGCGGCTATGGCTTATCGGAGCAACGCGTCGGACAATTTCTAAAGAATCGTCGGCACGACGTCATTCTGTCGACGAAAGTCGGCTATGATGTTCCCGGTACGCAGGACTGGACCTTTGAAGCGGTCCATGGTGGCATCGATCAAGCCTTACAGACGATGCAAACGAATCATCTCGACATCGTACACTTACATTCTTGTAGTCGAGAAATCCTCGCTCAAAGTGACGTCATCGAAGCGCTTGAACAAGCAAAACAAGCTGGGAAAGTCCGAGTCATCGCTTATTCTGGTGACCGAGAAGATTTGCAGTATGCCATCAAAACGAAACGCTTCGATAGTTTCCAGACATCCTTCAATCTGTTTGATCAACGCGTCGATCAAGTCTTACCTACACTTTTGAATCACGGGGTCATCGCCAAACGTCCAATCGGTAATGCACCGTGGCGCTTCACGGATCGTCCGGTCGGACAATATGTTGAACCATACTGGGAACGAGCACAACAATTGGCTTATCCACTCGAGGAATCTAGCTGGCTTGAGACCGCGTTACGTTTTACAATTTTCGAACCAGGAATCACGACGGCCATCATCGGAACGTCTCGACCAGAACACCTCGCTTTGAACCAGCAATTGATTGAACGTGGTCCACTCCCAGCTGACCGCGTCAGTCAATTGAAGGAACGTTTTTCCGAATGTGATGCCACGTTCGATTATGTTTCGCAAACGTAAGTGAGCAGTCACAGAAAAAAAGCCCGTATGTCCACTCGTTCAAGGAGTGCATACGGGCTTTTTTCGCGCTTAGAACTTTTTCTTTTTCTTCTTTTCGAGCACGACGATCGCTTCGACGTGCGCTGTTTGTGGGAACATATCATACGGTTGAATGTACGATACCTTATATCCCGCTTTCATCAAATGATCGCAATCACGTGCAAGCGTCTGCGGGTTACACGAGACATAGATGATTTTTTTCGCCTTAGACGAAATCATTGCGTTCAATAACTGCGTATCACAACCTGAACGGGGGGGATCGACGATAAAGACGTCTGGAATCCAGCCTTCCTTCACCCAACGTGGAATCCATGCTTCTGCCTTACCGACGACATAATGCGCATGGTCAAAGCCATATTGCTTCATATGCGCATTCGCATCTTCAACTGCTTCTTCGATGATTTCCATACCACGGACTTCTTTTGCACCCTTAGCAATCCAAAGTCCGATTGAACCGACACCTGCGTAAGCATCGACGACACGTTCTTCGCCTGTCAAAGCAGCAGCACGCGCGATCTCTTCATACATCCGCTCTGCTTGTTCCGGATTCAACTGGAAGAAGGCGCGTGGCGACAGTTGATACGTGAACTCGCCCATCTCTTCTTCAATCCGTTCGACACCACGCAAGACTTCCGTCTCTTCTCCAAAGACACGTGACGTTAACTTATCATTGATGTTCAGCGCGACCGAGACGACACCTGGAATGTCCATGATATCGCGCGACAAACCCTCTAGATCACGGAAGCCGTCTTTAAAGGCAACGAGCACGACTTGAATTTCACCCGTTTTGATTCCTGTCCGGACGACGATATGGCGCATGACACCGTCTTGTTTTGCTGCATGGTAAACAGGTACTTTATAATCGTTGAGTAATTTCGTGACAGCTTGGTTGACACGAAGCGTATCCTTATTTTGGACGACACAATCATCGATTGCGACCAGACGATTCGAATTCGCAGAATAGAGACCACTAACGATTTCATTGCCTTGTTTCCCGACGACGAATTGTGATTTATTGCGGTAACCCCACTCCTTCGAACCAATCGTCGGACGGATATCGGCCTTTTCGACATTCAATTTCGTTGATTTTAAGAACGCATTGCGAAGCATCTCTTCCTTATAACGCAATTGCCCATCGTAACTCATATGTTGTAATTGACAGCCACCACAGACACTATAGACTGGGCAAAGTGGTGTCACGCGGTCTGGTGAACGATCGTCACGCTTTAAGATTTTCGCATTCGCATAGTTCGCATGAATTTCCGTGATCTCGATTTGTGCCGTCTCACCTACAAGCAATCCTGGGATGAAGACGATTTGTCGCTCGAGCGTCGCGATCCCTTCACCGTTGATGCCCATCCGTAGACACGTGACTGAACGGACCTCACCTGTCTTTAATTTGATTTTTGTTGCCATCGATTTCATCCTTTCCGTTTGTGCAAATGAAAAAGCGGTCTCAATCTACCGCTTTTTTCGTTTCTTCTTGTTCTTTCATATCCTTCGCATACCGAACGACTTTTGCCTTGAGTTGATCTAGTGATACGATCAGTCGTTCCAAATCTTCGATATCTGATGATTCATCGAGTGAATCGATTGTATGACAGAGAAGCTGTATTCTTGATTTTAGCACATTCATTTGACCAAGTTTATCAGTTCTTGCTTTTCCCATTATTCAGACTTCCTTTCTTCCGCTGGATTCCGACGTTATTTTAGCATACGATACGAAGTGGAGAACTAAAAAGGAGGAGTATCTATGTCACATTCATCACCCATCACGATCGCGAACGATCCGTGGGAAGCTTATCGCGACATTGAACAATACGGCACGGTCCGTTTGACGAACATTGAAGTCACGACGACAAAACTGTGTAACATGCGCTGCGAACATTGTGCCGTCGGTTACATGTTATCCAGTAGCGAGTCACCTGAAATCCCTGTCGAACTGCTTATTCAACGTCTGGATGAAATCGAACACCTACGCGCCTTTTCCATTACAGGCGGCGAACCGATGCTTTCAATGAAGTCCGTCAAGGAGTACGTCGTCCCTTTACTTAAGTATGCCCACGAACGTGGCGCTAAAACCCAAATCAACTCAAATTTAACACTTCCATTATCTCGTTATGAATTAATTATCCCTTATCTCGATGTCTTGCATATCTCACATAACTGGGGAACAGCCGATGATTTCATCGATGGTGGCTTTGCGATGATGGAGCGAAAACCGTCACGTGAAGCACGAACGAAACTATTTGAAACGATGAAAGAGAATGCTCGTGTCTTGAATGCACGTGGTGTCATCGTGTCTGCCGAAACGATGATCAATAAACGGACGTTGCCACATCTTGAAGCGATCCATAAGGAAATCGTCGATATGGGCTGTGTCCGTCACGAAGTGCATCCAATGTACCCAGCTGACTTCGCGTCGATGATCGAAGCCGCTAGCTTATCCGAAATTCGCAATGGAATCCATCGTTTGCTCGACGTCCGCGATCCGAACGTCTGGATGTTGTTCGGAACACTTCCTTTCTACGCATGTTCGATGGAAGAGGCAGATTTAGAATTGCACCGTCGCTTGCGTCAAGAAAAAAACGTATCGGTTCGCAATGACCCTGATGGTCGTTCTCGTCTTAACGTCAACATCTTTGATGGTGAAATCATCGTAACCGATTTCGGTGACGAACTCGCTTCGCTCGGTACGATTCACGAGACGTCCTTCAATGATGCGTATGCCCAGTGGCAAGAGACAGAACTGAATAAAAGCTTGTCATGTCACTGTCCTGCGGTGCAGTGTCTTGGACCGAACGCGCTTGTGAAAAACGCATATTACCCTGAGATTGATTTCACAAAACAATCGAGTCGGCTTTAAGAATCAAAAAAAAGGTTTTGAACAATGGCGTCCCGGGAAAAATGTCACAAAGTAGACACATTCTGTTTTATAAAAAGGGGTGACCGGGATGGAATGGCTCGTAGGTATTGTCGCAATCATCGGTACGTTCAGTATGGTCTTGTTCGTCATGATGGTTGGTATTCGTGCTTCACACAGTATCGAACATGATGAAGTGTTCGATCAGACAGATTGGGATGAACATCTCCTGCACATGCCTCGTCCGACACGGTTTGAACAAGAAAATAAATGAAACACGCCCCGGTCTCCCTTTTCGAAGTCCGGGGCGTGTTATGCTAAAAGAAAAAAGAAAGGTCGTCGTTACTTGTGTCACGTCGTTTTGCTCTCATCTTATCGATCGTCTTCATTTCCGGTTTCACACAAGGATTACTGATTCCATTACTGTCCATCTTGTTAGAACGTCAAGGGACATCTGCTTTCATTAACGGACTCAGTGCCGCCGTCCTCTATATCGGTGTCATCGTTGCCGCACCTCTTATGGAAGGTCCGTTACGACGGCGTGGTTATATTCCTGTCATCTCATTCGGTCTTGCCCTTGTCGCAGTGGCTGTCTTCTTATTCCCATTACTCCCAAGCATTATCGCTTGGGTAATTCTCCGCTTCCTCGTCGGTTTCGGTGATCAGACGTTACATTATGGGTCACAAGTCTGGGTAACGTCCATTACACCAAACGAGCGGTTAGGACGAACGATGTCGTTATACGGGATGGCATTCGGTCTCGGTTTTGCCTTAGGTCCTCTTGCTGCACCGCTCGTCGATGTGATCGATTGGTTACCGTTCGTGTTAACAGGAACTTTGACCGTCATCGTTCTGATTTTATTATTCCGTATGCCAAATGAAAAACCGTCGTCCGTTATGCCAGAGGAATTGCAAAGTGCTGCTTCACGGTATCGACTCGTCCTATCGACTGCTTGGTTTACATTACTTCCTGGTTTTACATACGGTTTTCTCGAAGCCACACTGAATGCCAGTTTTCCCGTTTTTGCGACGCGTAACGGATATGGTTTATCCGAGACAAGTACCTTAATCACGACATTCGTCGTCAGCTCATTGATCATGCAGCTACCACTGGGGCGACTTGCCGATCACTTCGGAAAACGTCGGACGTTAGTCACTGTACTGTCGATTGGTTCCGTCGCTTTTCTCACTGCTTGCTTCGCCTTCGAACGTTACGGTTGGTTGTTCGCGATTTTTGCCGTCAGTGGAATGGCACTCGGCTCGACGTATTCGCTCGGTGTTGCCTATATGACAGAACAGCTACCACGTCATCTTCTACCGACGGGTAACTTACTTGCCGGGATTGCCTTCAGTCTCGGTTCGATTCTTGGTCCAATTGCCGGTAGTCTGTTCGTCATACTCCCTTCCATGCTGTATTTCAGTTTATTCGTTCTTGTCTTGACGACGCTTGCGCTTCTATTGCGGTATGCCAAACGTCATGAGACACCCCGAATCTAAAAAACGGACCTTGCGCCATCGATGCGCAAGATCCGTTTTTTTCATTTCACGATTCCTTCTTGCCGAAAACTCCGCCAGAGCTTATCGTCGATCGCATACGGCTGTTCTTTTGCACGCTTCAGCTCTTCTGTCTCGAGCAGCACGACGACCTCTCGACCGTTGATTGACCACACTGAATCGTAACCTCTCTCCGCCTCGATGATTTCCACATCCACATCTCCATGGGTTTCCTTCAACTGCTGACTGACGCACGTTACGACGAACCGGGCAAACTCATCACGTGGACGACGAGTGGCGATGATCTTTCGAACGATCTCATTCCGTTCCATTCGTTTTCATCTCCTTCCGTTTTATAGTCGCACTAGCCTTTCAGACAAGGCCGAATCGGTCTTCACTTGACCGTACAGAAAAAAGCCGAACGGGTCGGCTTGAGCAACGAACGATTGGGAGTTACTTTGATTGAAACTATTTTTGCACGATTCTGAATCTTCGTCAACCTCGCTTTTGAAACCATAACGGAAGGTACGTCGAGACTAAAATACCACTGACAACGAAGAGTAACCCAAGCAACGCTTGCGGTGGAATCGTCTCGCCGAGAATCAAGGCCGATAAACTGACACCATAGATTGGTACGAAGAACATGAACAACGACACTTTACTGACTGGATTATATTTCATTAGTAAGTTCCAAAGCGTAAATCCAGTCGCTGATAAGAAGGCAAGATACACGAGCATCCAAGCACTTGTCGTTGAAAAGGTGAATGGTGCGACGTGACCATCGAGAATGACTCCTGCGATAAAGAGACCGATTGATCCAATGACCATCGCCCATCCAGTCATCGGTGCCACCGGATAACGTGCCGAGTATTCTTTGGCAACCAAGTTACCGAACGCCCCGGAAACCATTGCTGCGATCAATAATCCTTCCCCTACTCCAAACGAAACACCTTGCCCACCTTGTGGCCAGTTGGCCAAGATGACACCTGTGAATCCAAGGAATAAGGCGAGTCCTTTAAATCGATTCAGACGATCGTCTTCATATCGAAAATGTGCCAGTAACATCTGGAAGAACGAAGTCGATCCGGCAATGATTGATCCTTGTACGCCAGTTGACAAAGATAGACCGATATAAAAGAAGACGTACTGCAAGAACGTCAAAAAGAAGCCGAGACGACTATAGGCGTAAGTCCGCTCCTTCAATGTGATCGTCTGTTTGAAGACGAAGACACTGACGACAAGTAATAACACACCTGCTAAAAAGAAACGATAGCTCGCAAACAGCAATTGCTCTCCATATTCGGAAGATGTGATCTGTAATAAGTCATAACTTTTTTTAATGAAGGGAAACGCACTTCCCCACAAAAAAGTCGTCAATAATGCAAAGACGACGAGTCCAATCCGATGGGTTAAAATTTTTTGCATCTTTCTAGTTCCTTTCCTGTTCCTTTTCACTGAAACATGATATAGTAATTTTACAGATAATAATAATTATAATCTAGAGAAAATGAAACTCATTATCAATCAGTTAAACTCATTGATATATCACATTCTCATTCTCTTTCTATAATGATTTCATTTCTCATTTACATTTTGAAAGGAGTTTTAATATGACGACTTCCACTACTACCGATGTTCAACAGCGTTCCGTATTCCGTCATGCTTGGGATGAGCATCACGAATTGATTCTAGCATTGTTTAGCGGAATATTGATTTTAGTTGCTTACGGACTCGAAAAATTCAATACGGCGTCTGCCGTTTATGTCACGTTGTACTTATCAGCATATGTGATCGGAGGATATGCGAAAGCGAAGGAAGGCTTGACGGAGACGTATCAAGAAAAAACGTTGAACGTCGAATTGTTGATGATTTTAGCAGCGATTGGTGCTGCTGCCATCGGCTATTGGATGGAAGGTGCGATCCTTATCTTCATCTTCGCGTTATCCGGTGCTCTTGAAACCTATACGATGAATAAAAATGAACGGGCTTTACAAAGTTTAATGTCCTTACAGCCAGAGGAAGCAACGCGTCTGAATGCAAACGGTCAACTTGAAGTCGTTGGAATCGAGCAACTAGTAATCGGTAACCTCGTCTATGTTCGTCCCGGGGAACGCATTCCGGTCGATGGTGTCATCATTCGCGGTCAAGCAGCAATCGAAGAAGCATCGATTACAGGCGAATCGATTCCGGTTGAAAAACAAACGGGCGATACCGTTTATAACTCGACCGTCAACATGAATGGTGTCTTGACGATTGAAATGACGAAAGCCGCTGATGAATCATTGTTCCAAAAAATCATTCATATGGTCCAAAACGCACAAAGTGAGCAGTCTCCCTCTGCTCAGTTCATCGAACGATTTGAAAGTCGTTATGTCAAAATCGTCCTCCTCGTCGTTGCCCTGATGATGGTCCTTCCTCATTACGTCGTCGGCTGGACATTCGAGACAAGCATTTATCGGGCGATGATTTTACTCGTTGTTGCTTCGCCTTGTGCGCTTGTCGCGTCGATTACCCCTGCTGCCTTGTCCGCAATCGCCGCATCTGCGAAAAATGGCGTTCTCTTCAAAGGTGGAGCACACATCGAGACACTCGGACAAGTCGACACGATCGTCTTCGATAAAACAGGGACTCTGACAACAGGTAAACCCGTCGTTACTGAAAGTCGGTACGCGGAAGGAATCGATATCCGAGCCGTCGAACAAGCCGTTGCTTCCATCGAAGCACAGTCGAACCACCCGCTCGCACAAGCGATCGTTGATCACTTAAAAACCGATGTTCGCGAACCGTCAACGTTCAAAGATGTGACAGGATACGGGATTGAAGCAACTGTCGATGGCGTCACGTATCGTATTGGCAAGCGAGCATTCCACGATGGTCTAGACGATCCATTCGTAACGATTGAACAGTCACTGAAAGAACAAGGGCATACAATCGTTTATGTCAGCAATGGATCACAAATCGTAGCACTTTATGCATTACGTGATACGATTCGTCCGGAAGCTAAAACAGCAATCGCCGCTTTAAACAATCTCGGCATCGCGACGATCATGTTGACAGGTGATAATCCGGTCACGGCAGCAGCCATCTCGCGTGAAGCGGGTTTAACGGACTTCGTCGCTGAATGCTTACCGGAAGATAAAGTGCGCTATATTAAGCAATACCAAACAGAAGGTCGGACCGTTGCGATGGTCGGTGATGGTATCAATGATGCTCCGGCGCTCGCACTGGCACATGTCGGGATTGCAATGGGTGAAGGAACGGATGCTGCGCTTGAGACTGCTGACGTTGTCTTGATGAAAAACGATTTAGGTCGTCTTGCCTACGCCGTGCATAAAGCCCGGAAGATGAACCGGATCGTCAAACAAAACATCACGCTTGCGATCGGTGTCATCCTTCTATTGATCGCATCCAACTTGTCACAGTTCCTAATCATGCCGTTCGCTGTCGTCGGACACGAAGGATCGACGATTCTTGTCATCCTGAATGGCTTACGTCTTCTTCAACAGGATGCTTTACCAACTCTCCCACAGCGTGTATCCGAAAAACGATTAGCCGCTTAATCATTAAAAAAAACGTCTGACTGCCACACGGCAGTCAGACGTTTTTTTGTCTCTTCATCCGAACGTATTCGTCGGAATCGAATCGAGTTCTGCTTGTTCCTTCAAGCGCTTTTCTTCCATCTTCTTCGGATCCGCTTTTTTCATGAATCGTTCCCATGACGCGTTCAATTCAGAACCAAGTAAGATGATCAATCCTGTGAAATAAAGCCATAATAACAAGATAACGACACTACCGAGCGAACCGTACGTCTGATTGTAGTTTGAGAAGTTCGAGACGTAGAATCCAAATCCGACCGATAGTAATTGCCAGACGATGACACCAAAGACGGCTCCTGGGATCGCTTCCTTAAAGGTAATCGGGCGTTTTGGTGCGACGCGGTAAAAGATCGACAGTATACCAATCAATAGAATCGTTGAAACGACGTAACGCAAGACCGTTAATAAGATTTTTTGCCCCATATCGATCGGGAGAACGAAATTCGCAAGATACGTGATGATTGGACCACCAAGAACGTTCAAGACAATCAATAATAACATCCCGATTCCGAGAACAATCGTGAGTAGTAAAGCAATCCCGCGTGCTGCGACAAAACCACGTGGCGAGAAATCACCATAGGCATGGTTCGCTGTCGTGATCAAGCGATCGACACCTTTTGAAGCGGACCAGATGGCAAGAATCGCACCAATCGATAACAATCCCCCCTGCGGATCCTTGATGGCTTGAAAAATCGTATCCGTGAATGTATTGACGGCCCCACCCGGTGCTAAGTCCCGGATTTGCGACTCAAGTGTCTGACGATCAATATCAAAGAACGACAAGACGGAAATGACGAAAATGATACCTGGGAAAATGGATAAAAACCAGTAATAGGCGAGTGTCCCTGCATAATCCGTAATGTTGTGATCGGACATTCGCTGCTTTAAGTTCAAGGCAAGCCCTTTAGGATCGCGTGAATGCGCCATCGTCATCTCTCCTTCCTGAAAAAGAGGCAGTCAAAGACCACCTCATTGTTTTAATATACTTTTCCCATTTTATTTCAACTAAAACCTCATTCGTTTTCAGAAAGAATCAATTTATAGAACGGTTCTGTCATTTCTGCCAATTGTTTGGCAAGAGACGGTGGACGAATCGGCAATGATGGCAATTCGGATCGTTTAATCCAGACTGGTGTATAACCAGACCCTTCCTCTTCGAATTCTTCACCCATACCTGTTCCAAAGCGACCGCCAATTGCTTTCGCCCAAAAATAAGGGTTATCGAATCCGTTAAAACGGACGATGGCAGCAATGCCATTCAACTCCACGTCGACACCGAGTTCTTCATGTGCTTCACGAATCGCTGTCTCTTCTAGTGATTCTCCATCATCTTTTCCACCGCCTGGAAAGACATAATACGTTTCGTTCGGTTTATCCCGTCGAATCAACGCAATTTCATCCTGTTCATTTCGTAAAATGATCGCACTTCGTTGAATCGGCATGACGCCACCCCTTTTCAAAATTAATTCATTGAATGGCATCCAGCATTTCTGGAACGAGTCCATTTTCTGTCGAAGCGATGACTTCTGCCGCGATTTTCATGCCAAGCTTTAATGCCTCTTCTGCTGGTTTTTCTTTTGTCAATTCAGATAAGACAGCAGAGAAGAAGGAATCGCCTGCTCCCGTTGAGTCGACGACTTTTACTTTTTTCGTTCCAACATGACCTGACGTCGCCGTACGACGATCGACGTAGACCGCCCCTAGTTCACTCATCGTCACGACCGTGAATGGAGCACCTTTTTTCGCTAGCTCATTTGCTACATGAATCGCATCTTCTACCGTCACGATTGACAGATCAGACAAAATTTCTGCTTCTTCGCGACTGCAAATGAATCCAGTGAATCCTTGTAACAGATGACGATTCCGTTCAATGACGCTCAAGTGACCACAAACACCAAACAATGGCAACTCCATTTTGCGACATAGATGAATCAAACGTTCCAAGACTGTAACAGACAAATCAAGATCGATGGCAACGGCATCGACTCCATCGAGCGCATAGATTGATTGACGTAAAATCGCCTCTTCGAGCAACTTCGCATCCGGTTGTTTCGAGATTGAGGTTTGCAAGTCACCTTCGTTATCCATGACCGCTAGCCACATACCCATACCATGATCTTCTAACATTTCGACATGATCCACATTCGCACCGTAAGATTTCAGCTCATCGAGCACTCCCACGCCAATCTGATCATTCGTAACCGTCGAGATAAAGCGAACTTCATTCCCGAGGACGGCTAAGTTTTGTGCTACGTTGCGTCCTGTTCCTCCATTCGAAAACGTGATGTCTCCTACGTTTTTCGCATCCTTGTGCAAAGGAGCGAACGAAGTTCCTTTTATGTCGACGAATACTTTTCCGATTACCGCGATTTTATTCATTCCAGTTCCACCTCTAACCATATTTCCTGATTCCCGATCCTTGAATTGATCTTTCAGGCACATTGCTTCAATTATAGTAAAATTTTAAATCAGTGACAACCGAAGCACTTTTTTTCTAACTGTTCGCTATCTTCTCATAAAAAAAACAGCAAGCGAATCGCCTGCTGCTTTGTTTGAATTTAGATGTTCGCAATCACGAGACTGATTGCGAGTAATAATCCGAAAATCGTATTTACTTTACCAGTCTGCGCCATACCAGGCATCAGTTGTTCTGGTGGCAAGTCCTCCCAGAAGAGACGGACCGTTTTAATCATGAGCGGAATACTCAACAACGCGAGTAAGGCAAACCAAGAGACTTCGAATGCCAGTACAGCAATGATGAGTGACAGGACAGCTGCCGCAAAAAATCCGATCAAAACGTACACGGCACGGCGATGCCCTACAAGACAGGCAATCGTTTTTCGTCCGTTGACCTTGTCATTATCCAAGTCCCGAATATTATTTGCAAGCAGGATTGAACCGATCAAGATGGCAACAGGTATCGAAATCGCAACGGCTTCCGTTGGTACATAACCAATTTGCAAGTAGGCAGAGATTGCAATGATGATATATCCCATGAAAAAGCCAGCAACCACTTCCCCAAAAGGTGTATACGCGATCGGTAGTGGTCCTCCGGTGTAAATATATCCGACGAACATCGAGATGAGTCCTACGACAAGTAACCACCACGAAGTCTCGATGCATAGATACACACCGAGTAGTGCGGAAATGCCATACAACGTAAGTGCAAATGCAAGAATCGTACCTGGCTTGAATCCATCACGTACGATTGATCCACCGATTCCGACCGATTCCTCTGTATCTAAACCACGTTTGTAATCGTAGTATTCATTGAACAGATTCGTTGCGATTTGAATCAACATCGATGCGATTAACATCGCTACGAACAAATCCAAGCGTATCGATTCCACACGTGGTGCGACAACTGCCGTACCGACGACGACCGGAACAAAACTTGCTGTCAGTGTATGCGGTCGTGTCATTCGCCAATAGACAGCGATTGATTTATTCATATAATAACCCCTTTCCTGTCTAAGTGTAGCGGGTTTCGTTTTTTGATGTCAATGTTCAATCCAAGATAGCTTATTCCTTCTTTTTTGTCCGCAAAAAGTTTACACTTAGAATAAGTGAAACATATCACAGTATCTACAGACTAGGGGGCAATGAGCGGTATGGCTTACGCTCAACAAGAGCTAAAACAGTGTATCGAACAGGCCGTCAGTCAGGCGAATGCCTCACAACGACCTATACTTGCTTCGTATTCATGGGAAATCGAAGCAACTGACATGCGTTCTCTCGAACAGGGTATCGAGGAACGATTTTATTTCGCGACACCTGATCGCTCGATGCGGGCCATTGGGTTTGGCATCGTACAACAACTTCAGGCTTCAGGAACGGATCGTTTTTTACGAATTCAATCGCAATGGACAAATGTGAATCGCGACCATGTCGGTCATGATTTATTTGCGTTCAGCGGATTCTCTTTCACTGAACTTAACCAACCGGATTATCGCTGGTCTTCCTTTGGAGACGCTTCGATGACGATTCCGAAGTTTTTATTCTTAGAGCAAGATGGTAAGACACGCGTGACGATCTTCGCCCGTGTTGAACCGATGGATCAAGTCGATTCAATCTTAAATCAGCTCGCACTTGATTTCGCCAAAGTTAATCAACCGCAAACACCGACTTCGACAGGCGTCACGCGTTTACGTCTATCTCGGGATGGAAATGAAGCCTTTGAAGCCTCGTTTCAACAAGCGATGCATTACTTGGAGACAACACTTGAAAAAATCGTTTTGGCGCGGGAAGTCGTCTACGAACTGGACCGCCCACTTGATGTAGCCGCTGTCGTTGCTGAACTCGAAGATACACAGCCCGGTAGCTATGTCTTCTGCTTCCAGCCGAATCCGGAAGAGGCCTTTATCGGAGCCACACCGGAACGACTCGTCCAAAAACGTGGACGTCGCCTTGAGACAGCAGCCGTCGCCGGTTCTGCACCGCGCCACGCGACGGATGAGATGGATGAGGCACTCGGTCAATCGTTATTACAAGATCAAAAGAACCGAATGGAGCACGGGATTGTCGCTGATTCGATCGAACGGACGTTATCTGCTTTTTCAGAGCAACTGGATTGTCCGGATACCCCGATTCTCTTAAAAAATCGTCATATCCAACATCTCTATACACCGATCACGGCGCGTTTAAAAGCAGATGTCACGTTATTCCAACTGATTGAGAAACTTCATCCGACACCTGCACTTGGTGGCGAGCCAAAGCAATTAGCGGTCGATGCGATCCAAGAGATTGAAACGTTCGAACGGGGTTGGTACGGTTCACCCGTCGGTTGGATGAATGGACAGGATGATGGGGAATTCATCGTTGCCATTCGCTCTGGATTATTTACGGAACGGGCTGTCATTCTTTATGCCGGTTGCGGTCTTGTTGAAGGTTCTCATTTCGACAGCGAGCTAGCAGAGACGGAAACTAAACTATCACCGATGTTACAAGCTCTTTCACACATTGGTTCGATTGAAAAGGATGATATTTATGTTGACTAAGTGGATGCACACGTTAATTGATACGCTCGTCGCGTCTGGTGTCCGGGACTTCGTCATCAGTCCCGGTTCCCGCTCAACACCACTTGCTATTGCAGCTTTTCTGCATCCGTCTAGCCGTACCCACGTCCTGGTTGACGAACGGTCGGCTAGTTTTTTTGCTTTAGGTTTAACACGGACGGAAGAGCGTGTTCGTCCCGTTGCGCTAATTTGTACAAGCGGTACCGCTGCGACGAACTATTATTCAGCAGTAACCGAAGCTAATATTTTTGAACTTCCATTGATCGTTTTGACTGCCGATCGACCTCATGAATTACGTAATGTCGGGGCACCTCAAGCCATCGATCAGGTCGGACTATACGGCAAGCAGGTTCATCATGCATTTGATCTTCCCTTAGCGGAAGAAGCGAGTCTTCCTTACGTCGCTCATGTCGCACAACGTGCAACCCTGCTCTCCCTGACGGAACCGGCGGGACCAGTTCAAATCAACGTTCCATTACGTGAACCACTCGTGCCTGAACTCGATCTTTTACGAACAGGTCGTTCTGTCGGCGTTTTACCTGAACCGACATCGGGAGTAAATAACGCCTTAGCGATCGTGCTTCAGAAAGAGCGCCTTCTTTTTGTACTTGGACCACAACTTGCTGCCGCGGACAGTCAGATTGTCATCTCGTATGCAAAACAAGCAGGGATTCCGGTCTTAGCAGATCCACTCAGTCAAGGACGGCAATCGCATGATGATCACGTCTTTGCCTACTACGATACATGGCTAAAACATCCGGCCACCGCTCAGCACGTCCGACCGGATCGAATCATTCGTTTCGGCGCCATGCCGACGTCAAAACCTTATCTGCTTTGGTCTCGGGATATTCCGACGACAGTCGTTGGTCATCCAGGGAATTGGCGCGATCCCCAACTCCATTCGGATTTCGTGATTGGTCACGCGCGACAACTCGAACATCATGAGCCCGTTCCGCATGACCCTACGTACCTCAATCTGTTACAACAGGCAGAGCGACGCGTCACCGATGCCTTTACGACGATCGATCAAGAGGAGATGACGGAGTATAACGTCGTCCGCGCGTTAACGACGTTACAAGAAGGAAGCCTATTCGTTTCGAACAGTATGCCGATCCGAGATATTGATACGTTCTTGCCTACAGGAACACCCCTTCGTCTACTCGCGAACCGTGGAGCAAATGGGATTGATGGCATCCTCTCGAGTGCTCTCGGGGCAACGTTTGATGCCAAACACCGCTATTTACTCGTTGGTGACCTGGCATTCATTCATGATATCAACGGGCTGATGACAGCGCGCACGCTTCCGTTAACGATCATTCTCGTCAACAATGCGGGTGGCGGCATCTTTAGCTTCTTACCGCAACAGCAACTCGAGCAAGCGGTGTTCGAGCCACTATTCGGTACACCGCAGCATCTCGACTTCGCCTCCCTCGCCTCCGGCTACGGTGTGACCTATCAGGCGATTGATTCGATTGCTGCGTTACGTCAAGCACTTGCGGAAGAGACGAATGTCACTCGGATACTTGAAGTCAAGACAACACGAATCGAAAACGTACAGATGCATCGTTCGATTTGGGACGTGACGAATCAAGCGTTAGCCGAGGTATTCCGATGATTTTACGCGGTCATCCCTATCATGTGAAAATCGAGGGAGCTGGTCCACCGCTCTTATTACTCCACGGTTTTACAGGCTCCCTCTCGACGTGGGACATGCTAAGTGAGCATTTATCGACTCACTTCACCGTCTATCGCCTCGATTTGATGGGACATGGAGAAACGATACCAGCGTCTAATCAACGAATGCGTTTGACACAACAAGTCAAGGATCTTGAGGCGCTGCTCGCTATGCGATCCGAGCCATGGATTGTCCTCGGTTATTCGATGGGCGGACGAATCGCCTTAATGTTGAGTGTCGTCTCTGAGCAAATCGCTCGAACAATCGCTGTTAGTACAACACCAGGTATCAAGACGGCAGTGGAGCGAAAAGTACGTCGTGCATCCGATCGTATGTTAGCGGAGCGACTCGAAAAGGATGGACTCGAAGCTTTCATTGATCATTGGGAGACACTTGGATTATTTAAACCTCAAGCGCTTCTCAAAGAACAACAACGCACGCGACTGCGGCAGGAGCGTATGTCTCAAACGGTTGAAGGTCTGAGCGCTTCTCTTCGAGCACAAGGTACAGGAAGCATGCCCTCTCTTTGGTCATGCCTTCCGAAAGAGATTGATTGGATTGTCGGGGAAGAGGACGAAAAATTCCGCGCCATCGCCTTACGAGCGGCATCACCTGAAAAAATTCACGTGATTTTGCATGCTTCGCATGCCCCACATATCGACCAACCGCAAAAGTTTGTTACAATGGTAAAGAATCTACTTATTCATCACTAACATATTGGGGGAATTCAAATGAAATACGCTCCGGAATGGGTATCAGCCCGTAGCTATGAAGACATCAAATATGAACAATGGAACGGGATCGCAAAAATCACGATCAACCGTCCAGAAGTTCGCAATGCGTTCCGACCACACACGGTCCATGAACTCATCGACGCATTTTCACGTGCACGTGACGATCAAAACGTCGGCGTCATCATCTTAACAGGTGAAGGCGATCTCGCATTCTGCTCTGGTGGAGACCAAAAGGTACGCGGACATGGTGGATATGTCGGCGACGATGAAATCCCACGTTTAAACGTCCTTGATCTTCAACGTTTGATTCGTGTCATCCCGAAACCAGTCATCGCTATGGTCGCAGGTTATGCGATTGGTGGCGGACACGTCCTTCACCTCGTGTGTGACTTGACGATCGCTGCAGACAACGCCCGCTTCGGACAAACAGGTCCAAAAGTCGGTTCATTCGATGCTGGATATGGCTCTGGTTACCTCGCGCGCGTCGTTGGACACAAGAAAGCGCGTGAAATCTGGTACCTCTGCCGTCAATATGACGCACAGCAAGCACTTGATATGGGACTCGTCAACACGGTCGTTCCACTCGCGGATCTCGAGCAAGAAACGATTCAATGGTGTGCCGAAATTCTTCAACATTCACCAACGGCTCTTCGTTTCCTCAAAGCGGCATTCAACGCCGATTCAGATGGTCTCGCAGGGATTCAGCAACTCGCAGGAGATGCAACATTGCTGTACTACACGACAGACGAAGCAAAAGAAGGACGCGATGCGTTCAAAGAAAAACGCAATCCTGACTTCGGACAGTTTCCGCGTTTCCCATAATGAAAAAAAGGTTCAATCGTCTTACGACATTGAACCTTTTTCGTATATTCATCAAAAAGGAAGTGACTATTTTGTATCCTTGGATCTATACACGGGCAAAAGAGCAACCGGATGACATCGCGCTCATTACGGAAACGGAGCGTTGGACGTGGTCTGAACTATATGCACGCGCGCATCGTTTGGCGAGTACGTGGGCGACGATCGTGACACGCGGAGACCGGATTGCTCTTTACGGTCCATCCAGTGCACAGTATATCGTCGCTCTTCACGCTGCTCAATTGCTTGAATTAACCGTCGTCCCGATCAACACTCGACTAACGCAAAATGAAGTGCTGCGCCAATTCAAACAGGCAGATGTGCGGCTCGTCGTAACAGACCGGATACTCGATACAGCGATTCCGTGTCGAGCTTTTTCTTATGAAAAAGAAGCACCCGATCTGTTAATACGCCATATGCCTAAACAATACGTCCAATCAATGCTCTTTACGAGTGGTACGACCGGACATCCGAAAGCTGTGGAACAAACGATGTTGAATCATTTCTCGAGTGCGACGAATGCCGCTCGTCATATCGGATCACTGTTAGAGGATCGTTTTTTGATTGTCACACCACTGTTTCATATGAGTGGGTTAGCCGTCGTCTATCGAGCGGTCATCTATGGAGTACCGATCATTCTCGAGCCACATTTTTCACCAGAACGCGCCTTACACTGGATTACGACGGAAAAAATTACACATGTCTCACTCGTCTCAGTCATGCTTGATCGGTTGCTCGAAGCCGGACTACGTCGTCACGCGCTTCGCGTCGTACTGACAGGGGGTGGTCCTGTTCCATTACCGATTCTGACGCGTGCACTCGACCGCAATATTCCCGTCATGCAGACATATGGGATGACGGAAACAGCTTCTCAAATCGCGACTCTTCTGCCTGAGGATGCCTTACGAAAAATCGGATCAGCTGGACAAGCCATTTATCCGACGCAAATCCGCATCACGCGCCACCAAGAAATCGAAGTCAAAGGACCGACAATCATGAAAGGCTATTTTCATGATGAAGAGAAAACGGCAGACGCCTTTACAGCAGACGGTTTTTTCAAGACTGGTGACTTAGGACGTTTGGACGCCGATGGATACCTGTATGTCCTCGATCGTCGAAGTGATCTCATCATCTCAGGTGGGGAAAATATTTACCCGGCTGAGGTCGAATCAGCACTTCTCTCGATTGATGGGATTCAAGAAGCAGGTGTCGTCGGACGATTCGATGCTAAATGGGGACAAGTTCCGGTTGCCTTCATCGTAAGTTCACTCGATGAAGCCATCATCCGAACGGAAATCAGTCAATTGCTCGCCAAATATAAATGTCCGGTTGATTACATCTATCATAGCGTTTTGCCACGCAATGCGAACGGTAAATTATTGCGGAAACAACTGAAGGAGTCATTATGAGCATCACCCTCCGGTCTGCCGAATTGTTCGATGTACCACTCGTCTTTCGTCGTCCGATGCAAACAGCACTCTCGACGTTGACAGTACGCCGGACGACGATTTTGCGCCTGACCGATTCGGAAGGAAGAATCGGTTACGGGGAAGGAGTCGCGTTTGATACACCGTGGTATACGTCCGAAACACAACATTCTCTGCAAGGAATCGCTTCACTGCTGTACCAGTTACTTGACCAACCGCTCCATCATCCAGCAGATGTCACGCACCGCTTCCGCATCGTGCAAGGCAATCCGATGGCAAAAGCGATGTTTGAAGGAGCGATTTATGAATTATTCGCAGCAGCTTCCGGACAATCGCTCGCTACGTATCTCGGAGGTGATGAATCATCCCTCGTACCTTGCGGGAAAGCACTCGGACGGGCTTCTGCAACGCAGACCGTCGAAGCCGTCGGACAAGCGATCGCCTCCGGATATGGACGGATCAAGCTGAAGCTCGCTCCGACGGATACTGTCGTTCTTGAGCAAGTACGTGCGGCTTTCCCTGATGCGCCCTTGATGTTTGACGCTAACGGCAGCTTCATAGAAGCAGACTTTCCTTTATTACAGCATTGGGATTCATTCGGTCTCGTTATGATGGAACAACCGCTCGTAGCGTCGGATTGGTCCGGACATCAACGTCTCGCTAAACTCTTGCAGACACCGATTTGTCTAGATGAATCCATCGTCGCTCCAGCGGATGCCGATTTGATGAAGACGCTTCACGCTGGTCAGATTCTGAATATCAAGCCGGCACGTGTCGGTGGGCTGACGAACGCTTTGTCCCTTCGAACAAAAGCGCCCTACTGGCTCGGAGGGATGTTCGAGAGCGGCATCGGACGTCGTCAGACCCTTGCTTTCGCGACACTTCCAGGGCTCGCTTATCCGATCGATATGGCAAGTACGGAGGATTATTTTGAAGAAGATTTGCTCGAGACCCCGTATCATGTCGAACACGGACACATTCGTTATTCCGCTCCAGCCGTATCCGAATCACAGTTAAACAAATTGGCAACGTCCCGGATATCCTTATAATAGGAGCACTACGACGAAAAAGGAGGCTGACTCAAAAAAGAATGACGCGTCTTTTCACGCCCTTTCCTCAGGCGAGACACAAGCCAGCTTTCCTGCCTTATTCAAGCAGGAAAGCGGGTCTTGTTTGTCTCTGACAGCGCAAAGATGCGCTTTTTCCTGTAGGAGTTGCGTGAAACGCGTCATTCTTTTTGTTATGAGATAAGGGTGGCAGATTATCATTCTGCCACCCTTACTTTTGTGGAAACTGACTTTTGAGTCAGCCCCCTTCTCGTGTTTTACTATATGAGCTTTTCTTAGAACGATTCTTTGCCTTCGACTTTCGTCAAAATCTCATACCCGTCCTTTAAGACGACGACAGTGTGCTCAAACTGTGAGACAAGGCTCCGATTTGGTGTGTATAACGTCCAGCCATCCCGCTCATCTTCGATACAGAACTCGTCTCCTGTTGAAATGAACGTCTCGACAGCAATGACTTGCCCTTCCTTCAGCAGATCGTTTTCTTCACGATTGAAGTAGTTCGAGATGGATTCCGGCTCACCATGAAGTGTCTTCCCGAGACCATGCCCCGCTAAGTTACGGATGACGGTGAAACCACTCTTACGCGTTTCAGCATAGATCGCTTTTCCGATCTGATTGACCTTCGTTCCGGCTTTGACCTTCTCGAGTCCTTTTTCAAGCGCCGTCAATGATACTTCAACGAGTCGGACATCTTCCGGACGTTTTGCTTCTCCTGCGATGACTGTTTTCCCCGTATCCGAATAGTAGCCATTCTTCACAGCTGAGACATCGACATTAACAATATCCCCTTCTTGAATGACATATTTACCGGGAATACCGTGTGCTGCGATATCGTTGACACTGATACATGTCGCTCCCGGAAAATCATACATGACGATCGGGGCAGATTCTGCTCCCTGCTCCTTCAGAATACGTGCTCCGATGTCATCAAGTTCCTTTGTCGTGATTCCTGGTTTGACGGCATCCGCCATCTCGTCTCGCGCCATCGCGACGATGCGTCCAATTTCTCGTAATGCTTCATAATCATAATCTAACACTTTCATTTCCTCCTCATTCACTCAATCGTTCTTTGTATAGATAATCTGCGGAGATATCCGCAAATAAGAACATGCCATTGCTGAGCGGCATACTAAACGTCCGCGTTTGTTCACTCGAGCTGAAGTCGACGTACCGTTCCGACAGATATCCGCTATGCCGTCTCTCCATCGCTACCGTCGTCCGGATAAAGTAAGGACGAAAACTCCAGTTGTATCCCTTGTAGAAGGAATACAGTTTCCACTCGCCACTCTTTTTACTGACATTCGAAGACTGTTGGAAGCCATTCGCGTCCGTGATGTAAAACCGGATGAATTCCGGCTCCATCTTCCGGGCGAGCATTAGCAGCCATTGATCGAGATCTTG
Source organism: Exiguobacterium sp. BRG2 (assembly GCF_031844245.1). Lineage (NCBI taxonomy): Bacteria > Bacillati > Bacillota > Bacilli > Caryophanales > Exiguobacterium > Exiguobacterium sp. BRG2. The sequence continues at coordinate 41,076 of NZ_JAUZUW010000007.1, forward strand.
CTCCGATTTCAAGGACTGACAATACTCATTAAATCGAACTGTCCAGTCTTGCTCCAGTTGGAACAGGCGATTCATCTGTTCCCGATCATATTTATAGAACATCGGGACTTCATGGATCAAGACCTCCATTCCAGGACAAGTCATGACCCATTCCGGCGCAGCCTCTCCTAAAAGATTCCCCATATAATAGCGTCCACCATGCTGCCACGCATATCGAAGTTGACCAAGATGACTGATGTTTTTATACAAAAGTGGCGCTCCAAGCTGATCACAAAGGTGCTCCATCGTCTGTAAGAGATGCGGATACGATGCTGAGACGGTCTTTTTCTCAATCATTGAAGATAGATCGACGATCAACATATCCGGCGACATCGAAAAGACGCGTTCGAGACTCGTTGCTTCCGCGCGATCCAGCGCTACCTTCAGTCCAGAATTCTGATAGTACGCGACGATCCGGCCCAGACGATCAAAATCATCGACTTGAACATCCGTCAAAGTAACATACATCCGTTCTTTTGGAAACGACGAGTCGACCGTACGTAAAACATGCAAGAAATCTTCCCCACCGTTCTCAAACAACCAAGCCGGACGACAACGGATCAGGATGAACGCTTGTGTATCGGAGGGTACTTTTTGGAATGCTTGACGGACGACATGTCCCATGACTTCGAGCTGATACTCGATCGGAACATCATCTTCCTGAAAAAATGGTTTTAACGGTTCTCCACGAAAATGGGACTGGATTTCATACCCTTCCACCTTAAAAGGGGCAGCGCCTACGATCGGTTGAAACCACGCCTCTATCTCTTCGGGATGAACGATGACATCTAATGCGTCCATTCTATTCCCCCCTTGTACTCTTGTTCTATCTTAACAAAAAAGGAGCCTCTCTGTAACGAGAGAGCCCCTGTTTTACGATAACGTCGTATCTTTCCGCATTGAGATATACAAATACACACCGAATGTCGCCGTCAAGTAGATGATACTCAGGACACCGTATTGAATCCCAACAGCCCCGCCCTTACCAATGGCCAGCACAAGAAAGATGATGCCACCAAATAATAAGGTCGCTAACGGAATATAACGAAAATGTCCTTTTGTCGTCCGCTCACAAATCTTTTTCGTCGCGACGATCAGTGCAACGAGACAGACGGATGCTGCTACATAAATGGTATACACGAATGATTCAGCCCTCTCCCTATCGTTCATGGCTCATTTTATCATGACCGCTTAGATAAATCATAAAAAAGAACCGACTTGTCTGTGACAAATCGGTTCGAATCGTTTACTTTTCAAAACGTGGTTTGCGTCCACCACGGTTACGATCGCTTTCGCTACGGTTGCTACGTCCAGCATAACCGCCTTCACGACGATCTGATGAAGAAGATGAACGACCACCTTCACGACGATCGCCACCACGCGGGTTGTTTCCGCGGTATCCGCCACTGCGGTTGCCGCTTCCACTTCCACCTTTGTTTCCGTAAGGACGACGGTTTCCACCACCGTTGCTACCGAAACGTTTCACGCGGATTGGTTCGATTGAAGAGATTTGGACTGGTGTTGCATCCGGCTCTTTCGTCAATCCTTTAAGTGCTGCTGAAAGAAGTTCTACTGCTTCGTACTCTTCTAAGAGTTCTTGTGCAAGTGTCGTATATTCTTTTGAGTCTTTTGCTTCAACACGTTTAATGAGTTCTTGTGCAGCAAGCTTCAAGTTGCCTTCTAAGATTTCATCAAGTGTTGGTGCATGACGACGTGACATTTTTTTGTTCGTGACACGTTCGATTGTTTTAATTTGACCGAATTCACGTGGTGTAACAAATGTGACAGCCGATCCTGTTTTACCAGCACGACCTGTACGACCGATCCGGTGAACGTAGCTTTCTGGATCTTGTGGGACGTCGAAGTTATAGACGTGTGTGACACCAGAGATATCAAGACCACGTGCTGCAACGTCTGTCGCGACGAGGATATCGATCGTTCCTTTTTTGAAACGACGGATGACTTGGTCACGTTTTGCTTGTGTTAAGTCACCGTGTAAACCGTCAGCTGTGTATCCACGTTGGATCAAACCTTCAGTCATTTCGTCAACACGTTTTTTCGTACGACCGAAGATGATTGAAAGTTCCGGAGAATCCGTATCGATCAAACGGCAAAGGACGTCGAATTTTTGGCTTTCTTTCAATTCGATGAATGACTGCTCGATGTTCTCAACTGTCATTTCTTTCGCCTTGACTTTGATGTGTGTCGGAGTCGTCATGAAACGATCTGCGATTTTACGAATTTGTGGTGGCATCGTTGCTGAGAACAAGAGTGTTTGACGAGTTTCAGGAAGTGCACCGAGGATTTTCTCGATGTCTTCGACGAATCCCATGTTCAACATCTCATCTGCCTCGTCAAGGATGACCGTTTGAACGTGATCGAGGTTCAACGTCTTACGGTTCATGTGGTCCATCAAACGTCCTGGTGTTGCAACGACGATTTGTGGATTTTTGCGAAGTGCACGGATTTGACGATCGATTTGCTGACCGCCGTAAACAGGAAGTGCATGAACGCGTTTTACTTCACCGATCCGGTTCAATTCTTCAGCTACTTGGATTGCAAGCTCACGTGTCGGAGCAAGGATCAACGCTTGGATGTTGCGTGATTTTGCGTCAAGACGCTCGATTGTTGGAATACCGAATGCTGCAGTTTTACCAGTACCTGTTTGTGCTTGACCAATTAAGTCAACGCCGCTGAGTCCGACTGGAATTGTTTCTGCTTGGATTGGTGTTGCTTCTTCAAAGCCCATTTTTAGGACACCTTTGATAAGTGCCTCACTAAGATTTAATTCACGAAATGTTGTCAATGCTAAATACTCTCCTTTGTCATATGAAAAGCGTCTGCCACTAAACAGACGCTACCGTAACGAATACAATCGACTACCTATTATAACAGAATCTATCCCATAAAGATAGAGTGGTTTCTCTCATAATAATGTTTAGGGAAGTCACCATCATAATCGTTGCCATAAGGGCGAGGGAAAGGCGAAGTGCCCGGACCGTGCGATGAACGTCATCGCGTGCCCCCACTAGTGATGGGGTATATTCAGTAAATGGTCGCCGGTAATCAAACCAGCCGCAACCACCAAAATGATGAATTCCTTACTATCTATTCGAAACGCAGGCTTACTCGGTTTGATTATTGCGTCAACCGAATACCCGTTTCATTTTTTTCTATTTTTTTATCTTTCAACAGGCGACCGAGCGCTCGTTTGAATGCTGCCTTACTGAGACCGAATACTTCATCGATCGTCTCGGGAGCTGTCTTATCACCATACGGCATCTGACCATCATGTTCAAGTAGATGGTTCAGAATCAACTCCGCGTCTGTATCAATGGCTTCAAAGGCACGTGGTCGTGCTGAAAGTAATACTGTACCATCTGGTTTTACATTTGTCACTCGTAATTTCAAGACTTCTCCAAGACGCGGCCAACGTTCCATCTCGCGTTCATGCAAGAATCCGATTGACTGATCGTTGACCCAGACGTTGACGCCTGGTTCGCGTTGTGAGAAGACGAGACCTTCGACGTCCATGTTGTTCCATTCTTCTGGAGCTGGCTTCGCTCGTAAGTTGAAGTAAGCATATGGTGCAGGGTCTCCGAGTAAACGAAGCTTTTGATCATGTTTTAGACGAATGAAAAGTTGATCGCCTTCTTCCGGCCAGAACATCCGACGTTGCGGCAAATCGTCAAGTGAGACAAGAACATCTTTTTGAATCCCGATATTCGCGAACACTCCTGTGTTATAGCGTGTCCCATTGATCGTCGTCTTGACGTAGTCCTCAAATGAAGCTTCTGGAATCGTCATCGATGATGCCAAACGTCCTTCATTATCTTGATACAAGAAGACTTCTACTTCATCATCAAGAGCTACTTTTTGTGTCTGTTCATTGTTATGCAACAACACATCTTCATTTCCATCTGTCAAAAACACTCCGAACTCTGCTTCACGTTCTACTTTTAATGTGACAACCTGTCCTGCGCGTAATCCCATTTCGGGTCATCTCCTCTCTCTATTTGAATTGGTTTAAGTTCATTCGAACCATCCTTCTGTTCTTTCCCTACCATACTATACTCTTTTTCTGTTCACCTCTGAAATCGACCCCACGATGACAGTTGTGACATATTTGTGAACGAAACACATTTGCGTGATTTTTTTGAAAAAAAGATATATGATTAAATAACAGGAAAAAGAAGGTTTAGTTTAGGTAAATATGGGGGATAAAAATGTTTCATAATATTCAATCGCGTTCGTTCGCTCGACGCTTCACGAAAACATTGGTTTTTGCATTTTTTGCTTTCCTTGCTACGATTGGAATCGTTTTTGCAGAAGGATCAAACAGTACAGATATGACTCCGAAGACACCAGCGCTTCAGCAAATCGATCGCCCTTAAAATCTACACCTTCCGTGTGGATTTTTTTATTTTTTCCGGACATTTACAGGACGATAAAGGAAAATCAAGTTCAACCTCGAATTAGATGAACACACCTATATTTTAATTTTGAGGAGGAAACGGACGTGCTCTTCTACTTATTCACGACGATTGCGGGTCTCATCACTACATACTTAAGTTTTGTTACCGGTTATTATACAAGTTCGATTGGTGTTTTCGTCTTTACGTTAGCGATTTGCCTATCGTTATCATCGATTCGACAGTTACTCCGTACGTCCTATCTGACTTACATTGAATACATTCAATACCGTCGCGTCAAAAAACAGTACGAACGCATGAAAAAACGAGAACAGTCTTTTCAAATTGCCTATCCTAATCGAGATTCGAGTACACCACTTGCATTCTCCGGAACAGACCAGCATGATAAATAAAGAACACGATTTCATCACCTAGGAGGAACAGATTCATTATGAACGAAATCCCTTTATCAAACGGTTGGACACTCCGCTACTCACCTGTCATCGACTTATGGTTGAAGGAAGATGGCGTACTGCTCGTAGATCACGAAGATAAGGTCCGCTTGACTCTCATCTTGGATGAAGAGACGATGGAAATCAAACAGATTGACAACACGAACGCTACGTTCTCCGTTGATCCGACGACACGTCGCCTCACTTTCGAACTTGGAGAAAGCGAAGAGGAATCTGAGCCTCGTTACTGGGAATAATCATGGAGACCGGGTGCGACACCTGGTCTTTTTTTGTACAATAACATCAGCAATGAAAAAAGGAGTTGTCACTTTACCATGATCCGCACTGTCATTTGGTTCATTTATTTTGGACTTGTCTTACCCTGTACCTTACCGTTTTTACCAACCGCAAAACGTCGAACACATCTCGTGCGCTACGCATTCGTTCAGCGTGTAGCGAGCGCCTGGGCGAACTCTCTCCTCCGACTCGCTGGCGTTCGTGTCCATGTGACGGGGCATGAACATATCCCGGCAAATGAACCTGTCGTGTTCATCTCGAATCACCAAGGAAACTTCGATGTTCCGATTCTACTTGGAAAAATCGATAAACCAAAAGCATTCATCTCAAAAATCGAAGTGAATAAAATTCCAATCGTTAATGTCTGGATGAATCTGATGGGGTGTGTCATGATTGACCGAAAAGACCGACGCCAATCACTAAAAGCGATCCGCTCTGGTGTCGACACGATCAAGGACGGACAATCAATGATCATCTTCCCAGAAGGAACACGTTCAAAAGGCGGACCGATGGCGGAATTCAAAGCAGGAAGTTTTACCCTTGCGACATCAAGTGGCGCACGCGTCGTACCAGTCGCGATTTCAGGTAGTTATCGTGTCATGGAGGAAACGGGTAAGATCCGTCCGGCTACAGTCGAAGTCACGATTTTGCCGTCGATTGACCCGAGCACGATGACACAGAAAGAACTCGTCCAGACGGTCGAACATCAAATCAAACAGATTGTAGAAGGTGTCTAATATGTTAATGAAAGTAGAAAATCTCAAAAAAGAATTTGCCGATAAAATTGTCTTCGAAGATGTCACGTTTTCCGTCTCTCCTGGTGACCGGATCGGTATCATTGGCGTCAACGGTACCGGTAAATCGACCCTCCTGCACATTCTAGCAGGCAAAGAAACAGCAGATGCTGGTACGATCCATCATCCAAATGATTATCGGATCCGTTTGCTATCGCAAACGACCGATTATCCGGAAGATCGGACTGTCATGGAAGTACTCCTGTCGGGTGACACACCAACGATCAACGCGTTGCGCCACTACGAAACGGCACGACTAGCGCTCGAACACGATCCGACAAGTGAGACGTTACTCAACCGCTTCATCACGGCGCAAACCGAGGTTGATGCCGCGCAAGCGTGGGACACGGAATCGCGTTTAAAAATGATCTTAAACAAACTCGGCATCCTCGACTTGAACGCGTTGATCGGCTCTCTTTCCGGAGGACAACGAAAGCGTGTCGGACTCGCTGAAGCCTTACTCGATGAAGCCGATCTCCTCCTGCTTGATGAGCCGACGAACGAACTTGATGCCGAGACGATCAGCTGGCTTGAGACTCAAATCAAGGAATACCGTGGTGCGATTCTACTAATCACTCATGATCGCTATTTCTTGAATCGTGTCACGAATCATATGATGGAGATCGCAAATGGAACAGCTTATTTCTATGTCGGAAACTATGAATCGTTTCTTGAAAAACGTGCCGAACGTCGTGAACGGACGGCTTCTATGGAGGAAAAACGTCAAAACATCCTCCGTCGCGAACTCGCTTGGTTGCGTCGCGGAGCAAAAGCACGGACGACGAAACAAAAAGCCCGGATCCAGCGCGTGGATGCTTTACAAGACCTTTCGTATGAGGAAGAAGAAGCGACACTTGAAGTACAGGTCGGTTCGACCCGCCTCGGCAAGAAAGTCATTGAAGCATATGACGTCTCGCACCGATTTGGTGAACGGACACTTTTTGAATCGTTTGACGCTCTGATCGGACGCAAAGAGCGGTATGGCATCGTTGGTCGAAACGGTAGTGGAAAATCGACACTTCTTTCAATTCTCGCGAAACGCTTAGAGCCAACAACGGGTGAGATCATTCACGGCGAAACGGTGAAGATTGGTTTTTACGGTCAATTCGCCGAATTCACGCATCCCGAACGCCGCGTCATCGATGAGGTCGAACGGATCGCAAAAGTCATTACGACACTCGCCGGTGAGGAGATCACAGCAAGTCAGATGCTCGAACAATTTCTCTTTAAACCGGAAGCACAATATAAACAAATCGGCAAGCTTTCTGGTGGCGAAAAGCGACGTCTGAAATTGTTAACGATTTTGATGGAAGAACCGAACGTCCTCTTCCTTGATGAGCCGACGAACGACTTGGATACCGAGACCTTATCCGTACTAGAAGATTATTTAGAATCATTCCCAGGTACTGTCATCACAGTCAGTCATGATCGCTACTTCCTCGATCGGGTCGTCGATCGCCTGATTGCATTTGAAGATGGAAAAATCATTTTTTATTACGGACAATATACAGACTATCTTGAGCAAATGGCAGCATCCGTTCCCTCAATCGTCGTTGAAAAAACGGCAGAGGTTGCTACAGCACCAAAAACAGAGACGCCAAAGAAACTAAGTTATCAGGAACAACAAGATTGGGCTATCATTGAGCAACAAATTGAAGAGAGTGAAGTTGAACTAGAGCAATTAGAGGCTGATCTCGCTTCAGCAGGAAGTGATCTCGGAAAGGTCAATGAATTGTATCAAGCCATCGAAAAGACCAAAGCGACGCTTGACGAGCGAATGGAATATTGGACATATCTTTCTGAAAAAATCGAGGCATTTGAAAATCATCGCCAATCTCATCAATAAATCCGATAAACGGAGTTCTTCACTTAGAAGAGCTCCGCTTTTTTTATGAAATAGAAAACATCTCTTACTTTTATTTTTAATTATGAAAATAAATGTGAATTCATATTAGATATCGGGTAATGTTATAGCATATTTCGTTTTGGAGGAAGGCTTGCGAAAGGAGGAGTTTCGGTGAAACGGATGGTTCAAAACATCTACCCTATCGTCGCATTCTACTTAGTCATTACTTACATACTGCTCTGGCTATTGCCACAAGATCTTTCGTTACAACTCTCGGCAGTCATTAGTTTAAGCGGTTCTTTCATGATTTTCTTATTTAGTCGATCGACGGCTTTCAAACAACCTTCCCTTCCGTACAAGTGGTTATCCATCGCTTTCTTCTCTTATTTTTTGGGCGATTTCCTGAATATGATTGGACGTTTCTTTCAATGGAACGATGTCAATTTGAACGTCTTGCTGGATTTACCTTATACGATTCATTTGACAATGATGGTCCTTTTCTTTTTCCGACAATTAGATTTGACATTATTCAAAAAACAAAAGTTATTGATTCTTGATTCCTTGACTTTATTCGCTGTTTCAATGATTGCTGGATATATCGCTATTTTCCGCTTTGTTCCCTCTTATACGCGAACGACACTCGAGCAAATCAGTTGGACACTTTATGCCTTCTTGACAATTTTGTTGACGCTTTTCTTTTTTTTACTCTACGCGTCTGGGTTAAGACGGAACGTATCACGATCAGGATTTATCTTTCTTGTCCTCGGAACATTCATTCTCGGCATGACGAACTTCGTGTTTTATACCTTGTTATTAAACGGTGAACCGCAAATATCGGGTCTATTGCTTCCGCTATATCCACTTAGCGGTCTGTTCCTCATCGCCTTTCTGAACACACGTACACTTCCCATTAGTCGTGAGGAGCAAGCAAATCTCATTCGAGTCGAGACACTTACGCGTTCTCTGTTGGTTTACATCTTATTATCTGCGCTAATTCTTTATATTACGTTTTTCCCTGTCTCTCGAACCTTCTTCTTATTGTCTATTGGTATTACGTTTTTATTATTTTTAACACGACAGCTTTTTTCATACCGGGAAAATCTTCGGTTGTTACAGGAAACAACGGCATTACAAACGAATCTAGAAGACATCGTTCATCAAAAAACAGAGTTGCTACAGTTGCGTGAAAAAGAACTGACGTCACTTTTTTTGTCTTATCCAGAAATCGTTTTTGAAATCGATGACATGTATCAGATTCGATCCGTCAATCCAGCCGCTGCAGAAGCAGGATGGAATGATTTACCGCTCGGACCGAGTCAACGCCGTCAACTTGATCGGCTCATCCCGTTGCTTCAACAAAAGCAGTCGACCTATCCTGCTCACCTCCTACATGTACCTGCTACGGAGGAACATCCAGAAACCTTTTTGAATACGACAATCATCGATATTCCACATCAGCAACGCTATTTCGTCGTCTTAGCGGATGTCACAGAAGACTATCAACAGGAAGTATGGCTAGAACGTATGGGATACCATGACTCACTCACTCGTTTACCAAACCGGCGTTACTTCGAGGAGCAACTCTATCTAACTCTGCCAACGCTAGATTATGGCTCCTTATTATTCATAGATTTGGACGGATTCAAACAAATCAATGACACTTATGGACATGATGTCGGTGATTTACTGCTACAAGAAACAGCAACGCGTCTTCAATCAATGATGACGTCAACTGATCTCGTCGCACGCCTTGGTGGAGATGAATTCTTGATCTTCATTCAGGCATCTGCCTCGGAAACTCGACAGTTTGCCGAACACGTTCTCGAAATCCTAAATTATCCATTCTATATCAACACGTATACGCTTCGTATCACACCATCTATCGGAATTTCCTTATACCCTGAAGACGGTAAGAGTTCAGAACAGTTATTGATTCGGGCAGACGAAGCCATGTACCAGATCAAGAAGAACGAGAAAAATAACTATATGTTCGCTGTCCACATCAAACGTTAGGAGGGATCCCGTGCTTAAATCAAACTACTTCATCCGTTGGTTCCCTGCCATGCTCGTCATCTCTTTTATTCTAATGATCCTTACTACATGGACTCCTTCCATCTCTAATGGGATTGTCGAACAGGTACTTCAGTATGTATCACTTGGGTTGATCGCTTACTTCATCCTTACGGCTTATCGTAAGGAACAAATATTAGTCGTACCCAGACGAAATTTCTGGCTGATTGCTTTAGGATCACTGGTTTTATCCTATATCGGTTCCATTTTTGAGACATTACGTTTTGTCTATTCAGACTTTCCAATTCCATCTATTTATAGCCTGATTTTATTTTCAATATCCCATTACGTATTCTTATACGCGATTTTTTACCGAATCATCACAAAACGAACACTCGGACAACATGTACTTGCTTTCGTTGATGCCGCGATTATCGTCATTTTCATTGGACTTGTCGCATTCCATGTCCTCAATGAACTGACGAACCCTGGGCTTCAGACTGTTCCTTATGCCATCATCGTCATTACGAACACATCACTCGGTTTGTTCGTTTTTTTCTATTTTACGTTCATCCAAGAAATACATTGGGTATCACGGATGGCCTTATTTCTATTATTCTTATCCATTTTCATTCGTGGTATCTATGAAGTCTCTAGTGTCTACTTCCCTGATTTTTCAGCGAATTATCTGGTGTTCTTCCCGATATTGATTCGTTTGGCGCAAAGCGCAGCTATTCTATGGCATGTTGATCATATTGAAGAAGGAACTGCTCGGACGACGGTCATTCCCCGTTCGTGGCTTCCTTTACTGGCCATCCCTTTGTTCATCCACTACATGGTGGAACAAGAAGGTGGAAAACTCGACATCTTTATCATCTTATTCCTACTAATCGTTCGACAAATCTTGATCGCCCGTCAACATGGGTTGATTGTCGCACAATTACATGAACGAAATGAACAACTCGCTTCACGCATCGAACATCGAAAACAACAAATCCAAGATAGTGAACAACAGGTCATTCCACTCTTCCTCGGTCATCCTGATCCGATGATTCGACTCGATCAGTCCGGCACTGCGCTGTACGCGAATTTAGCTGCCCAACGTCTGTTTCATTTGCCAGATATGACGATTGAACATGTTCCTCGTACGATGCGTCATTTGTTAGAGATGCTCGAAACGAACGTTGATGAGTATGAGGATGAACAAAGTCGACGCTATGAAATCATTGATATTCCAATTCAAATTGCCGCTACCTCGATGGGACGATTCACGATTTTACATGATGTCACGGAAAGCAAAATTCGTCAAAAGAGAATCGAATACCATGCCTATCATGATGCTTTGACTAATATCGGAAACCGTCGTTCCTTAGAACGAGATTTCTCAAATCGACTCTCCGATAAGAATTATCTTGCCTTAGTCGATTTAGATGGATTTAAGCAAGTAAATGATACGTATGGTCACGAGGCAGGAGATTATGTATTAATTGAAGTTGCGAAGCGATTGAGCGAACATACAAGTTCTTCGGAATCCGTGTATCGACTCGGTGGAGATGAATTCGCGATCCTTTTACAAGCCGATGATGAACTCTCCTTACGCCGAAAATGTAAATCCTTTTTACAATTTTTAAGACGTCCCTATGTCTACAAAGGACAATCTTTATTCGTTTCCGCAAGCATCGGAGTGACAGCGTGTCATGAGGCCGATCTTGATACATGTTTAAAGCAAGCCGATCTTGCCATGTATCGCGTGAAACATCGGGATAAGAATGATGTCGCTTTATATCGAGCGGACCCATGAAAAAACCTAGGACATATGACTTTTTGTAGTCAACGTGTCCTAGGTTTTTTGAGTTATTCTTCTGGTCTTGGTGCAATGTTACCTTCTTCGATATCGAGGAGCAAGTCGATTAATTCCGCACAAAACTCTGGATATTGACGAAGTAACGCGTCTTCTCCCACTTCATCCACGAAGTCCGTCAACAAAGCGAGGACTTCTGGTACTAATGCGCGCGCTACCTTCATGTAGGCAATCGCAAAGCGCCACTTACCAGAAATATAGAGCAGTTTCCCAATCAACAGATCCCCCGGTTCGACTTCAATCTCAGCCAAATCCGTTTGATACGTCTGTTTCGACATTAAATCAACAACACCATCTGCATCGACTTGAAACAGCGACGGCATCGGGTCAGCTAATCCACGCAAGGCGCGATAGAGACTAGGTGATAGCTCGTCTTTTATCTGCTCGAGAAAACGACCGTGCGGTGTTTTTCCTTGATCATCCGTTTCATAGAAGATCGCCCAGTCAACGAATAAGTCCCGGAACAATTCAGCATCTTTTAAATACCAACGTCCTTCTGTCGCAATCTCTTCAATGAAAGCGACCCAGTCCGTACTGCGTGCTGTTGCTGCTTCCTGATACATTTTCTTCAAGGCTGCATTCATTTCCGCTTCAGAAACCGTCGTCGGAAATGGAATTACTTTTCGATCGTTCTTCATTTCGATCGCCCTTTCCGGTGAGGAGTAGCCGGTCGCTTAATCGTCTGAGGAGCTGTGAATTCACGTTTCGGAATGACTTCTCCGCGGTAAATTTCCATTGGCTCCATCTCGACGCCCATTTGCTTTGCAAGTGTTTTTAAGTGTTTTAAATCTTGATCCGTGACAAGTGCAAGTACCATCCCATTTGCGTTTCCGCGTCCCGTCCGACCTGAACGGTGTACGAAATCGTCAAGCGACTCCGGTAAATCGTAATGGACGACGTGTGTGACCGCTTCGATATCAAGCCCACGCGCCGCAAGACCTGTCGTGACGAGTAAAGGAAACTCTCCCTTTTTATAAGAACGCAAGGTCTCCATCCGCTCTCGTTTTCCTTTTTCAGCGTCTAAAATCCGGTATTTCAGTGAGAATTTACTCAACTCGCCATTCAATGGTCCAAGGAATGAGCGATTGTTGATGAATGTCAGCACTTTTGATCCTTGCATGTTCGCCAGACGACGTAACAATTCCGGTTTCTGACGACGTGAAGTCTCCAAATAACCGAATGTCACTTGTGTGCTGACGACACGCTCAACACGAATCGTCTCAGGATCATTCGCAAGCGTCCGTCCCCATTCTGCTGTCCGTTCCGGCAATGTCGCTGAGACGAATGCCAGTTGTCGATCGCGTAGCGCACTATTTGCGATTCGCGTCGCCGAGTCACTCATGCCACTTTCATAAATTTGATCCGCTTCATCTAAAACGATCAATTTCACCTTATGCATCTTCAGCTTCTTCGAATCAATCAACTCGACGAGACGTCCCGGTGTTCCGACGATGATTTGCGGCTTTTTCTTCAATCGTTCATATTGTCGCTTTAATTCAACACCACCAATGAATGCACCGGATTTGATACCACTTCCTTGAGCAAATAATTGAATGACTTGATGAATTTGCATGACGAGTTCCCGTGTTGGTGCCGTGATGACGACTTGCACGTGTGGCTCTTCCACTTCAATCTTTTCTAAAGCTGGAATGACATAAGCAAGCGTCTTCCCTGTACCTGTCGGCGCTTCAGCTAGGACATCTTTTCCTTCGCGCAACAACGGAATCGCTTGTTCTTGAACAGGCATCAACTCTGTAAAGCGCGCCCGTTCCCATGCTTCCTGTAAAAATGGTTTTGTAAATTTCATAACGATTTCTCCTACTCTCTTAATTCCATCATGCCGTTACGTATTCGACATGATCTCCTGATGCATCACGGTATCCCCGTAATGTCTGTGTATATTCATTTCCTGCGTCGAGCAATCGGATGTGGAACCGGACTTCTTCTTCACCGGCTTCTTCCTTTAAAATCTCGAAGCCTTGGATGACACGATCCTGTAATTCTGCAGCGAGTGCCGGATACACGGCAAGACTCGCATACATCGCTTTTACGTCCACGGGACGGCGAACAAGCGCAATCCAGTACGATTCATCATAGCCGATAAAGTCTTCATAATCAAAATCATCTTCAAACCGAATCCAGAATCCATCACCTTCAAATTCTGTGATCATCCCAGTTCGCGTCGAACCTTCCGATCCGATTTTCAGCGAGACCCAGTCTCCCGACTGATAATCTCCTTGTTGCGTTAATGACACATACTCCATTTGGCACACCTCCACGTTCTATATTCCCTTTTTCATTGTCAACGATACGTCCTAAAAACACAAGATACCGTAACGTGACATTCCTCACAGTTTCAACTGTGCTAGTGGATCTTTTTCAAATCAGCTCATACAGTTTCGTGAAAATCTTGATTTACCAGACTTCAACTGTTTTTTAATCTTCACTCTTTCATAAGTACAGAAATAAAGAAAACCCCTCATATCAACGTTTGTTCACTTGTTAAATTATTCACATGAACGTAAAGGGAATCTCTATCTCCTTTTGTTACACTATTCACATAAGGAACTGATCATTAGCTCAATTTTAAAGGAGTGGTATCCATGTTATTAGAAAAAACGAGTGCCTGGACAAACTTTACGTCTGGCGAATGGATCAAGACAATCGATGTTGCAGACTTCATCCGGCTCAATCGCACGGAATATACAGGTGATGATCACTTTTTAGTCGGTCCGACGCAAGCGACGCAACGGCTTTGGCAACAAATTCTACAGTTGACGAATGAAGAACGACAACGTGGTGGTGTGTATGCCGTCGATGCCAAGACACCATCAACGATTCTCTCGCATGATGCAGGGTATCTTGATCCCTCTCTTGAAAAAATCGTCGGCTTACAGACAGATGAACCGTTCAAACGTTCAATTCATCCGAACGGCGGGATTCGGATGGTGAATGATGCCTTAGCTGCGTATGGCTTTGAAGCAGACGAGACCGTCACGAAAATTTTCAGCGAGTACCGGAAGACACATAACCAAGGGGTTTTCGATGCCTATACCCCTGAGATGCGCGCTGCACGTAAAGCCGGTATCATCACAGGATTACCAGACGCCTATGGACGTGGGCGGATCATTGGCGACTATCGTCGTGTCGCTTTGTACGGAACAGCACGCTTGATTGAAGAACGTAAGCGAGACTTGAAGGCACGTGGCGGCTTCCTCTCTGAATCGATGATCCGCGACCGCGAAGAGATGAATGAACAATTGCGCGCATTAACGGAATTGACCGAGCTTGGAACTCGCTATGGTTTTGATCTCTCCCGCCCTGCAGAAACAGCACAAGAAGCATTCCAGTGGGTCTATCTTGCTTATCTTGCTGCGATCAAAGAACAAAATGGTGCAGCTATGTCACTCGGTCGAGTCTCGACGTTCCTCGATATTTATGTCGAACGTGATCTTGCGACCGGCCGCTTGACGGAAGAAACAGCACAAGAGCTCGTCGATCATTTTGTCATGAAACTTCGGATCGTCAAATTCTTACGAACACCGGACTATAACGATCTCTTCTCTGGCGACCCGACGTGGGTAACGGAATCGATTGGCGGGATGAGTGAAGATGGTCGATCAAATGTCACGAAAAGTTCATTCCGGTTCCTGCATACGCTCTCGACACTCGGTCCGGCACCTGAACCAAATCTAACTGTTCTCTGGTCCACTCAGCTTCCACGCGGATTCAAGGAATTCTGCGCGAAGATGTCGATCATATCAAGCTCGATTCAGTATGAGAACGATGATTTGATGTTGCCGGTTTATGGGGATGATTACGGCATCGCTTGTTGTGTCTCCGCGATGCGGATCGGGAAACAGATGCAGTTCTTCGGTGCTCGAGCAAACCTTGCAAAAGCATTACTTTATACAATCAATGGCGGAATGGACGAGAAGCTCAAAATTCAAGTCGCCCCAGTCACACCATTGATGCTCGATGAAGTACTCGATTACGAGACAGTCATGGCGGCTTACGATCGTCAACTCGATTGGCTCGCAGAACTGTACGTCAACACACTGAATGTCATCCACTACATGCATGATAAGTACAGTTACGAACGGATTGAAATGGCTTTACACGATCCGGAAATCTTACGGACGATGGCATGCGGCATCGCTGGTTTATCGGTCGTCGCCGACAGTCTATCCGCTATTCGTTATGCAACAGTCCGCCCGATCCGAGATGCGGATGGGATTGCAGTTGATTTCAAGATCGAAGGTGAGTTTCCAAAGTTCGGGAATAACGATGAACGGGTCGATCAGATGGCTGTTGATCTCGTGACATTGTTCATGGAGAAAATCCGTAAACATCCAACGTATCGAAATGCGCTCCCGACACAGTCTGTCCTGACGATTACTTCAAACGTTGTCTATGGTAAGAAGACAGGAAATACACCCGATGGACGCCGTGCGGGTGAACCATTTGCACCGGGTGCTAACCCGATGCATGGACGTGATACCCGTGGTGCTGTCGCTGCTCTGACATCTGTCGGGAAACTACCATATGAACATGCGCTCGATGGTATCTCCTACACGTTCTCGATCGTTCCAAAAGCACTTGGTAAGGATGAAGCAACACGTATTCGCAATACGGTCGGATTACTTGACGGATATATGGGTGGTACGACTTCAAAAGGTCATCACTTGAATGTCAACGTCTTCGACCGTGAGACGTTACTCGATGCCATGGAGCATCCAGAACAATATCCACAGTTAACGATTCGGGTTTCCGGTTATGCCGTCAACTTCATTAAACTGACGCGTGAACAACAGATTGATGTCATCAATCGTACGTTCCACGGTTCTCTCTAAAATGATGTGTAGTATGTGAAAGGAAGTGAGCAGAATGACCTATGGTATGGTCCATTCCGTTGAATCATGTGGAACAGTCGATGGTCCTGGCATTCGATTCATCGTCTTTACGCAAGGATGTCCACTACGGTGTCAATACTGTCATAACGTGGATACATGGGAGTTCGGTTGCGGACAGCGTGTCTCAGCAGACGAAGTCGTAAAAGAAGCGATCAGCTATCGCTCCTTTTTCGAGGCGACGGGTGGCGGAATCACCTTCTCTGGAGGTGAACCGCTCGCTCAGCCAGAGTTCCTAGAGGCTGCTTTAACAGAAGCGAAGCGGCATGGACTGCATACGGTCATCGATACCGCTGGATCTGTCGTCCCAAAAAACATCGACGCCATTCTCGATGCGACGGATTTGGTTCTGCTCGATATCAAGCATATCGACGATGCTGCTTGTCGCGTCTTGACTGGACGGAGTAACGCCAATACACTCGCCTTCGCAAAACGCCTAGCCGAGCGAAACATTCCCGTCTGGATTCGCCACGTCCTCGTTCCAGGTATCACGATGTCGGAACATTTCCTCCGTCAGACCGGCGAGTTCATCCGGACGCTCGGAAACGTCGAGCGCGTCGAGGTACTGCCGTATCATCAACTCGGTGTCTATAAGTGGGAAAACCTCGGTCTTGCTTATCCGTTAACTGATGTGCTTCCCCCTTCATCAGAAGAAACAAACGCTGCGCAAACCCTACTTGAATCGTACTTGTGTTAACGTTTCCGATTTGTTACGATGACATCATAGATTATGAACAGGAGGTACAACACCGAAATGAAGCAATCACTCGTACAGGTCGCTTGATGAATGAAATCATCTCTTTCGCAATGCAGTTGCGGATGTCTGACGCTACGAGTCTGCTCTTTTTCGGTGTGACCATCCTCTGGTCATCGCCTTCTTTGAGTTACTCCTGCACACCATCCGCTCGCTTCGGATGGTGTGTTTTCATTTCATCTTACTGGAAATGAAGCCTAAAGGAGCTGCTTTTATGTCTACTGAAACACTTACGATTCAACACCTATCAATGGATTACGACGAACGACGTCTTTTCTCGGACGTCTCCTTTCATATTCATACTGGTGAACACGTCGCTTTGATTGGTCCGAACGGCATCGGAAAAACGACATTGTTACACTTGATCGCTGATCAACTTCAGCCGACTGACGGTTCGATCAAGCGTCATTTCAAAAAACTCGGTCTACTATCACAACACTTTGTGGCGGGCGATCACACCGTTCTTGATGTCGTCGAACGAGCGGATGCGGTTCGTTATCAACTTCGCGCTAATGCCATGAATGGTGACTTGACGATTTATCAACAAGCAATCGATCAGGACGCCTTCTCGCTGGAAGCAGATGCAGCACGCGTCTTAAAAGAAGTCAAATTAAAGGAAGCACTCTGGACACACAAAGCATCCAGTTTAAGCGGTGGTGAACAGACGCGCCTCCAACTTGCCTGTCTGCTTCTATCACGACCTGATTTCATCATTCTCGATGAACCGACGAATCATCTGGATCAAGAGACACTCGAGTGGCTCACGGAATGGGTCAACATGTCACGGACCTCGATTCTCTATGTCTCACACGAACGATTCTTCATCGACGCAACGGCTGATGCCGTCATTGAATTATCCGAATCAGGGGCAACGCGATACAGCGGAAACTATCAGTCCTATAAAGAACAAAAGGAACATCAAGCTCTGTCGCAACAACGAGCGTACGAAAAACAAGAACGCACCCGTAAAGAGCTGACACGCATGATTCAAGGATACCGGCAATGGCATCAAAAAGCTTCGGATCAAGCTAGTGAACGCGATCCATATGCGAAAAAGAAAGCCGCTAAACACGCAACAAAGGTCAAAGCAAAAGAACAACAGCTTGAGCGCTTACTGGAGAATCGTGTTAAAAAGCCAGAGGTTGCACCGACTATTCACGTCGCATTTGAACATGAAGCGATTCATGCGAAGCGACTCGTTTCGTTCGAACACGTCACGTTTAGATATGAGACGAAAACCATTCTAAACGATGTCTCATTTTCAATCGATCGCGGTGACCGGATTGCTGTCATTGGACCGAATGGAAGTGGGAAAACGACCTTACTGCGTCTCATTGAGGGCGAATATGTTCCTAATCAAGGGACAGTCATCCGCCATCCTCGATTAAAAACCGGCTATTTTTCACAAGCTCTTTCCCATTTACCGACATCCGGTACGTTGTTAGAGGCATTACTTGAGTACGGCACGATGAGTGAAACGGACGCCCGGACGTTGCTCGCCTGTTTTTTATTCCGTCGCGATGATGTTTACCGGTCGATTGCCGACGCTAGTATGGGTGAGAAATGTCGAATCGCCTTTTTACGTCTGTATTTTTCTGGTGCTCACTTGCTTATTCTCGATGAACCGACGAACTATTTGGACCTTGCGACTCGTGAACAAATCGAAGCCGCCCTCGATGTCTTCCCTGGTGAGCTCCTCTTCGTCTCTCACGATCGTTATTTTACCGATCGGCTATCGAACCGGACGTTTGACTTAACGACTGGATTCAACGATCATCCAGACGGAACTGCCGTGGTAAGAAATGCACGCCGAAGTGACCCTGAAGCGACTCAATCCGATCTACATCGTCTTGATGCTTTGACAGGTGATGTGCCGTTCGATACAGAAACAAATGAATCACTTTCAAAAGAATAACAAAAAAAGCATCTGCATAGAAAAAGAGACTCCTGTTTCCGTTGCAGATGCTTTTCATATTTCAGTCGTATTACCGCTTTTGATACTTCAGTTTCGTATGCGCTTGTGCCTGCTTGTGGATTTTTTTCCACTTTTCTTTCTCCGCCGCCTGCAACGCCACGTTTTGCTTACGTTCCGTATAGGCGATTTCTCGTTTTAGCTTGACGAAGCTGTTCCAGCGCTCAGCAGATAGCGTTCCATCTTCTAAAGCTGTCCGAACGGCACATCCTGGTTCCTTCTCATGTTTACAGTCTCGAAAACGACAGTTTTCAGCAAGCTCTTCAATATCGGAAAACGTCGACGATAAACCGTCACTTCCATCCCATAAGGCCAATTCTCGCATACCCGGTGTATCGACGAGTAATAAACCGTTCGCCAGTCGTTTCAGTTCGCGATGTGTCGTCGTGTGACGTCCGCGTTCATCGTCTTCCCGTACGCCACCCGTCTCCATTAACCGTTCTCCAGCTAAAGCGTTGACGAGCGTCGACTTCCCAACGCCGGACGATCCGACTAACACGATCGTTTGCTTGACTTGTAACTGGGCACGTAGTTCCTCTAATCCGTCACCCGTCAAAGAATCAACGGCAAGGATCGGTGTTCCGAACGCGACTGCTTCAACAGCCTGCAGTTCTATTTCGATCGACGGCATCAAACTTTTTTTCGTCAGGACGATGATTGGTGTCACCCCTGCATCCCAAGCAACCGTTAAATAACGTTCCAGTCGACGGACGTTGAAGTCATGTCCAAAAGCCATGACGAGCAAGGCGACGTCAACATTCGCGCAGATGATTTGTTCCTCGGTCTCCGTTCCTGCCGCTTTTCGGGAAAATTGAGACGACCGTGGCAAGACACGTTCGATTCGTCCTTTGCCTGGCTCTCGCTCTGTTTGAATGATCCAGTCTCCAACCGCTGGCAATTCAGCTTTCGTTCCTGATTGGAAACGCAACTTACCAGACAGTTCGCTCAGCGATTCTCCTGTTTCCGTCATGACACGATAATGCGTTTGATAGACGGCTATGATCCGTCCTAATCGTTCTGTTCCTGTCGTTTCGTAGACAGGTGGTGTACCCCATTCGTTCAAATGGTTTCCTCCTCTGATTTAAGGGAGGGAAACCCCTCCCTGGTTTCCGACACATGTCACTTTTTTAGCGTTGATTGTTGCACTCATCAACATCACTCCTCTCGATTCGATTCCCTTATAGAGTATCATATGAATCATTGGTTCTGATAGCGCTTCCCTTAAAGTCAGACCTTCTCTCCGCCTTAAGCCCGAGAGCAAATACGGTCCAAAGAGTGTCGTAGGAATAGAAGGACTCCCGTATCATAAAGGTATCAACACAAGGGAGGCTTCCTCATGAAGCAATCGAAAGGAAAACAATTGGTGATGATTCTCGCCGGACTGGCGTTACTTGCCGTCGTCATCGGAACATTACCGCATATGATCGGACTTGGTTTAGGGGCATTACTTGCGTTCTATTCGATCAGTAAGTTCATGCAATCGAACAAATGGCCAGCGAAACTCGGTTTCGGATTTCTAGCAGCCATCGGAATCGGACTTGCCCTCTCAAACATCTGGGCAGTCATTGGAATCGCAGCAGCCATCGCATTGTACGTCGGTTACATGCGTATGAAACTACAGCGTGTCAATGTTCAAGATCTCTTTAACCGCCGCCGTACATCAACAACACATTTTGAAGCTGACTGGAAAGACTTAGACGAAAAACGATTCTAAATTTAAAGATAATACCCATACTGTTTACCACTTTCAAGGAGGAATTTTTCATGAAAAACGTGTTTGATCAACTCAACGATTTTGCGACACAAATGATGACAGAAGTCAAAAAAGCCGCTGAACAGGGCGAAGTACCTGCTAAAAAGCTCGTTCGTCATATTCGATCTACAGAAGCTGATTTAAAAGAGATCGATCGACTACTTGAGCGTCAACGGACATTATTGCTGGAACTGACTCAAAAGCAGGAAGAAGCGAAGGATTTAGCCGATAAACGCTTCAAACAAGTTGAAATCGCAAACGAAGCCGGTGAACAGCAACTCGCCGAACGTGCTGCCATCGAATCGAAACATTACGGAGAGCAATACCGGTTCTTCGAAGAACTCGTCGCTGAAACGAAACGTGAGTTAAATGAGCTTGAACGTGAAGCCCTCGAATTGAAGTTGAAGCTCGAAGACCTACAGAACAAACGGTACGAATGGATGATGCGCGAAAACGTTTCGAACTTAAAAAACAAGATGAACCAGGTGCTAGATCGCGAACCAAATGCTACTATAAAAGAAGAAGCACATCCGTTCACGGCGGAAGAACCTGAAGCAAAACAACCAGCCGTTGATGAAGATGATATCGATGCGCGTATCGCTGAACTCGAACGCCGCATTCACCAATAAGCAGTTCATGACGAAGGAGGCGTATGCCTCCCTTTGTCATGTTAGAAAGGAGATTGATCGTGCGACGATTAAGTACGAAACAACTGGTCGGTTACGTATCGATCCTGTTCGCCCTTGGTCTATTCTATGACCTATTATCCGGTGCAGGAAATGTATTGTTCGGTGTCTTATTCCCTTTCCTGCTGTATTACGTCGGGATTCATTTCCGGCGGCGCAATCATGAAAAACTAGCGATCCTCTTTTATATCGTCGGTACGATCATTCTTGCTGGCGTCGTCCTCAGTTCGGCTGCCATCGGTTTTGTCATTGCCGGAATTTTGCTCTATCTTGGGATCATTCTTGTGACACGGCATTCTGTCCGTGAATTTTTGTTTTCACGGATTGCCCCCCATCAATATGAAGAGGAAGGCATCAAGATTCAACCAGCTTACTCCTTCTCAACCCAGGCCGATGCACCGTATGTCTTACAGGACTTAAGTGAACAGTTCATCGTCAAGGATTTAGAAATCGATTTGACGCATGCCTATGTCCCGGAAGGTGAAACATTGATCGTCGTCAGTGGCGTCGTCGGGGACGTCCGGATTCTTTTACCGTCCGGTTATGATTATACGCTCGACACGTCGATCGGCTTCGGAAGCGTCAAGACGGACATCCGCCGTATTCCGACCTTCTTCAATCGACGCATTCAATTCCGAGCACCAGAATATGGTGACGCGACGCGGAAGGTTCGTATTCATGTCATGCTCGGTATTGGCAACGTGGAGGTGTCTTCGATATGAAGCGTGATCAATTTCCGCTTGGTGTCATCGCTCTGCAAGTCATGACGGGCTTTTTGACAGCCGTCATGACGACGTTGTTATTCTTAAGTACACGCCAAGTCGATTGGCATGTTCTCTTCGTCCGTCAGCAAGACTTTCCTGTCCTTTTACTCGTCATCGGACTCTCATTACTACTGCCGCTTGCTATCGGTAGCATGCATTATTTTTTCTTGCGTCGTGACTTCAAGCGTGTCACGACTGCCATCATCGAACTGGAGCAAGGAAAAGATGTCACAATTGTTCCCGGTCCCTATTTTCATACGTTGACACGCCTGTCACGAATTGGAAAACGTATTGACGAGCAAGTCGAGACCGTTCAAAAGATCAGCACGCGTCCGCAGCACGTCGAACAGGTACGGATTCAAGCTGTCACCGAAGAACGCAAGCGACTCGCACGTGATTTACACGACTCCGTTTCACAACAACTTTATGCCATCTCGATGATGACGACAGCAGCCAAACAGACGATTTTGTCTCAACCTGAAGCTGCTGCCAAACAAATCGAAATGGTCGAGACGATGGCACAAACGGCACAGTCTGAAATGCGTTCGCTCTTACTTCAACTTCGCCCCGTCGAACTCGAAGGGATGACGTTACAACAAGGACTTTCTCAACTGCTCGAAGAATTATCTAGAAAGCAGTCCACACAATTGAGTTGGAAGTTAGAAGAGATGTCACTCCCACGACAAATCGAAAACGAGTTGTTCCGGATTGTTCAAGAAGGATTAACGAATGCCTTACGTCACGCGAAAGCGTCCCATATGGATATCGAGCTCCGAGAATTCAACGAAACAATTATCCTGAGCATGAATGATGATGGTGTTGGATTTGTTGTGGATGAAAAAAAACTTGCCTCTTATGGCATCAATTCGATGCGAGAACGAACGGCTGAGATGGGTGGAACGATTCGTCTCGTCAGTGTTCCTGGACAAGGAACCCAAATCGAAGTAAAACTTAGAAAAGATCGGATGGTGCAAGTATGATACGCGTATTATTAGTAGATGACCACGAGATGGTCCGGGCCGGTGTGTCTGCTTTCCTTTCCACACAACCAGACATCGAGGTCGTCGCTGAAGCTTCGGATGGTCAAGCGGGAGCCTTGCTGGCGCTCGAACACCGACCGGATGTCATCTTGATGGATTTAGTGATGGAGCCAGTTGATGGCGTCGAAGGAACCCGGTTGATCCGCAAAGACTGGCCGGAAGCAAAAATTCTCGTCGTGACGAGTTTTCTTGATGACGAGAAAGTCTATCCTGTCATTGAAGCGGGTGCGATGAGTTACGTTTTAAAGACAGCTAGCGCCTTTGACATCGCAGAAGCGATTCGCAAGACAGCAAACGGTCAATCTGTCATGGCAGCACAAGTGACCGGTAAAATGATGGAACGTCTTCGTCGTCCTACGACACACTTACATGATGATTTAACGGAACGTGAGCAGGAAGTTCTTCAATTGATGGCTCGTGGTATGGCGAACCAAGAGATTGCGGACGAATTATTCATTTCCTTAAAAACCGTCAAAACACATGTCTCGAACATCTTATCAAAACTAGATGTCGTAGACCGTACACAAGCTGTCGTCTATGCCTTCAAGCATAATCTCGTCAAATAAGATTTAGCCCTTCATTACTTATTCTTTAAGCGCATGCCAAAAACCCCGAATCGTCTCTTAGTCAGAGACCGTTCGGGGTTTTGATGTTGTACGAAACGATTACCAAAGCTTCCATCCCGGAGCGCCTGGAGGGGCGTTTTCAATCATATGCCAAATCGGTACTGTGTACGCAAACGCAATCAAAGCGAACGTTACAAAAATCCATAGCTTCCAATTTTCAAAGAAGAGTGGCGTTGCCATCGCCTCTTCTTCCGTTTCAGCAATCGGAAATTCTTCCGTTCCTTTTGGTGTACGAAATGCAAGTTGGAACATCGCATACAAGAACAATAGAATCGAGATGAATAAAATCGTCCCACCAATTGCCATGGCGACATGATATGGAATCCAGTCAGCGACGATCGAATCTTTGAAGTAGGCGGCAGGACCCGTCCGTCGTGGATTACCGAGTAGACCTGAGATATGCATTGCTGTCGACATGAAGAGCATTCCGATCGTCCAGGCAGCCGTTTGAATAAGCCCAAGACGATTCATTGCCGCTGTTAACGTTCGACCACGTAAGAGCGGGACAAGCCAATAGGCTGTTCCGAAGAACGTCAGTGCCACAGCGGCACCGACCGTGATATGAAAGTGTCCCGTAACCCACAATGTGTTGTGAACGATGATGTTTAGTTGATGGGATGCGTTGATGACACCACCTGCACCTGCAGGAATGAAGAACAACATCCCGATGAACGGTGCAAGGAACCGGACATCGCGATACGGCATTTTTTTCACCCAACCAAATACCCCGGTCGCCCCTTTCCGACGACCCGCCAACTCAAAAGTCGCAAACATCGAGAAGGCTGTCATCAATGATGGAATGATGACGAGGAACGTCAAAACGACTTGGACATACTTCCAAAAAGCAGAAATCCCCGGCTCTAACAATTGATGGTGAAAACCAACCGGGAACGAAAAGAGGAGGAACAATAAAAATGACATACGTGCTAATGCGTCAGAAAAAACCTTTCCACCAACGATTTTCGGGATGACTGTATACCAGACGATGTAGGCAGGTAACAACCAGAAATAGACGAGTGGATGACCAAAGTACCAAAATAGCGTCCGGGATAGCTCGATTCCGACCTTATCCGTCCAACCAAGGGATAAGGGAAGGAGCTGAAAGAGAATCGTCGCTGCTACTCCGAGTGTCGCAACCACCCATAATAAGGCAGTCATAATACTCATGTATGCTTGAAGTGGTGGATGAACGCCAGGGTGTTCCCGTTTATAATCAGCATACATACGGAACATGGCACCAGAAGCAATCCACGTTCCGACGACGAAGATGACGAGTCCAATATAAAATACTGGATGTGCCTTGAGTGGTGCATAGAATGTATAGAGGACGGAAGCTTCTCCTGCAAGTACCATCCATGTGACGAGGATGACACCAAGGATCATGAACCAGAATCCAACCCACCCGAGACGTCGAGGAAAGTCTTCGAACCGTCCAAAGGATTGACCTAAAAATGAAAACAGTAATCCAAATATGAATAATGTCGTAAAGACGATCGCAAGCATTAACCCGTGGGCAGTGAGAAGCTCATAGTAGCCGACTCCAGCAATTTCTGGAATGACACCTGTCCGCACCATCGTTTGCAACAATCCACATAAACCACCAATCAATAAGGCAACGAGTGAAAAACTAACATGTGCGAAAGCGAGCTTCGCTTCCTTAATTCCGATGACGGTAGCAGGCAGACCACGCTCCATCTCGAACTGTCTTAATTTTTTTGAAATGGCATTCATCTTATTCCACCACCTTGATTTTGGTTGCCATCATATGATGACCCGATCCACAGTATTCATTACAGACGACCAAATACTCGCCAGCTTCCTTGAATGTATATTCAATGGAATTGATATGACCAGGAACGACCATCATATTGACATTCGTCTTGACAATTTCAAAGCCATGGACGACATCTTTTGATGTCACCAAAAAATCAACCGTTGCCCCTTTGGGAATGACCATATCTTTTGGTGTGAATTGGAACGCTTGTGCGACGATGATCGCTTCGTATCGGTCGTCATCGATTTTTTTTAGTCCTGGCTTGTCGAATGGTTTCGTTTGATCAACTTTCGTCGGATCAATCAATGTTGCATCGGATGGCGGTTGATTTCCGGATGCAAAAGCGGATACGCCGATGATGGTTAAAAAGACGCCAAGCATCACTGCTCCAAAAATCAGCCAGATTTTTTCTAGACGATGAATATGCATTGTGACTCCCCCTTACCGTGATAAGAATAATAGAAAGATTGAGCTCCACATCCCAATGATGATACCTGCTACGATCAGGACGGCGATAAATGTTCCTTTAAGGTTTGATTCTGATTTTTGGTCCATGGTGATTACTCCTCTCCTGCTTTGAACTTGTCTTTATTGTAAGAATTCAGCAAGTTTGAAAACTGTGATATATATCACTTCAAATGTGAAGAATCCGCACTTTTCTTTCTAAAAACACACAGAAAGTTCACATCTGAACAAGAGAAGGAGGCACGACTCATCTACAAAAAAAAAACAATCCATACACGAGACAGAAAATTCTGCTTCACGTTTGAATTGTTTGTACACTATCTATTAAATTCGACAAACACCTGCTGGGCATCCTTCACAATGACACAGATCACGCAGATATTGTGCATCATGAATGATGATTTCTTTTGGCGTCATCGAAATGACACCTTCTTTTTTCCACTGGGAGAACATCCGGTTGACCGTTTCACGCGGTGCGCCAATCAATTGACCAAACTCCCCATCGGATGGACGTTTTGCAAGACGGTAGGTTTCTCCTACTTGTTCCCCTTCCATCGCGATGAGACGAAGTAACGTCGAAGCTAACGCGCCCGGTTTTCCGAACAATAGCAAGTCGCGCAATTTAGTCTCCGTCTGTTTCCGCATCAATGCTTGCCACCGCATGATCTCAAGCGCAAAAGTACCATCCTTTCTCATGAGTTCCTCTAATTTTTCTTTTGTGAGGAAACCGATGATACTATCCTCCATCGTCTCGATACTGTATGAACTCGGAAAAGCTTCTCCTACATCAAATTCACCAAATAGATCCCCTTTGAAATATAAGAACATGAGTAATGGACTGCCTTTTTTCGTCAACTTCGATAGTTTGACGCCTCCTTGTTTCACATAAAACAACTTGTCGTTCATTTCCCCTTCCCAACAGACGATGGAATCCTTTTTGAACGTCGTTTCCGTCATGAAGCTTTCTAGTAACGTTCTTGTCTCAGGTGATAAGATGAACGTATTCGCTTCAGTCGTTCCACAAGTCAGCATATCCATTTCTCCTCTCCTTTTCTTCTGCTTTTAGTATAGAACATCACAGTTCAAAAGAATGGATTTTCAAAAGATTGTCAAACTTTGTTCAATGTTTCACATTAATTTTAAAAAAGTATCTGACGACTGCTTTCTAAAACTAAAGCAATCGTCAGATATAGTATCACATACCTGTTCCGTAATAATGATGAACGATTCGTTCAACTGCTTGACCTGGTGGGTGATCATACCAACTTGTTTGGAATTCCTGCATGTGCTGACGGCACTCTTCAAGTATCGCGTCAGACACGATCCACTCCATCAATTGCGCCATCTGCTCCGTCTGTCGCACCGGTAATGGTTTCGGATACTGATCGACAAGTCCTGGTAGTTGTCGATATGTGTCGATGTCCGGTGTGTATAAGAACGTTGGGATCTCAAGAAGACAGCTTTCAAATGGAATCGACGAATAGTCGGTCACCAGAACATCCGTGATGAGCAAATAATCATTAATCTGATACGTGTCATCCACAAGATGTATATGGGCGGAACGATAGGTCGAAAGCGCTCGGATCGTCGGATGTAACTTAACAAGAATCGTCCATCCCGCTTGAGCAAGTCGTTCGAACTGTTGAATCGTGTGATCTTCCGTTCCTTTATATTCGCGGTAAGTCGGGGCATACAATAGAATCCGGCGGTCGGGTTTTACATAACGTTCTTTTAAATCAAGTGCCCGATGTTCCCGCTGAACCTCATCATACCAATAATCCGTCCGCGGCATGCCGAACGGTTTAAAATGAGATCGTTTTAAATCATGCGGTGCCATGAATTGTGTCGCACAACGCATCCCCGGCACGATGAAATCACCATATTCCTGATAGACACGTCGAAAACGATTTCGTACCCGTTCTGATACGAACAGACTTTTGGAGGAGGTCAGTCCAAACTGCTTTAATGTTCCTGCCGCATGCCATAGCTGGATACGTCGTGTTCCTCGTCGCGTTGTTGCGACACTAAATTCTGCGACATAATTATCGACGAAGACCGTCCGGGAGGTCGCAAGCAAATATGCCAACCGAACGAATCGTAAACGACGAAAGCGAAGAGTCCGATCTGACTTCCACAGATCCGGCTGCTTCATGAAATGATGATCGTATACCAGATACCGTTTCTCATTTGGCAATTCCTGCGCCAAGCGATCATTAACAGGTTTTGCGTTATCCCCATATGTCATCCAAAATAAAGTGACGGGTCGAAGCGGTAACCACCGAAAGACACCATAACAAATACGAAACAACAATAAATAGACCCATACGATTCCTTCTCTAACCACTTTCATCCTGCCCTTCTACGAAGAAAGACCGCACGTCGTCGTGTGGTCTCCTCTTCAATCACTTCGAAGCTAATTCCGTTTTAATCTGACTCGTAGAAATACCCTCAGTTCGGCTAAGGTAAACGACCTCACAATGCTCTTTTAAGAAATCAAACTCGCCTTTCCAATCATCACCCATGACGAAGAGGTCGACGTTATGCTTCTTCACATCTTCTACTTTTTGATCCCAGCTGTTTTCCGGAATGACTTCATCCACATAACGGATAGCTTCAAGAATCATCTTCCGATTCTCGAAATTATGGTAGGACTGCTTATGTTTCAAACGATTGAATTCGTCCGTTGAAATCGCAACGATAAGATAATCTCCCATTGCTTTTGCGCGTTTTAAGATGTTGATATGACCCCAGTGTAATAAATCAAATGTTCCGTACGTAATAACCTTCTTCATGATTCTGCTCTCCCTTTTATCCGTGAATTCTCTTTATGATCGTCTTCATCGCCCGTTCTGAAGCCTGTCCATCATCCCATTGACAATACGTCTCTTGGAACGCTCGAAATGCTGACGCATACCGTGTATGCCAATCATCTAACTGGTCCAGCTCTTCAAACAGTGCTGTTTCAGTCGACAACAATGGTCCCGGTGCCTCCTGCTCAAAATCGAAGTAAAACCCACGCAATTGATCTCGATAATGTTCTAAATCATACGTATAGAATAAAATCGGACGAGATAAGTGCGCAAAATCAAACATGACAGAAGAATAATCCGTGATCAAGGCGTCCGATGCCAGATAGAGCTCCGCAATATCCGGGTAGTCCGATGTATTTCGGACGGATGGATAAGCAGTGACGTCGAGACGACTTCCGACTAAATAGTGCATTCGGACAAGCAGAACGTATTCATCCCCAAATCGCTTTTCAAATTCATTTAGCGAAAAAGGTAGCTCAAATGAATATTTCCCTTGACCTTCGAATGCATTATCTCGCCAAGTCGGTGCATACAATAAGACTTTTTTTGAATGATCAATATCATAGTGGCGATATACTGCTTCTTTGATTTTAGCATGTCGCGCCTCTTGATAAAATATATCATTTCGAGGATACCCAATTTCTAGCATCTCACCTTCAAATGCAAATGCCCTTCTAAATATTGAACTGGAATAGGCATTGGGTGAAATTAAGCTAGACCATTTTGCTGCTTCCTGCTTAAATCCTTGTTTATATCGTTCGGTTGTCGTATTCGCCATTTGGACATCATCCATATCAAGCGCTAGTTTCTTGAGCGGTGTGCCGTGCCAAGTTTGGAGATAAAACGTTTTTTCCGGTTTGATCAACCAACTCGGTAACCGACTGTTTGATACCCAGACCCGTGACGTCGCAAGTAAATAAATCCAGCGGAACGTCAACCGATCTACTGTCTTGACATTTGGTGGAAATGCAACACCTCGTTGCTTGCTGAAAATCAACTCACACTCCGGATGCATCGCGCGCATCAATTCGTAAATGGCACGCGGACTGTCACTATATTGTTTTCCGAGAAAACTCTCGAAAAGAATTCGCTTACGTTTTTGTGGCAACCATGTAAAGACTCTCATGACGGTACGAAGACCGCGTTCAATCAAGCCTGTTCGTTTCATCCACTGTTTAACTTGATCTTTCAAGTGAAGAGCTCCTTCTTAAGTCAATTAATCACAGCTCATCATAACAAAAAGCGCATCCATTTGGAATTGCTATTTGTTCGCATGTAGCGGAACGGTAAATCAAATGCCGTCGTATTTTTGACGATTCCTTTCCGATGACTGAACGTCTCGAAACTATATTTGCCATGATATCCACCCATTCCACTCGCTCCGACTCCACCAAATGGTAAGTGGTGCTGTGCGACATGCATCAATGTGTCATTGACGCATCCACCACCAAACGAAATTCGCTCAAGGACGCGATGCTCGATGGCTTTATTCTCTGTGAATAGATAAAGCGCAAGCGGCTTATCACGATCATTGACGAATGTAATAACTTCTTCGATTTCACGGTATGTTAACACCGGTAGGATCGGTCCGAAGATTTCGTCTTGCATCAATGGAGCATCCGTTACTACACCAGTCATGACGGTCGGCGCCATCTTGCGTGTTTTCGGATCCACTTGTCCACCGAATTCAATCGTTCCTTGCGTTAAATAATTGCTTAAACGATTCAAATGATCGTCCGATACGATTTTAACGTATGAAGAGACGCCTACGCCGTTTCCGTACTGTTTGAAGGCTTCTTCTTCTATCAGTTGTAAGAAGCGTTCTTTGACGTCTTCATGAATCAATACATAATCCGGAGCGATACATGTCTGTCCCGCATTCAACCATTTTCCCCATGCGATCCGCTTCGCTGCTAGACGAAGGTCTGCATCCTTGTGCACGATCGTCGGAGATTTTCCACCTAGTTCAAGCGTGACAGGCGTCAGGTGCTTCGCCGCAGCCTGATGTACGATTTTTCCGACGCGTGTGGAACCCGTAAAGAAGATATAGTCAAAACGCTCGTTTAATAAGGCACTGCTGACTTCAGCATCCCCTTCTATGACGATTCCGAATCGTTCATGGAACGCCGTTTCAAAGACTTCTCGTAATACGCGAGAGACATTCGGTGTCAACTCGGATGGTTTAAGGACGACCGTATTCCCGGCTGCAATCGCACCAATGACAGGAGCAAGTGCGAGCTGGAAGGGATAGTTCCATGGTGCAATCACAAGCACATTACCATAAGGTTCGTATTGGATTTCACTTTTCGACCCGATATGCAGAAGCGGTGTTGCGACACGTTTTGGTCTTGCCAGTCGACGGAGTTGTCTCTCCATCCGTTGAATCTCTCCGTAAACGAATCCGATTTCCGTCGTGAACGCATCATGCTGTCCTTTATTGAGATCTTGTTTTAATGCCTCATAAATCGCCGCTTCATGTGTTTCGATTGCTTGGCGTAAGAACGTTAACATACTTAAGCGGAAGGCTAGACTGCGTGTTGCCCCTGTCCGGAAAAAGTGCCGTTGTATTTGCAAGCGTTCTGAAAGAACTGTCTCTGTCATCGTTGTTTCCATCCGAGAATCTCTCCTTTGACTGGTCTATAACACTGCCTTCATCTTACCATATCTCTTTTTCGATATGAAAAAAGACGGAGAGGATTCTCCGTCTTGCTCTTTATAATTGAATCGCTGTCTCGAGCGCGACTTTCATCATGTCGTTGAATGTCGTTTGACGCTCTTCCGATGTCGTTTCTTCACCTGTCAACAGATGATCCGAAATCGTCAAAATCGTCAATGCATTTACCTTATGTTTCGCAGCGAGCGTATACAGTCCTGCTGCTTCCATCTCGATTGCGAGGCATCCGAAATCTGCCCATTTTTTGAAATGATGAAAATCATCTTGATAGAACTGATCCGTCGTGAAGATTTGACCGACTTTTGCATCGATGCCTTGTTCTTTTGCGGCTGTATAGGCTTTATGCAATAGATCAAAAGACGCTGTCGGTGCGTAGTCTAATCCGTTAAAACGAGCGCGGTTTTGTGCCATGTCATGTGAAGCACTCATTGCGATAACGACATCGCGGACTTTAACGTCTGGAGTAATGCCACCAGCAGTACCGACACGAATCAAGTTTTTCGCACCATACGACTGAACGAGTTCGTTCGCATAGATTGACATCGATGGTACACCCATACCTGTTCCTTGAACAGAAACTTTTTTACCCTTATAAGTACCTGTAAAACCATACATTCCTCGAACTTCATTGTAGAGAACAACATCCTCTAAAAACGTTTCGGCGATGTATTTAGCCCGTAACGGATCTCCTGGAAGTAAGACCGTTTCGGCGATTTGTCCTTCAGCTGCGTTAATGTGTACACTCATGTACGATTCCTCCTCGATAGTCGTTTAAATCGACAACAATTCACGAAACTCGTTCGGTGTGACACCGAATTGTTTTTTGAACACTTTCCGAAAATACTTATCGTCCTGATATCCGACTTCAAGCGCAATTTCATAAATACGCGCTTCCGTCTCGCTCAACAATTCCTTCGCCCGATTCAAACGAATTGTTTGAATGTAATCAGATAAGTTAACAGAAAAACGCTGTTTGAAGCGCCGTGATATATACTCTCGGCTCAAGTAAAACCGTTCGCTCATGAATTGTAGTGTCAATTCTTCCGCATAATGCGTTTCGATGTATTTTGCGATTTGATCAATCGCTTCCCCTGATTCCACTACCGGATGGATACATTCCATCGCGCGGGACAAGGCATCATTGAGTACATCTGGATCAACTGGCTTCAATAAATAATCAAAGGATTGATGCAAAATGGCACGCCGCATATACGTATAATCATCATACCCTGTCAGCACGATCGTGACGACCTTTGGATGATGATTTTTTGTCCATTCCAGTAACGTTAATCCGTCCAGTCCAGGCATTTCGACGTCGGTCAGCATTAAATCGATCGTTCCGGTATCCAGTAAACGTTTTGCCTCTTCCCCATGTTCCGCCTCGTATAGGTTTGAAACACGCCATCTGTCCCATTCTCCGAGCAGTTTGACCGCTTCTCGTACATGTCGTTCATCATCTACGATCAATACGTTCATGCCAAATCCCCCTTTTCATATGGAATCCGAATCACGATTTTAAATCCTCCCTCCGTCACTGGAGAAGAGAGGGTCATACTTGCTTCCCCCCCGTAAAATATCAAGAGACGTTCGTAGATATTGTGGAGACCGATCCCGCTCGTCTCGAGATCCTCTGGACTACGATGCATACGCATTTTTCGATCAATTTCTTCAAGTCGTCCTGTTTCAAGGACGGCACCGCTATTCTCGATTTGAATGATGAGACGTCCACCATCCGTCCGTACTTTGTAGGCAAGATAGTTTTCTGTCGCCGCTAATTGTTGACGGAAGCCGTGTTTGAAATAGTTTTCAGCAAACGGTTGTAAGATCATCTTTGGTACTTCAATGTCATTGAGGTGCCAAGGGACGTCGACGATATAACGGAATCGCTCAGGAAAACGTTGCTGTTGCAGACGGATGTATGCTTGAAGATGATCGACTTCTTGTTTTAACGTTACGATCGTTTGTTCATTGTTCATCGAGTAACGCATCATTTGCGATAATCCGGTGATGGAGCGGTACGCGATCTTCCGGTCCCCTTGTAACGTCGTCGTTCCGATCGATTGCAAGGCGTTGAATAAAAAGTGAGGATTGAGTTGAGATTGTAAGGCTCGAAGCTCATTCGTCCGATTTTCGAGCGCCAATCGATATTCCCGTTTAATCAAACGATCGATCCGTTGAATCATGCGTTGGAACTGACGATTGAGTAATCCAATCTCGTCATTCGTCGTGGCAACGAACGGTGCCGATAAATCACCCTGTTCGACTCGCCAGACGTTTGCCGTCAACTGTTTAATCGGTTTCGTGATTTGCATGGCAACCAGACTCGCGGCAATAATCATGACGATAAGAGAAGCGAGACCAATCAGTACGAGAATCAATGCCGTCTCGTTTGCCCCTTGGATGACGGATGCATAAGGAATCCGTTTGATCAGTGTCAACGGGATTCCGTTCGTCATCGTTTTCGAGTAGACGATGAACGATTTTCCGACACGTAGACTTCCACTCTGTCCAGTGAATTGGTCGGTAGGTAGGTCCATCTTTGCTCCAGTCTGTGCCAGAACACGTTGATCGGTCATCAGCCACAGCGACTCATCCGGATCATTCTCGAACAATTTTAATTGCTGTTCAAATACCCGAACCGGAATATCGACTGAGAGGAACCCAAGCGGCTCATCCGTCTCGACACGATCAATCCGATAACGAAAACTGACGACTTGTTTCTCATCGAGAATCATCGTATGCACATTGTACGGTTCGATCGGGTGAGCTCCGTCAATCAACCAATTGTTTTTTTGTTTCATTAATCGAAAATAATCCGTTTCTTGCATCCAATCAAATGTTCCCCGACTCGTCGTTTTCATATTGTAAACCGAATACTCCGAATAGCCATTCAAGATGACGAAATGTAACTGCTCAATATCTATCCTGTCGGGATAAAAATAGACCTAACATCGCCCGCGAGACGACTCCATCGGATTCGTCTAGTTCCTGATCCGCTCCGACACGCATGATGTTCATCAACGAGCGATTCGCATATAAACTCGTTGATAGACGTCGAATATCCTCTATATAATGAGTCACCTGTGTATTTCCCCGAGTCAACACGTTCAGGCTAGAATGTTCTGCCTGTTCGATGTTCTGGTGTCGTACATAAAGATAGGAAATCGAAGTCGCGAGGGCTGTCGGAATTAAGATCGCTAAGACAACGAGACGAATCAAACGTGTCCGGATACTTTTCATAAAAGGCGCCCCCATCCTTTTTCTTGTAATCAATCGTATCATAACCTTGAATTCGCTTACATCATTTCCTGATATTCTCTTTCAGGATTGCAATAATAAATTATTTTTTCTTTCGACTTGATTCCGAATGAATTTTACTATAATATCATCAATGTTCGTCTTTTAATCAATTTGTTATGAAGGTGGTTCTTTTATCCATGTTTAAACTTGCCGCACACCAAACAACCGTAAAACGTGAAATCCAAGCCGGATTTGTAACGTTTATTACGATGGCATACATTTTGCTCGTCAATCCGACGATTTTAGCAGATGCCGGTATCCCTCAAGCCCAAGCTTTTTCTGCGACGATCATCGCTACATTGATCGGTACACTTTTAATGGGGTTCTATGCGAATCTACCGATCGCAGTCGCACCCGGAATGGGACTCAACGCGTACTTCACATATACACTTGTCGTCGGTGAAAAAATTCCATATCAAACAGCACTTTCAGTCGTGTTCGTCGCTGGTGTCATCTTCTTATTGTTGTCACTTTCGCCGATCCGTACGAAACTGATCGAAATCATTCCGATGACCTTAAAGCTTGCCATCACGGGTGGAATCGGTCTCTTCATCGCTTCACTTGGTCTCAAGATGTCAGGAATTCTCATTGGTAGTGAAGATACACTGGTCACGATTGGTGCCTTGACGTCACCAGAAGCGCTGATCACACTCATCGGGTTATTAGTTGCTGCGATCTTGACGATCAAACGGGTACCAGGAGCTATCCTTTACGCCATGATCCTTTCTGGTGTGATCGCATTTTTGACAGGTGAATTAAAGTTCTCAGATTCCTTCGTCGCGTTACCAACGTTACCGGAAGGATTGATCATCACTAATCCGTTCAACGCCATTCAGGACGTATTTCAGTACGGGCTATTCAGCGGCGTCCTCTCCTTCGTGCTCGTAACGATGTTTGACACGACAGGTACGATGGTCGCTGTCGGTGAACAAGCTGGATTGATTGAAGAAGATGGATCATTGAAAAATAGTGAACGCGCACTATTATCTGATTCGACTGCGATGGTTGCCGGTTCCTTGTTCGGAACAAGTCCAACAACTGCTTATGTAGAATCTGCAGCAGGTGTTGCTGCGGGTGGTCGGACTGGACTCACGTCCGTGACGGTCGGGATACTCTTCGCATTATCTGCCATCTTTGGACCGTTCGTTCAATCGATTTCAAGTGTTCCCGCGATTACCGCACCCGCGTTGATTCTAGTCGGTGCCTTTATGATTCAAAACATCAAACAGATTCCATGGGATGATTTCAGTGAAGCTTTCACAGCTTTCCTTGTCATCTTGATCATGCCGTTATCCGGTAGCATCGCAACCGGTATCGCATTCGGCTTCATCGTTTATCCGATCATGAAAGCCATCCAAAAAGAGCGCGTCCATCCACTCATCTATGTATTTGCGCTTCTCTTCTTCATCCAATTATTTTTCCTATAATAAAAAACATGCCTGTTCCGTCAGTTGATCGGAACAAGCATGTTTTTTTGAATCACTTCTTATTTCTTCATTTTGTCCCATGTTTTCGTGAAATCTTGTAGCATCTCGTCAGCTGTTTTTTGCTTACCGACGTATGCCTGCATGATCGCACCAAACTCGTTTACTGCACCATCCGGATACTTGAACCAGTTCCATGAGATCGTTTTATCAGCTTTCGAGTACGCTTGGATATCATCCGCAAGCGGTCCTAAATCTTTTGCTTCGATTGATTTGAAGGCCGGAATAAACTTGAATTTGTTGACCATGTAGTCTTTTCCTGTATCAGATGTCGCCATCCACTCGAGGAATTTTTTCGCTTCTGCTTTATTCTTCGAGTTTTTATTGACGACCCAGTTATTTGGTACGCCAACAGGGAGACGATCCATTTTTTCTTTATCGTCATTGATTGGCATCGGGATGAAGCCCATATTGATATCCGGATTCACATCTGTGATCAATTGCTGTGCCCAGTTCCCTTGTTGAATCATCGCTGTCTTACCTTCAGCGAACTGAGAAACTTGCGTGTTGTAATCCGTCGTTAACGGATTTTTATTCCCGTACTTAATCGTCAAATCAAACAGATTCATGAATTCCTTGAACTGTTTGTTATCTTCGAATTTAGCTTTTCCAGCATTCAAGTCCGCGATGAACTGATCTGGATCATCCTGCTGTGCGACCGGAATGTTCATTAGGTGGTTTCCAAGAATCCACCATTCTCCATATCCGATCGAAAACGGCGTCACACCATCTGCTTTCAACTTTTTAGATGCATCCGTTAATTCCGTTAATGTTTTTGGAAGCTCTGTGATGCCTGCTTTTTTGAAGATATCTTTGTTGTAGATGAAGCCGTATCCTTCAAGGTTCATCGGCATGCCGTATAACTTTCCATCAATCGTCATCGGCTCTTTTGATAGGTCCGTTAGATCACCGACCCATTTTTCGTCTGACAAATCTTCTAATTTATCCTGCCATGTTTTTGCTTCCGTAAAGCCACCGTTGTTAAAGACATCCGGTTCATTCCCAGAGGCAAACTGCGACTTCAAGGCAGCACCATAATCCGATCCACCACCAACTGTTTGTACGACGACTTTCGTCCCCGTCTCCTTCTCATACGCTTTTGCCATTTTTTCCATGTCTTTTGCGATTTCAGCCTTGAATTGGAATACGTTGAGCGTCTTACCATCTTTTGAACCACTATCTTTCGAGTCATCGCTATTCAATGTACCGCCACCACATGCTGCCAAAGCGACGACCATCGCCGTTGTGACGACGGGTAATGCTGCCCATCTTCTTTTACGCATTCGGATTCCCTCCCTGATTTCGTTTCATTTACGTGCTACACCTTCACAATAAATGAAAACGCTTGCAATGAAGAGAGAGAAAGTTGTCCGGTGTGGTGGAAAATATTGAACAATCGTTATCCGAGTCTTTTCATCGGGATTGTTGTATCATGAAACTAGAAGATTCTTTATTGAATAGGAGCTTGATGCCATGTCCTTACAATTCACGATTTTATTGATTGGTATACTATTGTTCGCCGCTGTGTGGACGACGAAGTTATCAAGTCGTCTGAATATTCCTGCTCTATTGATTTTTATCGCTCTTGGTATGATTGCCGGAAGTGATATTACGGGTTTCATTCGTTTTGACGATGCGGAACTTGCCCAGCTTCTTGGAACTGTCGCTCTGATCATCATTCTGTTTGAAGGTGGTCTGCAAACAGCGTGGAAAGAAGTGCGACACGAGCTCGCACCTTCGCTTTCTCTTGCAACGTTCGGAGTCTTCATTGCTACTTCCATCGTTGCAGTTGCCTCCCATTACATTCTTGGCTTCAGTTGGGCGAATGCCTTTTTACTTGGCGCAATCGTAGGATCGACGGATGCTGCTGCCATCTTTTCTGTCTTAAGTGGACAACCGATCCGACGTAAGGTAGGGTCAACACTCGAAGTTGAATCTGGAACGAATGACCCCATGGCTGTCTTTTTGACCGTCTTATTCCTTGAATTCGTGACGAATCCTGAAGAAGCATCACTCTTGATGGGACTCGGTTCACTCGTTTGGGAAATGTCGATGGGGCTTTTAATCGGTCTATTCATTGGATGGACAGCTTCAACCTTGATCAATCGGATTGACTTATCTTCCTCGAGCTTTTATCCGATTTTACTCATGTCGTTTGCTTTCTTGTCTTTCGGGTTAGCTGATACATTTCATGCTAGTGGATTTCTCGCCGTTTATGTGACAGCAATCTATATCAGTAATCATGAACTCGTCTACCGTCAGACGCTCGTCCGCTTTACGATGAGTATGGCACACCTAGCTCAAATCGGAATGTTCATTGTTCTCGGGTTGCTCGTCTTCCCGAAACAATTGCTCGATATCCGGGTTATCCTGTCTTCCGTTGCCCTTGCGTTGATTTTGATTTTCATTGCTCGACCGCTGTCCGTTTGGATTAGCTTATTGCCGTTTCGTTATTCGTGGCAAGAGAAGGTCTTTATTTCTTTTGCTGGTCTAAAAGGAGCGGTACCGATCATTCTTGCGACATACCCACTCGTTGCCGACATCGAGAATGCATCGATGATTTTCAATATCGTGTTCTTTACAGTTCTACTATCGACACTGATTCAAGGGAGCATGTTGACATTCCTTTCCGAACGGTTACGTCTCAACGAGACACAGACTTCTGCTATCCATACGGTCATTGAGTTCATGTCGATCGGTAAACCGAACGCAGAAATCATTGAATTGACGTTACCGATGTCCCATCCGTTCATCGGAACGACGATATCAGAAATCGATCTACCGCAAGAGTTTTTGATTACCGCCATCATTCGCGATGATCATATCATTACTCCCCGTGGCGACACTGCTCTTGAAGGCAATGATCAACTGTTACTGCTGACGCCTAAACATCGTATTAAGTCGCTGAAGCGATTCTTGTTTCCTCCTGCTTGAATCCCGGGCTTACTCAAAAAAAGAAGGACTCGTCTTTTCACGCCCTTTCCTGTAGGTGTCGCGTGTGACGAGTCCTTTTTTACGAGATAAGGGTGGCAGATCATCATTCTGCCACCCTTATCTTTGTAGAGACTGACTTTTTGTCGACCCCTTCATTTATTCTGTTGCTTCGTTTTTACGTCTTGCGTCTGTCCGTGTTGTTTCGCTTTAGAGCGACGATACAGGATGTACCCGCCGAGGATTACGACGATTCCGCCTAAAATCCACCATAACTCCTGCTCTAGCCCTTTAAGCATTGACTCCGCTCGCTTTACTCCGAATCGCTCCCCGACCCAGATGTAAAAGAAAGAGACCGGAAATAATCCAATACTTGAAGCGAGTAGATAGCGCTTGAATGAAAGACCAAACAGACCACAGGGAATCGAGACGACTGAACGAACGACAGGGAAGAATCGTCCAAATAACGCGGACCATGTTCCATACTTTCCGACGATTCGCTCACCCTGCTCAATTTCTTTTTCTTTGATCAGTAACCATTTTCCGTATCGTACAAGGATTGGACGACCTGCGTAACGCCCTAAGAGATAAAAGACTGTCGCCCCCATCAAACTCCCTAGAAAGCCGACGAGAACAGCAATTGTCCAACTGACCGTTCCGTTCGATACATATAAACCGAGTAGCGGTAATCCGACTTCTGCTGGAATCAATTCTGTTCCAAGACCAATGATCATGATTCCTAAAAACAGCCAGAGATTGGATTCTCCGGCCGAAAATAACCATTCCAACATACGAGTAACCCTCCGTTCATCCTCTCGCTGGACGGAGGAGATAATAAATGATGACGACTAGAGTTGTCCAGACACCTGTGAAAATTCCGATGACCCCGACAATGAAAAAGCCGAGTGCAACGATTGAGCCTGTCCGTTTATAATCCCGCCACATTGTCCGTAAACCTTTAATGTTGAACCAAAGAAACGCAATGAACAAAATGGGGATGAGTATTCCGACGATTAATAGAGAAGACATGCTTTCACCTCTTTCTTATTTATTGTTATCCCCATTCTATCAAGAATTGACACGCTTTTCCTCCGCCTGAGGTCTTATGACCTTTAAAAAAAGGGGCTGACTCAAAAGTCAGTCTCTACAAAGATAAGGGTGGCAGAATCATGATCTGCCACCCTTATCTTTTAACAAAAAGAATGACGCGTCACACGCCACTCCTACAGGAAAAAGCGCATTATGCGCTGTCAGAGACAAACAAGCCCCGCTTTCCTGCTTGAATGAAGCAGGAAAGCGGGGCTTGTGTCTCGCCTGAGGAAAGGGCTTGAAAAGACGCGTCATTCTTTTTTTGAGTCAGCCCCTTCGTTACTTAAAATATCATTCCTTTGACGCTTTCTTACTATATATATGTTAGAGCAAGTGAATACCTTCAGCTTGAAGACTTTTACGAGTCTCTTCCGACCATACAGAAGCTTGGACTTCGCCGATATGACGTTTCTTCAATAAGAACATCGCCATACGTGATTGACCAATCCCTCCACCCATCGTTAACGGCAGACGCTCTTCGAGCACACCTTGATGGAACGGGAAAGCCAATTTATCCTCTTCTTGAGCGATGGACGTCTGTTTTAATAGCGCTTCACGGTCAACACGAATTCCCATTGAAGACAATTCAAATGCTCCGATTTCTGGGTGATGTACTAAGATGTCACCGTTGAGTGTCCAATCGTCGTAATCTGCCGCTCGACCATCATGCTTCTCTCCCGAAGCAAGCGCGCCACCAATCTGCATCAAGAAAACAGCACCGTATGCCTTCGTGACCTCTGTTTCACGTTCTTTTGTTGAAAGCGTTGGATAGGCATCCTCTAGTTCTTGTGTTGTCATGAAATGAATCGTTTCCGGTAAGATCGCTGAAATGCCATACTCTGCTTCCACTTCTTGCTCGACTTGGCGAATCGTTGCATAAATCGCTTGTACCGTTTCTTTTAGATAGGCACTCGTCCGTTGTTCTTTCGTAATGACCCGTTCCCAATCCCACTGGTCGACGTGGATGGAATGTGTCGCATCAAGTATCTCATCACGACGAATCGCATGCATTAATGTGTATAATCCTTCTCCAGCTTCGAATCCGTATGTGTGAAGCGCTTGACGTTTCCATTTCGCAAGGGATTGGACGATTTCAAGATCTGTCGTGTGATCTAGTGCATCAAAGCGGATGATGCGCTCTACGCCGTTGAGATGGTCGTTGACGCCGAGTGTGCTCTCTACGAACAATGGTGCTTCAACACGTGTTAATCCGAGTGTCGTCGAAAAGCGTTCCTCAAAGCGTTTCTTTACGAGTGTGATTGCTTCCTGTGTGTGTTTCATCGATACGAGTGTTGTCATGGTGGTGTTCCTCCTCAATTGTGTTTTGAAAAAGAAGCCATAAAAAAGAGCCCTTCTTTCCCAAGAATATGGGACGAAAGACTCGGTTCCGCGGTACCACCCATGTTAGCAACGATGTTGCTCACTCAAAAGACGAATCACTTCATCTTCGGCCATATGATAACGGACAGGCAACTCCGGCTACGCCTACTGACATTCGGGTTCGGGTAGCGACTCCGGGAGGTTCTTCGCATCTTGCTTCCGACTGGGCTCTCACCATCCCCAGCTCGCTATACGGTCGTACAAGGTGTTACTCTTCCCTTCAACGTCGTTGTTACAATTGAATTGAGAACATCGTACAACAGGTCGCAAGTATTTGAAAAGCCTTTTTTTCAAAAAAATAAAAGTTATCAGATTAATCTGATGCATGAAACATAAAAAAAGCGTTCTCCTAGAATCGAGAACGCGCTTACAAAA
The DNA here is from genome assembly GCF_031844245.1 of Exiguobacterium sp. BRG2. NCBI lineage: Bacteria > Bacillati > Bacillota > Bacilli > Caryophanales > Exiguobacterium > Exiguobacterium sp. BRG2. Next base: position 83,574 of record NZ_JAUZUW010000007.1, read on the forward strand.
ATTATTTGATTGATCCACTTGTAATCCCTTGAATGATCTGTTTTTGCAGGGCGAAGAAGAATAGCAACAACGGAATGATCCCAAGCACGAGCCCGGCAAGAGCCAAGTCCCATTGTTTTGTATACTGTCCGAAGAAGTAAAACGTCGCGAGAGGAATCGTCCGTAAATCGACATCTCGTAACATGAGCGATGGTAATAAGAAATCGTTCCAAATCCACAGCGTGTTCAAGATGATGATCGTCACTGTAATCGGCTTGAGCAATGGGAAGACGATGCGCCAGAACACACCCCATTGTGAACAACCATCAATGATTGCTGCCTCCTCGATTTCTTCAGGAATCGACTTCATGAAACCATGATACAGGAAGATCGATAGTCCAGAACCAAAACCAAGGTACATCAAAATCAGTCCCCAATAACTATTCTGTAATCCAAGATCCCCCGACAGTTTCGATAAAGGAATCATGATTGATTGGAATGGAATAATCATCGCGGCAACGAACAAGAAGAAGATGATCGTCGACAAACGTGTTTTCGTACGGACAAGCTTCCAGGCTGCCATCGAACAAAAGATGATGATGACCGCATTAGCACCGACTGTAATGATGACGGAGTTTAAAAAGACTTTTCCGAAGTTCATGGCTTCCCATGCTTCTGAATAGTTGGAAGTCATCCATTCCTTTGGTAGACCCGATGTGTTCGTAAAGATATCTCCCTGCGTCTTGAATGAATTCGAGACGACGTAATAAAACGGAATCATATACAGAAGCCCCATCAATAAGGCTGCTAGTTCGACTGTTCCAAGACGGAGTGAATAACGACCTCTCGCCTTTTTAGAGCGCTTTGGTTTCTCCTCTTGCGGAGTAGGTAACGGTTGTGCCGTACTCATGCTTCCACCTCCCGTTTTTTCGTCAGATAGACTTGAGTGACTGTAATCGCCGCAACAACAACGAAGAAGATGATTGCTTTCGCTGAACCGAGTCCAAGATTATTATTCGTAAACGATTCCTTGTAAATGTTTAAAGCAAGCATTTCGGTCGATTTGAAGGGTCCACCATTCGTTAGTGACAAGTTCGTATCGAATAACTTGAAGGACCACGAAATCGTTAAGAACAGACAAATCGTGACGGACGGCATAATCAGTGGCAACGTAATGTTCCGTAACGTCGATAGACGATTGGCACCATCGATTTTTGCTGCTTCAATCAGCTCTTGAGGAACGTTTTGTAGAGCCGCGATATAGATGACCATGATGTAACCGCCACCTTGCCAAATTGAAACGATGACGATACCCCAGAACCCTGTTCGGGCATCTCCTAACCATGGAAGTTCAAATATGCTCCACCCTGTCAATTCACCGATTGATGCAAAGCCTTTGACATAGATGAACTGCCAGACGAATCCGAGAATCAATCCACCGATTAAGTTCGGCATAAAGAATATTGTCCGTAAGAAATTACGTGTGCGAATATTTTGTGTCAATAAGAACGCCAAGATGAAACCGACGACATTCGTTAAGACGACGGCGACGACCGTATATTTCGTCGTCAACCAAAATGACTGCTGAAACTGCTCGTCACTCGTAAAGAGACGGACATAGTTATCAAAGCCGATCCAATTTAATTCTCCTGTTACACCATTCCAGTCCGTGAACGAATACATGACGCCATTGAAAAACGGTACAAGCACGATCACTGCGAATACAAGAAAGACCGGTCCGACGAAGAGCCAAAAATCAAGACCGCGTTTCCACTTCTTTTGTCCAGATGTCATTGTTTCATCCCTCCTCCACTCTACAGTACGTCTTTCACTTACACTTGAACACGTCACCATTTGACCCATTGGGTGGAAAATATTGAACGTTTTCTTTTGGCGCGTTCGCACTAGATAGGCTACTATTAGAAAAAAGAGAGATCCTATCAAAGAGGGAGTCGATACCATGGAAAAGACCATTCGTTCTGACTTAGAAATCGCACAACAAACTGTCTTACGTCCGATTCGAGAAATCGCGGATCGGATTGGTTTGCAAGAAGAAGATTTTGATACGTACGGAAAGTATAAAGCGAAGTTGACAGACGGGCTGCTGAACCGGTTGGGAACGAAATCTGACGGCAAACTGATTCTTGTCACTGCTATCAATCCAACGGCTGCCGGTGAAGGGAAATCAACCGTCACTGTCGGACTCGGACAAGCACTACACCGAGCAAACCATAAGACGATGATTTGTTTACGGGAACCCTCACTTGGTCCGACGATGGGATTAAAAGGTGGTGCGTGTGGTGGTGGCTATAGCCAAGTCCTGCCGATGGAGGAGATCAATCTCCATTTCACAGGTGATATGCATGCGATCACATCTGCTCATAATACAATCAGTGCCTTGCTCGACAATCACCTGCATCAAGGCAACATTCTTGGCATTGATCCACGCCGTATCGTCTGGAAACGCGTGCTTGATTTAAACGACCGTGCCTTGCGCCAAGTTACGATTGGTCTCGGCGGTCCTGCACATGGCGTTCCGCGTCAAGATGGCTTCGATATCACGGTCGCTTCCGAAATCATGGCTGTCCTCTGTCTATCAGACTCTATCACGGATCTCGAACGACGCCTGAGCCGCATTGTCGTTGCGTATACGTACGATCAACAGCCGGTTACGGTCAAGGATATTCAAGCATCAGGAGCTGCAACGTTGCTTCTAAAAGATGCGTTTCGCCCAAACCTCGTTCAGACCGTCGAAGGAACACCGGCATTGATTCATGGCGGACCGTTCGCGAACATCGCACACGGCTGCAACTCTTTGATTGCTACACAAACCGCGTTGAAGTTAAGTGACTACGTTGTCACAGAAGCAGGATTCGGCGCTGACTTAGGAGCTGAGAAATTCTTCAACATCAAATCTCGGATTGGCGAACTCCATCCGGATGCCGTCGTCATCGTCGCTACGGTTCGTGCCTTGAAGATGCATGGTGGTGTAGACAGAACACAACTCAGCGAAGAAAACCTCGCTGCCTTAACGGATGGTCTTGCTTTACTTGAAAAACACGTTGAGACGATGAACTTGTTCGGTGTCCCTGCCGTCGTTGCCTTGAACCGTTTCTTCACCGATACGGAAGCCGAGCGGAACATGATTTTGACATGGTGCCAGGAACGAAATATTCGTGTGGCGGAAAGCGAAGTCTTCAGTAAAGGCGGTGCCGGCGGTGAAGCACTCGTCGCGGAAGTCATGCAAGCACTTGAGGAACCAAGCCAGTTCCGTCCACTGTACCCTGACGAGTTGCCGCTTCGTCAAAAGATCGAACGTATCGCAAAACGTGTCTATGGCGCAGCCGACGTTCATTTTGAAGACAAAGCCCTCCGCGAACTCGAACGGTGTACGGAGATGGGATTGAATCATTTACCGATTTGTATGGCAAAAACGCCATTTTCTTTAACCGATGACCCCGCTCGATATGGTCGTGTCGAAGACTTCACGATTACAGTTCGTAAAATCCGACCATCGATTGGTGCAGGATTCATCGTTGCATTGACTGGGAATGTATTAACGATGCCGGGATTACCCGCGGTTCCTGCTGCCTTCCATATGGGCGTTTCGGAAGACGGACAGGTATTCGGACTTTCTTAATGAGAGGATGAGTTACATGACGATTGATCATTCACACTGGATAGCCTCTGACGGCTATACTACGACATTGCATAGCCTCGAAGCACATGATTCGAAAGGAGTCGTGATCGTCTTTCACGGGATGATGGAGCATGGCGCACGGTATGAGGAATTCGCAGAATTCCTCTATGCTCATCATTACCACACGATCATCGCAGATTTGCGCTGTTTCGGAACTCAAGCTGCACAGCGCGGGACACTCGGTCATCTTGAACCTAATCAAGGTTTTAATCAATTGATGCAGGACGCAGAAGAACTCGTCTCTGACATCAAAGAACGTTACCCGACGTTACCAGTATTCATTTTCGGTCACAGTTTTGGTTCGTTGATCGCTCGCCGGATTGGTCAAACACTCGGTCACACGGTAGCAGGAATCATCGCGAGCGGCCCTCCGACGAGCACAGGTTTACTCGGTAACATCAGCGAAAAGCTCGTCGAACGCCAAATCAATCAGCTTTCTTCTACACATCTTGCTGAACGTTTCGGACAACTGGTCTTCGGACGCTATAATCTACGTTTCTTCCCGGCACTATCGAAAAATGCCTGGCTCTCTTCGGATCCACAATCCGTCATGCGCTATGATGAAGATCCGTTATCCGGTCAAACGGTCACACTCGGGTTCTTCCATGAACTCTTGCACGCAACGAAACTCGTCAACGCACTTGCCTCCATCTATCAGCACCCGCGACATTTACCGCTCTTGTTGATCGCGGGTGGCGATGATCCGGTCGCATTTGACGGCAAAGGTATCCATCATCTGTTCGATATGTATAACCGTGTCCGTGTCGATGCCGTACAGCTGACGATTTATAAAGGGTTACGCCACGAGCTCTTCCATGAGTTCGAACGTATCCGCGTTTTCGCAGATATCGCGAGCTGGTTGAATAAACAAGTCAACCCTGCAGCTACACGCTCATCTTCTCGTTCTTCTTAAGTCATATCGATCGATACAAAAAGGCAGCAGATCCTTGGATCTGCTGCCTTTTGAACAATCTATTGTGTACTTCATTGAATCCAAGTTAGTGAAGAAATCATCGCTTCGATTTCCTCGATTTCAAGCGTCTCGCGTTCTGCGGAGTATGTCAATAGGACTAGCCGTTCCCCGTCTGAATACGCATAGATGCGTAAGAAGATATCTTCTTCTTTCCCGTCTACTGCTAGCAATGCTTCTTTTGTTGAATTACGGCGGACTTCAAGTGCTCCCGTTAGTTCGATGCCGAACTCTTCTACCAACAAATTGATTTCTTGTTCTGCCGCTTCATACGGTGTCAGTTCTTCTGAATCGGACTCATAAATGGATAATTGTAGTGTGCCCATTGCATTTTCGTCTGTTGAATAAAAACTGACGTATGTTTCTTCTTCTTGATATTCAAATACCTTTGGATATTCTAGCGTGATCCAATGATCGACTGTGTACTGTTTCATTTGAATTCCTCCATTCTTTGTATCTCTTCAAAGCGAATACCCGTCACAGCCATACGCTCGAATTGTCGAGCGAGTTGAGCAGAGACGAACATGCGATGTGTTCGCTCATCTCGCATAAGATGATGCGGACATATCGAATCGCTGATTCGTCGCTCTGTCAAAAAATAGACGCGCCGTCTCGGAATCGGACGGAATACATCCGTCGTATGTAAATGTTCGATCCGACTGACAGATAAGAGATTGAGAAGATAGTACGGAACCACTCCGTCCTTCGTCTCAAGATGTACCTTGAGACATTGTACAGAAAAGGGCGCATATGCTGTAATGACTCGCTGCACACGTTCCGAGACGAGCGGCAGATCGAATGTGTTTGGAAGGACATCCGGTAACAAATCCGCATCTTGATTGATGGAAAAAGCAAGTACACCTACGTTATGGAACCACTCTCCTATCAATAAGCGATGACGATCGAATTGGTGATGACAAATTGCTTCCCATCCTTTTCCCATCGGCTGTTCGCTCCAAACTCTTACTTCATTCACCAGACACTCTCTCCTCTACCCAACTTTACCCATATTACAAATCAAGATTACCAGTGCAAACGATTAACTAGTATTATTGTACACTGAATCTCAAAAGAAATTGCCTTTTTTCATAAAAGTTATGGAAATGCTCTCTTTGCTATGCTACTATATTTCATGTAGCCAATACGCGGGTGTAGTTTAATGGTAAAACCTCAGCCTTCCAAGCTGATGACGAGAGTTCGATTCTCTTCACCCGCTCCAATTATGACATAACATAGGTCTAGGACCATTTCCCTCTAGAGGGCAGGCGACTCGCGGCGTGCGAGTCGTCTTTTTTATTGGTTCTGCTGATGATTCCAACGAATTTATGGGTATACAACGATATAGATAGAGATTCGTAAAGGAGGATTCGTATGATTCAGATGAAAATGCCTGGCGTGACGATTTATCAAAGTACACTTATGAAAACGACCTCAACATTGATCGAGACGCCTGATTGTCTGATTGTCGTCGATCCTGGCTGGCTTCCTGATGAGATTGCAACGATTCGTCGAGACGTTGAAATCGTGCGTCGTGAACGACCATTATATGTCGTCTATACGCATGCTCATTTTGATCATATTTTAGGTGCTTACGCCTTTACGGATGCCATCGTCATCGCTTCTAAACCGTTCATCGATGTCGATCGACAAGAAGCGCTCAAAGCCGTTCAAGACTTTAACGATGAATTTTACATCGACTCCCCCGTGCTATTTCCAGATGTGACGCATGTGATCCATGAGTCTGAAACGATTTTGACGATTGGACAGACGAAGCTGATCTTCTTTATGACGCCCGGTCATGAAGCGACTCACCTTTCCTTCATCGTCATGCCACTTCACTTGTTAGTCTGCGGTGATTATGCTTCCGATGTTGAAATCCCTTTGATTGAACACGATTCCTCTGAATATTTGACGACACTCGAACTACTCGAGTCGTTCATTTATGAATATGAAGTCAAACTCTTGATTCCCGGACACGGTCACATTTGCGATGTCCGAACAGAGATGATTGAACGACTTCATCAGAGCTATGATTATATCCTCGCGCTCCGTGCCGGAAAAGAATCTGACTGGGCACCATCCTGGCAAACGACTCCGTTCATGAAACGTCTGCACGAAAAAAATAAGCGACAAGTCAAACAAGAACACGAGGAACGATTAGCACGGCGTCACTACGATTAACTTTCATCAACCAAAAGACTCGGTCGCTAAATCGGCGACCGAGTCTTTTATGATTATCCAAGTAATGTGACGAGTAACGCTTTTTGTGCATGGAGACGATTCTCGGCTTGATCGAAGATGACAGATTGCTTGCCATCGATGACGTCTGCCGTGACTTCCTCCCCACGGTGTGCCGGCAGGCAGTGCAAGAAAATGGCTTCATCATTCGCTTGATTCATGATATTGTCATTGACCTGATATCCTTCAAATGCTTGCAGACGCATCGTCGCTTCTTCCTCTTGCCCCATGCTTGCGAAGACATCCGTATACACGACATCCGCACCACTCGCTGCTTCCTTAGGGTCCGTCATGACGATGATATTTCCACCTGTTTCTTTTGCGATGGCTTGTGCCTCATGAACGACTTGTGGATTAGGAGCATAGGCTGCTGGCGCACAAATTCGGACTTCCATTCCACTGAGCGCTCCACCAATCATTAGCGAATGCGCCATATTGTTCCCGTCCCCGATATATGTCAAAATCTTTCCAGGCCGGGTTCCGAATGTCTCTTCGATCGTCAACAAGTCAGCAAGGACTTGGCACGGGTGGTGTAGATCCGTCAATCCATTGATGATTGGAATCGTGCCGTGTGCCGCCAGCGTGTCGACGATCTCATGACCGAACGTCCGAATCATCAGGGCGTCGACGTAACGGCTCATGACTTGAATCGTATCAGAAAGCGGCTCCCCCCGACCGATTTGCATATCTGCTCCACTCAGTACGACTGGATGTCCGCCGAGTTCGACGACACCCACTTCAAATGATAGGCGTGTCCGCGTCGATGCCTTTTCAAACAATAAGGCCACTTTTCTATGGCTTAATACGTTTTGGTAAACGCTTGGTTGATGCTTGATGTCTTTCGCGAGTGCCAATAGCTCCGTCAATGCTTCCGGCGTCAGTTCCGCCATCGTCAAAAAATGTTGCAGTTGTTGCATCGTCTTCATTGTACTTCCTCCTTGATCGGCTCTGTCCATGTATGAAGTGGCTTCACAGCATAAGGGGACTTTTCTACCGCTTGTAGATGATACTGTGCTAGTTCAGGTTCTGTCAGAACTTGTACTCCGGCAGCAAGCGCTGCTTCGCGACTCGTTTTTTCTTCTGTCACGTGTGAATAGAAAATCGCACATTGTGCCCAGTCGATCGTTTCATCTAACGCTACACCTGTTCCGAATGCCTCGGTATCTGCTCCAGCAACGATGATGTCTCTTGCGGTCAAATGTCGTTTCGTCGTCTCGTCGAAAATGAAACGCTCCAGTGCCAGTCCGTCTGTCGTCCATTGCAACGTTTCACCTGTCGAACGCATGACAGGGCCTGTTTTCGGATCGACTCCTTGTAGTTTCAGCGTTGAAAAAACAGGGGTCTTGACGGCATGGAAATTAAGTTTCGTCTGTTCTGTTGGTAGTGCGACCGCTTGACCGACAGCAGCTTGGACTGCCCACTGCAAGATTGGTTGACCCGTTACTTTGGCGACGATCGGTAACGTGCGGGAGGCACGCGGATTGATTTCTAGCACGTAGACCTGATCGTCATGCAAGACGAATTGGATATTGTACGCTCCTTTATAATCCATCCGTTGCCCGATCATCTGTGCAATTCGTTCTACTTCGCTCTGAACGGTTGCGCTGAGCGATACAGGTGGTAGAATCATCGTCGAATCTCCAGAGTGAACTCCTGCCCGTTCCAATTGCTCCATCAAAATCGGAACGTACGTCGTTGTTCCGTCCGTAATGCAATCGACTTCGATTTCCTTTCCTTGGAGGTAGGCATCCACGAGGACAGGGAATGCTAATTCGGAAACGATCGTCTCTAATTGCTCTTGATCGTGGATGATATGCATCCCCTTACCTCCGATGACATAGGAAGGACGAATCATGACCGGGTAACCAATCGTTGTTGCGACTTCTATCATTTGTTCGTGTGTCGCCACTTCTTGTCCTGGAATACGATTGACACCGATGTCGTCTAAAAATTGATAGAACCGCTCACGGTCTTCCATTTGATCGATGACAGCTGCCGTCGTTCCAAGAAGATGATAACCGGCGTTCTCCAAACCAGACGCAAGCGAAATCCCCGTTTGTCCTCCGAACTGGACTAATACATCTTGGCAATCCTCTGCTTCTAGGACATGCATGACGTCTTCGAGTGTCAGCGGCTCGACATATAGGCGATCTGCGACTTCGAAGTCGGTCGAGACGGTCTCCGGATTATTGTTGATCATGATCGTTTCATAACCGGATGCTTGTAGTGCACGTACCGCGTGAACGGAACAATAATCAAATTCGATTCCTTGACCGATCCGAATGGGTCCCGCACCGATGACAGCGACTTTCTTTTTCGTCGATGCAGTGACTTCCGTTTGACCACTCCAGTTTCCGTAGAAGTAAGGAGTTGCACTCTTGAACTCTCCTGCACATGTATCAATCATATGATAGACAGGAAGGATGCCTTTCTCTTTACGTAAATGCTCGACGTCTACAGCACCGACACCCGTCAGAAAGGCAATTTGTTCGTCCGTGAAGCCCATCATTTTTGTCTGTTTTAAAGAACTTTCATTCGATAAATCAATTTTTTGTTGCTGATCGACGAGGCGCTGGAGTACTTTGACGAATAAAGCTTGTACTTTCGTCTGTTCGACGAGTTCTTCGACGGTCGTTTCCTGACGATCTAGTAGTGCTAACATCGCGAGCAGACGACGGTCCGTCGGCACTTTTATTTCTTTCCACAATACGCCAGCCTCCGCTGTTTTCATCCATGTCGGATAAAGAGGCGATTGCTCGACTCCTGCACCACGCCACGCCTTTTGTAACGCTTCTTCCAGCGTCTTCCCCATCGCCATACTTTCACCGGTCGCCTTCATTTGTGTACCAAGTGTCCGGTTACTGTCAGTAAATAGATCGAACGGGAAACAAGGCACTTTTGCCGTGATATAATCCATCGTCGGTTCGAAGCTCGCCATCGTCTCCTTCGTGACAGGATTGATACAGTCGTCGAGTCGCTCACCGAGTGCAAGACGCGTCGCTAATTTCGCAATCGGGTACCCCGTCGCTTTGGAAGCAAGTGCTGAAGAGCGACTGACACGCGGATTGACTTCAATGACGAAGTAGCGTTCTTCCGTCGGGTGGATCGCAAACTGGATATTGCATCCACCGATGACACCGAGGTGCGACACGATTTTACGCGCTTCCGTCCGCAATTGCTGATTCATTCGATCCGAAATCGATTGAATCGGTGCAAAGACGACAGAGTCTCCGGTATGGACACCGACGGGATCAATGTTTTCCATGTTACAGACGATGATCGTCGTATCTGCACTGTCACGCATGACTTCATATTCGACTTCTTTATAACCAGCAATACTCACTTCAACCAAACACTGTGAAATCGGACTTGCTTGTAAGCCGTTTTGCGCTAGCAGACGTGCTTCGTCCTTTGTCAGCGCAATTCCACCGCCCGTTCCCCCGAGCGTAAAGGCTGGTCGGATGACGAGTGGGACACCATGTACTGCCATGAATTCTTCAAGCTCTGCTAACGATTCGATCGTTTGACTTTCCGGGAGCGGTTGCGCGAGCTCGATCATCTTTTGCTTGAATCGTTCGCGATCTTCTCCGTCTCGGATCGTCTCAAGCGATGTCCCTAGGAGTTCGACACCGTATTGCTCAAGTACTCCTGCTTCTTCGAGTGACATTGCAAGATTGAGTGCCGTTTGTCCGCCGACCGTCGCTAGGAGATGGGACGGTCGATCTTGTTTGATGATAGCTGTTGCTTTTTCAAGAGTCATCGCCTCAATGTAGACATGATCTGCCGTGCTCGGATCCGTCATGATAGTAGCCGGATTCGAATTCATTAAGATGACCTCGCATCCCGCTTCTCGAAGCGCCTGACAGGCTTGTGTGCCGGAATAATCAAATTCTGCTGCTTGTCCGATGACGATCGGACCCGAACCGATGACGAGTACTTTCTGTTTATCCCACATATGCTACCTCCTGATGTAATACGGTATTTACGAATTGATCGAAGACGACCATCGCCTCTGTCGGTCCTGGACTCGCTTCTGGGTGAAACTGGACTGTCATGATCGGTAGAGCCGGATGAATCAATCCTTCAACGGATCCATCATTGATGTGTTCATACGCAAGTTCCATCTCAGACGCTTCGATGCTTTTAACATCAACGGCATAACCATGATTCTGAGACGTCATGAATACTTGTCCGGATGCTAGATGACGTACAGGATGATTCGCTCCTCGGTGTCCATGATGTTGTTTTAATAAGGTACAACCGAACGCATGAGCGAGAACTTGGTGTCCCATACAAATACCAAGTGTCGGATAGCTCGTCGCCAGTTCACGGATTTCTGAAAGGAATGGATCTAGTTGCGTCGGATCACCAGGTCCATTGGAAAACAGCAGACCGTCTGGTGCCAGTGCTTGAATCCGTTCCGGTGTCGTATCGTATGGCACGACCGTCACACGCATATGGCGTTCAAGCAAAGCATCGATCATCGATTGTTTCACACCGTAATCGATACAGACGACATGACCCTCTTCGACTTCCGGAACGTATTCAACGTTTGAAGTCGTCGACACAGAGGCGATGTATGCTGTATCGATTGACGCAGTGACTGCCATATCTTCTTGCATCATGTCTCCGAATTGGTCGCCCTCCGTTCGTAATAGATGTACAAGGGAACGCGTATCGACTCCCGACAAAACCGGAACATTCGCTTCGCCTAGCCAGCTTGCGAGTGATGTTCCTTGCCCATCCTCAGCCAAAGTTTGAACGATGACACCAGCGACTTGAATCTGGTTGCTTTCTGACGCCTCCGCTTGAATACCGTATTGACCGATCAACGGATATGTGAAGACAAGAATTTGCCCCTGATAAGATGGATCCGTTAAGACTTCCTGATATCCTGTCATCCCAGTAAAAAAGACGACTTCTCCTTTGACTGGAACTGTTCCTTGCCACGAACCGGTAAACGTCGTTCCGTTCGCAAGCGTTAGTTTTCCGGATTGTTTCATACGATGACCTCCTGTTGACAAACGAGTTGTATTTTTTCGATGGCTTGCGTGAGTTCTTGTTCCGTCACGAATAACGATGGCAACAAGCGAATGACATGAGGACCAGCCGAAACGACAAGAAGACCATTCTCACGTAAGCCGTCAATCAGCGGTGCGACAGGCATCGTACATTCAATACCAATCATCAAGCCACGACCACGAATAGAACTCACGATCGACTTGGGTAATTTTTTTTCTAATTGTTGACGTAAATATTCACCTTTTTCTTGAATGTCTGCCATGACAGTGTCACTTAACAAGAGGTCAAGTGTTGCTTCTGCAGCTGTCATCGCGAGTGGATTTCCACCAAATGTCGAACCATGCGATCCGGGCGTGAATACTTCTGCTGCCTCTTCCGTTGCGAGTAGTGCACCAACCGCGAGTCCACTTCCAAGTCCTTTCGCAAGGGTGATGATATCCGGTACGAGTGGTGTCTGCTCAAATGCAAAACGTGAACCCGTCCGACCAATTCCGGTTTGCACTTCATCGACGATGATTTTGACATCGTATTGCTGCGCCTTCTTCACCAACGCTTCTAGCCACGCATCGTCAGCGACGACGACCCCACCCTCTCCTTGAATGATTTCAAGCCATACAGCAGCAGTTTGATCCGTAATTGCTGATAGGCTTTCCATCTCGTTAAACGGTAGATGTTTGAATCCATTCACCATCTCCCCGTATCCCGCTTTGATTTTTTCCTGTCCTGTTGCGCCCATCATCGCAAATGTCCGACCATGGAAAGATTGTTTAAACGTGACAACTTCTGTTTTCCCTGTCCATTTTCGAACGAGTTTGTACGCCGCCTCGTTTGCTTCAGCACCACTGTTACAAAAGAAAGCATGACTGAGATGACTGTCTTCCGTCAGTCGCTCGGCGACCCGCTCTTGTGCCGCGATTTGAAACAGATTCGACGTATGCCAAATTCGGTTCAACTGTTCCTCTAGCCGTTGCTGAACATAAGGATGACGGTGCCCTGTGTTGCATACAGCGATTCCCATGATGAAATCAAGATACGTCTTTCCTGTCGCATCTTCTACGATCGATCCTTGTCCTTTGACCAATTCCACATCAGTACGTTGATAAGTGGGTAGTAGTGCACTCATGTAATTCCTCCTTGATTCGTGTCCCTGCAGCTAACGCATTTTTTCCCGATCGAATGACGACCTCTGAAATACCATGCTGAGTGGCCTGCATCATCGCTTCGACCTTCGGAATCATTCCCCCGTAAATTTCTCCCGACGCGATCGCAGCTTCGATAGCTGCAGACGTGATTTCTGATTGATAGTCACCGTTTACTTTTACACCTTCGACATCCGTCAACAATTCAAATCGGTCGACGGACCAAGCCTTCGCGACAGCAATGGCACACGCATCCCCGTTACTGTTCAACACACCTTGTTCCCCTGTGACAAGGGATGTGACGACCGGCACATAACCATTCGTACTCAACACTGTGAACAATCGTGGATGAATGTGCGTAATTTGACCAACTGCCCCGAGTCCTTTGACTTTTTTACCATGGACGCTCGCACCGTCTAACCCGCTCATCCCGACCGCTGGAATTCCTGCCTGATTCAATTGCTGGACGATCCCGGATTGGACTTCCCCTGCTAAGATCCGTCGCGCCCCGAGTAACACACCATCCGTCGTCACACGGACACCGTCTCGAAACACGGGTTTGATTCCCTCTTGTTCACAGTAACTCGATAGAAGTGGACCACCCCCATGCACGATCAATAGTTCGTTACCGGTTTCGACCCACGCTTTCCATTCCTCGAAATACCGCGCATCCAATTGCTCCCATACACTACCACCCAGTTTGATAACTTTTCGTTTCGTCATGTCCGGTAACTCGCATTGATTTTGACGTAATCGTACGTCAGGTCACAACCATAGGCGTGTCCTTGTCCTACTCCATCATTCAAATTGATATGAATTCGGACGTCTTGTTGCGCAAGGTCCTGCGATGCGATTGTTTCATCAAATAAAATAGGCATGCTCTGTTGTAACACCCACTGCGAACCAATTTTAATATCAACGTTTGATACATCAAGCGGCTCCTTAATACTTCCGACAGCAGCGATGATTCGTCCCCAGTTCGCATCTTCCCCAAAGATTGCTGTTTTGACGAGAGACGATCCGACGACTTGTTTAGCGACCATCCGCGCTACTTCATCGGTTTGTGTTCCCTTTACCGTCACTTCGATTAACTTCGTCGCACCTTCCCCGTCCCGCGCAATTTGTTTCGCTAAATCTTGACAAACCGTTTCGATGGCCTGTTCGAATGCGAATGCTTCGTCCGTACCTTCAACGATCGGCGCTCCCCCTGCAGCTCCACTCGCTAAAATCATGACCATGTCATTTGTCGAACTGTCTCCATCTACGGTAATGCAGTTAAACGTCCGATGAATCGTCCGGCGCAATAGTGTCTGTAAGACATCCGGTTCAATCGTCGCATCGGTCGTCAAGAACCCAAGCATCGTCGCCATGTTCGGATGAATCATCCCTGACCCTTTCGCTACACCACATACTGAAATTTGGACATCCCCTTGCATGTATTGTTGACCAGCTGATTTCGTACCGGTATCGGTCGTCAGGATCGCATGGGCGAAATCACTCGCGGCATCCTTGTCATTTGTAGGGATCAGCTGTGGAATACCTGCCAGTAACGTATCAATGGCTAACGGTTGACCGATGATCCCAGTCGAAGCGATGACAACTTGTTCAGGAGCGATCCCGAAATGTGTCGCTAATGCTTGTTGTGATGTATACGCATGTGATAGACCAAGTTCTCCCGTACAGGCATTCGCGTTCCCGCTGTTGACGAGGACGGCATGAATGCGTCCTTGTGACGCCTGAATCGCTTGCTTCGTCACAGTAATCGGTGCCGCTTGCACCTGATTCGTCGTATAGACAGCTGCGGCACTTGCTCCTTCCTCACACCAAATCAAACCAAGATCCTTTCGCTTTCGCTTTAGCCCCACGTGTACCCCTGATGCTTGAAATCCCTTCGGTGTCGTGATCGTCAATGGGGTCTCTACTCGTACTTGCCACACAGGCGTTCCTCCTCTTTCGTCTCCAAGTGTTTAAATAAAGATCGGTTGTTGGGTCAAACCAGACATTTCATCAAATCCTGCTAGAATGTTGGCATTTTGAACGGCCTGTCCGGCAGCACCTTTTTGCATATTATCGATGACCGAAACGATGGTAACGCGCCCTGTCCGTTCATCCTTATAGATGGTCAAATCACAGTGGTTGCTACCCACGACGGACTTAATCTCCGGATCGCTGTGTTGTACACGTATAAACGGTTCCGTTGCATACTGTTCCGTCAACCAGGATCGCCATTCTGCTTCTGATTGATCAAGGAACGGCTGGACCGTCATGATCGCCATGATGCCTCGATTGATCGGTAATAATTGCGTCGAGAACGTGATCGGATACGATGAACCGCTCCATTCGAGAAGTGCCTGTTCAATTTCTGGAATATGTTGGTGTTGATTTACTTTATATAAACGAACGTTTTCACTGGAATGGACATGATGAGTCTGTGTCGTCAACGTCTTTCCTGCTCCCGTTAGACCAGAAGATGCTTGGATGATGATTTGAGAGGGATCGATTTTTTTCTCTTTTACGAATGGTGCTAGTCCAAGAAGGACCGCTGTCGCATAACAACCGGGATTCGCAATCCATCTGCTCGTTTTGATTGCTTGACGATTCCATTCCGGTAAACCATACGTCGCTTTTTGTTGTAACTGGGCATCAATTGGTTCCTTATCATACCAAGCTTCATACGATTCAGACGGTAATCGTAAATCACCACTTAAATCGATAACGTAACCGGACCAATTTTGAAGTTGTTCTAAGTATTGTTTCGAGACCCCACTCGGTGTCGCTAAGAACACTATGTCTGTCTCTGTTTTCGTTAAATGTTCTACGGAAAAGGAAGATAATAATGAATACGTTTTTTTATTCATGAATGGGAATAACTCATTCATCGATTGTCCTGCCATCGAATCACTCATCAAACAAACGATTTCAAATGAAGGATGTGCTTCTAATAGCCTTAATAGCTCAATTCCGGTGTATCCTGTTACTCCGATGATGGTACATTTCATAACTGTACGCTCCCCTTCAAAGAATGTTATACCGATTTAAACATATGTATATTTATACTGTCAATTGAATTTTTATTAGTTTTTATACAAAAAGAAGTGTTGAAGTGATTGTCTTCTATAAGACAGCCCCTTCAACACTTCTTTTATATCCACTCATTTAACGCTTTTCAGCACGTTGTGCTACGAGATGATCGATCCCAAATACGCCTGCACCCATGATCGCAACGACTACCACAAAAATCATTGTAAACATATGTATCCTCCTCATCGTTCACAAAAATGTCATCTGATACTTCCTATTGTGCAAGATTTAAAGAAAAAAAGAAAGCGTTTACGACAAAAAATCGTCACATTTATACTCTTTTCTAATTCATTGGCGAATCTCTTATAGTTGACGCCAACGTTATTATTCGTTAAGATTGCGTTTGTTCATTGCTTTCATGCATAAAAGCATGTTAGCAACAGAGGACTATCATCTATCCATATTCTTTTAAGGAGGTGGAAGCATGCGCATGTCATTCCGTGAATCCGCAGCTATCCTAGGAATCATCATCATCATCTTATTGTCCGCGTTATTCGGTGCTAAAGCCGAACCGCATCTTGCCATCTTATCCAGTCTTATTTTCGTCTCAGGATATGCTGTTTATCGTGGATTTAAGTTCGAAGACGTTGAACATCATATGATTCAAGGTATTCGGGAAGCGATTAAACCAATCTTAATCATGTTACTCGTCGGCATAACGATCGCAGTCTGGATGATGAGTGGCGCAGTGCCGACCCTTCTTCATTTTGGTTTATCCACTCTTTCGGCGACTTGGTTCGCACCGAGCGCCCTTCTCATTGCGATGGTCGTTTCGACCTTTACAGGCAGTTCATTTACGACGATCGGTACGGTTGGTGTTGCCTTAATGGGAATCGCAATCGCATTAGGTGTCAATCCCGCACTTGCAGCAGGTGCTATCATCAGTGGCGCGTGTTTTGGAGATAAGATGTCACCTTTGTCAGATACGACGAACTTTGCACCGGGAATCGTCAACGTTACCGTATTTGATCATATTCGTTTCATGATGGGAACGACGATTCCTGCCATCACGATCACATTTATTTTGTTCTTCATCTTTGGACGTAGCAGTGGCACGGTCGATTCGACTGTTGTGAAAACGACACAAGAGGAATTAGCCCGCTTGTTCCATCTATCACCATGGACGCTACTTTCTCCTTTACTTGTCATGGTTCTAGCATTGCGTAAGATGCCGGTCATCCCGACACTTGTAGCTGGTGTCTTAAGTGGTCTATTGTTAACAGGTCTCGTTCAAGGAAATTGGGACGTTTCAAATTGGATGGCCGTCATTCAAAACGGTTTAAAACTAGAATCTTCTAGTAAAACTGTCGCAGCAATCATCAGTAAGGGTGGCTTGCAATCAATGATGTGGTCCGTTTCCCTCGTCATGCTCGCACTCGCTTTCGGTGGTGTTTTACGCGGCATCGGTGTCATCGATGTCATCATTGAACGGACCGTTTCACGACTCAAACGCGATGGAAGTATCATCTCTGCTGTTGCCTTATCTTCCATCGGTGTCAACGTGATGGCTGGAGAACAGTACTTGTCGATTTTATTGCCAGGACAAGCATTTAAACGGGTTTTTGAAGAACGTCAGATTGATCCACGTTTCCTTTCTCGTTCACTAGAGGATGGAGGAACACTCGTCAATCCACTCATTCCGTGGGGAGTTTCCGGAGCATTCTTCGCTTCAACACTAGGTGTTCCGGTAACGGAATACATCCCGTTCGCATTCTTTTTACTTCTTTCACCATTGTTTACGTTCTTACTTGCTTTTCTTCGTCCGACTAAAGTCGAAACGA
The DNA here is from genome assembly GCF_031844245.1 of Exiguobacterium sp. BRG2. Classification (NCBI taxonomy): domain Bacteria; kingdom Bacillati; phylum Bacillota; class Bacilli; order Caryophanales; genus Exiguobacterium; species Exiguobacterium sp. BRG2. The sequence goes on from NZ_JAUZUW010000007.1 coordinate 101,484, forward strand.
AACAGTCCCTCGCTTCTTAAGTCTATTTCATATTAGAGGTCCGATATGACATATCGGATCTTTTTTTCTGCCACTATCGCTTTTATTTCCAGTTAATTACGTCCGAATTACGATGAAAACGGCTTGGAATCACGTTTTTTTAAAGAATTATGTGTAAAGATGAAACGAACTGGGAATATACCAAACATAAGAATATAAATTACAGAGAATGATAGAGAGAGAGTACGTTCCTGTTCGACCGAGGAACGACTTCGATGTAATTGTGGGAGGAGTTAATATGATCAAACGTGGTACGCTGGAGCGACTTGATGGTAAATATGCCGTTCTACTGTGGGAAAATGGTTCAAGCTTCATTCCACGACGTTATTTACCACCTGAAGCAAGATTAGGCGATACAATTATTTTTGACGGTACGACTTATACGTTAGATGTCAGCAATTCATCACCCTCTTCCTTTCAAACGTTTTCGTTTCGGCAAATGGGCTGATGATCGATAAAAAGCCATTCGGTATCATGCATTGACTATAGAGAGAGAAAAATTTCTCTCATCAGTCCTTCATGAAACGAATGGCTTTTTCGCTTTAACGACGAACATATAGGGAATGGTGACTACACGACGGACAAGGGTACTGATGGACATCAGATATTTCGATTCGTTCTAATATGGTTTGATCGTTTGGACACACATACTGTGGCTGTACGACATCCAATTGCAAAAATAAAGCACACCAAAATCGATTTGAAAACTGGTGACATGTCGGACAATGATATAAGTCTAATTGGTACGGTACCCAATCATCCGCTACTTCTGCTTGATGTAGCTGATAGTATTGGATTAAACGAAAACGATTCCAGTCGTCCACATACGTCCGCTGTAAGACCGGTTCATGCATCGACGGTACGAACCAAAGCGGCAGACCTGTCATGAACGCTTCAACGCCTTGTGTCAAGACAGCAGGAAACGTCGGCCACCCATCTAGTTGACCGAGTTGAAATGTTTGTTGAAAGGAGCAGTTGTCGCATAGGAGTTCCATTGTCATCCTCCTGTTCGTTTCACCATCTCTTTTAACATCTGTTCCGTCACAGGACCGACATGTTTTGCAAGAATCGTTCCTTTACGATCTAATACGTAGGTTGCGGGCATTGCTACGAGACGATAGGCGTCTTCTGAATTTCCTGTTCGATCATACAACACGGGATATTCAACAGGTGTCTGCTTCAGAAAATCGGCAACATCTGAAACACGCCGCTCCGATGTCGTGACGTTGATGCCATAAACAGGTATATTCGTATGTCGTGCAAAGGCATTGAGTTCTGGAATTTCTTGTTTGCAAGGTGGACACCACGTCGCCCAAAAATTAATAACAAAGACATCATGATTCATTTCGTCTAGATCGATTGTTTTTCCTTCTTGACGCAAGGATAGATTCGGGGCTTTCATCCCTACCTCTAGACCACCTTGCGATGCTTGTTTTTGTTGTTGCTCCACTTTCTTTTGCTTCGCATCGTATGTTTGATAACCTTGATAGGCAATGCCGATGATAGCGATCGCTAGGATCAGATAGATCAACATTTTTTTCACATCTAATCCCCTCCTTCTTCGTTAAGTGTAGCAGACTTCCTCTTTTCGACCGTCTTCTTTTATCAACAAAAAAACGAACTCTTCTGTTTTGGAAACAGAAAAGAGTTCGCCTCATTTTATTTAGATATGTTCTTTAAATGATTAGTTAAAACGTGGTAATTGTTTTTTGACTTGACGGTTATCTTTGACGCTACCGACTGCCTCGGTTCCGCCTAAGGCCTCATTCAAGGATGTCTTCCCTTCCTTGACTTCTAGACGTCGATTGAATACTGACCGATTATCAACGGAAGCAACGAGAATCGATGCGACATCTGTTTCCGAAATCGTTGCATCCTTTGTATCTTTCAAATCTTCATCTGCCTCAATTAAACCTCGCCCTTCACCAGTCGTGATGGCAACGGGACAAATGATCGTATACGTCAAACCGCTATGTTCAATCTGCTCTTCAGCCGCATTCTTAGCAGCATAGAACGGATAGACATCCTTTTTAAATTGCTCAGGTCGATCTGCACCGTACGCACTTAATAGTACGAAATGACGTACACGCGCTTTTTTAGCTGCATCGATCGTTTTTAAGGCAACTGTCCGATCCAGCAGTTCAATTTCCGTTGCTTCGCCGTCTACTCCTGCGGTCGCCGCACAAATGACTGCATCCTGTCCTGCGACTCCATGTTCAATGACTTTTTCGAGTTCTGTTTCAATATCGACGTAATGTGCCTTGACACCGAGTTTTTCGAATCGTTCCACCAGATGTTCGTGACGAACGATGACCGTGACCTGATGACCTTTGGCAAGCGATTTGACGACGCGCGCTCCAATCGTACCGGATGCACCTACAACTAGTACTTTCATATGGGGGGTCCCTCCTCGATAAGTTAGTCACCTTCGTGGAATGTCATGATGTCATGTCCAAAAATCGTTACTTTCGGAGATGACCTAACACAATCCACCAAAGGAGCAACGTACATCAATTTATACCCGCAATGACCAGAAGGAAACCCCTCCCCTTTAGTTCTTCAAGGTACCATAAAACGTCGTATCGAGACGATCACGTAGTTCTTGCAGTGCCTTCTCATTCGGTAAGTCATAGAAAATACCATTCAGTCGCTGACTGACGGCTTCAATTTCATAGTGTTTCCGTTCTGACATCAAGGCGATCGATAAACCTGCTGTTGCCATCTCACGAACACTTAAATCGAGGTTCATCTCTTCTTTCATATACGTGTGCGCTGCCGGAATTTTCGACCATCCAGTTGGCTTCAACAAGTGCGTCGCGACGGCTTGGATGACTTCCGACTGACGATTTGCGCGTGCCCCGTCATTGTCCGTTTTACGGTGTCTCGAATAGGCAAGTGCCATTGCACCATCCATATGGTATTCCTTTCCTTTCTGGAATGAATACTGATTTGCTTTCCCACTTGCATCCTGCTCGGAGAACGTTCCTGTCGATACAAGATCGATTCCGCCGATTTGATCAACTAATCCGATGAAACTATCGAAGGAGATGACGATCTTTCCATCGATGTCTTCATCGAGTAGACCAGAAACGGCATCTTGTGTACATTCTTCTCCACCGAAGGCAAAAGCATGTGTGATTTTATCTTTCTTTCCATTCTCACAGGAGATCGGTGTATACGTGTCCCGAGGAATCGATGTCAACTGAATCGTTCGAGAAAGTGGAATGAATTGCATAACCGACAGGGAGTCCGAACGTGACCCGCGTAACGATTCTCCAGGTCGTGCGTCACTACCGATCAACAAAAACGTGAAGGGTTGTGAGGCAAAAAGAACGAATGCGATGAGCAACAGCAAAAACAATCCAAGAAGCTTTCGTTTAAAACGACGTTTTTTCTTGATTTTTTTAGGATAGGCTTCTTTTGAAGATACGTCAGGTTTTTTTTGCACGGATTGCTCTGATCGCCCAGTCTTTCTCGAACGTCTCGAGCGTTCTTGATTAGAAAACAATCGCGAGCCTGCGCTCCCGATCATCTGTACGACCTGTTTCAGTACGCTGTTTTTAGAACGACGCGATGTACTTTTTGGATCCCGTCGTTGCTCTTCAACATATCGATGGTACGTTTCTGTTCCCTGCTGTCCCTTAAGTGGTTCATGAGCAATCGACTCTTCCGACGAAAATGCCTCTTCTTTTGCTTGCGCTTCTAGTTCTAAGCGTCGTCGCTCCAAGCGGGAGCGCTGTGGTTGATGTTCTGCCATTCAGATACCTCCGTATCAATCTTTTGCGATTTGTTTCTCTTTCAAGAATTCGCGGAGATACGTCCGTTTCGGTTCGTGCATCGAGGCAGCCATCTGTTTGACCCACCCTTCTGTCCGTTGACCACCGGTCCGTTCTCCGTAATACGATGACGTCGACTCTTCGTATTGTGCCAGTAAGTCACGCATCGTATCGTCATCAGTATACGTATTCCGGTGGAAGACCGCATCCATCGGAAGGCGGGGTTTTTTACCAGGTTGCTGATCCGCAAGACCGACTGCGACTCCGAATAATGGTACGACGTGATCAGGAAGTTGTAAGAGCTCGCTGACACGACGGGCATCATTACGCAGTGAACCGATATAGACTGTTCCATATCCGAGCGACTCGGCAGCTACGACTAAATTTTGAGCAGCGAGTCCCGCATCAACAGCCCCTACAACAAGTGCTTCTGTCGTCTCGATCGTCCGACTTACATCCCCCCCTGCTAGTTCTGCTGCTAACATGTGTTTGTGGTAATCCATACAAAATACAAAGAAATAACTATTTTCTGCCACGTATTGTTGACCACTTGCAACGTCGACTAGTTGTCGTTTCAATTCTTCATCTTCGACACCGATGATCGCATAGGCTTGCTGATAAGAAGATGTCGATGCAGCCTGCGCTGCTTTAACAAGTGTCTCGATTGTCTTTTCGTCTAATTGATGTTGTTTGAATTTCCGGACTGACCGGTGGTTGAGTAAATGTTGAATGGTTTCATTCATGAGTAATTGTCCCCTTCTGTAATGAGTCTTCTTATTTAAGATAGTCGTCTCTGACTAAAAAGCGCAAATGAAGAGGTTCGGTTTATGAAAAAAGCGGGAAATGAATAGTGTTGTACTGTGCTTTTTTGGCGAAGGAGGTCGATCATGAGAATACGGAAACTACGTCTTTTATTGGAACAGTATGGCGATACGACCCTTCGCGATATCATCGTCGAAATCTATCGTCAACTTCCGAAACAAGTCATCGAAGAGAAAGAGTTTGACGCCATGTTGACACAGTTCATGAAGTATAAGGATTTGCAAAAAGAACAGGAACAACCGACCGTCGAACAAACCATCGCTCAGACAGATCGGTTCATCCAATTGGCATACGACTTACAGTACCTTGAGCCAAACCCAATCGTACCGCTTCGCGAACAAAAGAATTGGTATATTACCGCAAAACGTTTGCTGAAGCATTTACGCCATTATGCACATCGCAAAAATGGAACCCAGATTGCCTTTGAGGAGTTTTTCTTTCTTCTTTCGTCAGCTGCCGGAGAAGAACCTTTATTTTTAAGTAACGATCCTTTTCGACTATTAAAAGTCTCACAAGTCGATTTTTTTCAAGAATTAGTCGGTTATTATAAAAATGATAGTCATGGCATCGAGTGGATGGAACGCGCGCTCTATACTGCCTTGAAAGTTCCAATGGACGTTGATGCCGAACGCAGTGATCTTTTACTTGCCGTACTTGCCCACTGTGAGATAGCAGAACACCAAGAAGCCTATATCAATTGCTTGAACGTGCATGCAAAAAAACTACAGTCACATGTCCGAATCGATGCAGATGCTTTATCCACTTATCAAGAAATTCGCTTTGCAGAGTTGCATGCCCTGATTTTACTACGAGCCTTAGAACGAGCGGAGACAATGCTGTTCACAGAATATATTCCTTACTTTTCGCATCGTTCGACTCCTTTTCGTTATTATCTCGACCTCCTCGAGCGCGCTGGACTAGAACAAGAGCATGATCGTATGGAGCGTGTCGGACGTAAAAAACGTATTCATTTTTAAGGATCCTTCTCTTCCTAACCACTCATACTATACAAAAAAGCAAGTGACGGACAGCGTCACTTGCTTTTTTGTATTCTCGTGGCTCAGAGCAGATTCATCTCAATCAGAAGCATTAACGATTCCAAGTCCAACCGTTGCCAGTAAAGCAATACAGGCAAATAAAAATGCCATATCGTTTGGTGAATCGAATCCTTCATAAATTGGTTCTTTTCGATCAACGATGATATGGTCTTCCGTTCCATAATTACCATACGTCGTCGAACTACTCACGCCCGGTTCATCGTAATCACGTGCTTCTACTGTCAATGTATCCGCACTGATTAGAAATCCTGATAACCCAATGATGATCCAAAAATACTTCATGATATTTTTGCCTCGATTCTTTCTTATCTTCAGGAATCCATCTACTTTTTATTTGAAACAAAAGATATAAATACCTTTTATTTCCTGTAAAATAAAAGTGAGATGTACCCATCTTCACTTTCTTAAAGGAGGAATTTAATTTGCCTATCGTGTATTACGGTCAATTGTCTCATGTTCAAAGACGACACGTCCATCAACTTCTACATTCTCATCAACAGCCGTATGATGTTTCATTTTTTCAGCCTCTTGAAGAGTGTCAATGGAGTTACCTCGAGTCTGGTCAGATCCAGGCGACACTTGGCTATCATGTCGTACATGATGTCGTTCGTTTAACGAACGGAGCTTTCTACGATATTCAAGCCTTCCGTCGTCTCGCCATTTCATTACACACGCATGCCCTTCGGCAAGGGTGTCGACAAATTCACGTACAGGTTTCTCCACCACATGACCTTTCTGTAACCTCGATTTGGAAAGAGCTTGGCTACAGTTTATATGCCGAACAATTTCGTTTGATCGGATTATCAGACGGACAACCTGCCACATTGCGTTTGAAAGCTGTTCATGAACGCAATCAAGATACGTATCTGGCTCTTCGTAACGATGCCCTCAAAGGATCCACCCACTTCTTCCCTCACAGTGTTGCTGATTTAGAAAAGTTAATCCGGCGAAAAGCGGTTCCTTATTTAGTCTATGATAAGCAATTGATCGTCGGTACACTTTTATTTCAAAAACTCGGTCCGAACATTCGTCTTCTTGAAATCACCTGTCTACCTGGGCTGAGACGTCAAGGCTACGGAAGTCGCATACTCCATACGTTTCAGGAAAAACTACGACGTTCGAAGATTCAAACGTTTGAAGTCTTTTTTCTTTCAACACAGCAAGACGTATTACGACTATATCGTCCCACGATGTTTTGCGATATCCAGTTAACCTCTTATTGGCATACATTTAGTACAGATCCTCCCCCGTTAATCGTTTAACCGATCGACGACCTCTCTGTATTCAGGTAACACATACTCCGCATCCATTTTTCTAAAATCAACGTGCCCCACGTCACGAAGCACCAGACCCATCCCGAATAACTGTTCGATATAGACGTCTCCCATTGTCATAGCAAGTCCAGGGTGATGGTTATGGAAAGCAAGCAAGGCATCCTTACAGATTTCAGATGCAACAGGCTCTTGCATCACACGTTTTAATAAAGATGGAAAGAGCGTCGTTTGCCGTCCAATCAACGCATAGAATGGAAAGTAATGTTTCGCATAAACGAACGTCGGAAGATAGGCATTTGTCTCAATTGTTTTGAACAACAACGGTGAAGTCGGACGCTGTAATCGTTCTGCTAGCCCAACGGTCGCTTTGCATTCGCTCAGCTGATCCAGCACTCGAATCGTCAATTCTTCTTCGATATCAAGTAATAAGACGAGATCAAGCAGATTTAATTCATGCGTCTCCATGAATTGATCACTTCGTTGAAGATGCATTGTGTAGGTAACATCCAATTTTGTAGCGACAAGTGTCCATAGCTCTGGATGACGCGCCGCATAAAGGCCTACAGGAAAGTGAAGCGGCTGCCGGACGATGGAGCGATGACCCTCAAGTGTGTAGACTTGATTGACGTCAAGACCGTGCGCTAATAGCATCTCGAGTAACTGCTGACGATTTTGACACGCGACAAGCGTTTGGAACAGACGATCGATTTCGCTGAACGGTTGTTTCATCTCCAGTGCTAGTTCTAAATGAGCAGGTGAATCCTGCTCTAGCGATCGTTTAATGAATTGTAAGGCACGTTGTTCCGCATCGTTCAGTTGAGCAACGTGCGTCCGAAACATCTCGACGTCAAGTTCCCGAAAGGCTTGCAACGCCGGAGCAATTGATTGATTTTTCGTAAAGGGTTTCCACATGATTCCCTCGACCTCCTCATTCCAGTATCTCTTCGTAGTGTACGCAATATCCAATCGTCTTAAAAGCAAAAAATGGAGGATCTTCCGTTGTTTCCGGAAGATCCTCCATTTTTTTATTTTTCCCCGACTTTTAGATGAGCATTTCGAAAGACGTCATCGTGCTTCCCTGTCTTTTCAACACTTGTTCCGACAGATCCATAATATTCGATTTCATCCTTTGGTTGGATGAATTCGTATGTGATGGCAGGCTCGCCACGAAGGCGGACGTGTATGATTTGCCGATGCTGTAAAGAAAAGGAGGCATGCACTTCAAGAAAGGAGGAAGCCGATAAATCATGTTGTCGCTCTAAAATCGTCATCAATTCTTGCTCAGAATCACGGTAATTCCCTTGCAATTGAGCATACGAAATACCGACTCCTAAAGAGAGGATACCGATTAAACTAAGCGCGCAAATGACCAGCACTTTCTTCATGACTGATCCACCTCCGAGAAAAGTTCATTCTACTTATTCATCGGTTCATCCTTCGACGACGTGAAGTCTTTTTTAGAATCCTTTGCGTAAAACTGCATATCTACATGTGGAATATCATCCTCTAAATAAGGTTCGGATACAGTTTCGAAACCAAATGACCCGTAAAACCCTTCTAAGTGCGCTTGTGCTTGTAAGTAGATCGTAGCTTTTTCCTGCAAATAATCCATCGCTTTCTCCATCATTTGTTTTGCCAATCCAACTGATCGGTGAGTACGATGAACGGCAACCCGGCCAATCGCTAATCCTTTTGTCGGATGGTTGTATATCCGAAGACATCCAACGATTTGACCGCTTTCGTTACGTACGATCAGGTGTGTGGCTTGTTGATCTTGATCATCTAGTTCCGGATATGCACACTCCTGCTCAACGACGAAAATATCCATTCGTAATTTCAACAATGCATATAACGTATCGGGTGTCATGTGATGAAAAGACTCAAATGCGAATGCGTACATAAAAACTCTCCTCTTTAGTTACGACAAAGTCGTGATAATTGTCCAGCATAGATCGTGACCGGAATGTCTTTGAAAATCGTATCTTTTTCCCAGTTCAGACCGTTTGCACGAGCGACATTTTGAGAAGAACGATTATCGGGATGAATGATCGAGATGATTCGATCATGCCCTCGATTAAAAGCTTCCATCATTAGTCGTTTCGCTGCTTCACGACCATAACCGACTTTCCAGTGCTTCGGTTCGAGCCAATAACCGACTTCTAATTCTTCTTTTCCATCCACTTCCTGCATCAATAATCCAGCGAAACCGATTGGTTCATTCGTTTCTTTTTTGAATAACAGCAAAAAACCAGTTTGTCGTTCATCCGAGTATCGTTCCAATTGTCGATCGAACCATTCTCGTGCCTCATCTTCACTCAGAGCAACGCCACCATTGATATAGCGCATGACTTGCTCATTTTGAACAAGTGACTTGTAAAAGCTGAAATCCGCTTCTTCGAATGGTCGCATGCATAATCGTTCACTTTCCATCCTCATCGCCTCCTTATGTTTCTTTTCCCGAGTTCTTTTCCCTTCATTCCTCTTCCCTATTATTCTATCTGTGCGATGTTTTTCATTACTAATCGATGACATTCACTCCCTACTGCTTGCAATTCCCGGCATAAGTCGGTATTTTGGGAACAGTATGTTGAACAACGACTGCACAATTAATGTTAAAATATATTTTGAGCGCATAAGCGCTGTATAGGAATTTATGAAAAGGACTGAGACCATGATGACTGAACAAGTAATGACAGGGCTATATGAAGGCATTTCAAAAGAATCTGTACTGATCAATGAACCTTTAAAATATCATACGTATACAAAAATGGGAGGAATCGCTGATCTCTTCATCATCCCAACGTCTTATGAAGAAACGGCTTTTGTCGTAAGATATGCTTACGAACGAGGCATCCCTTTGACATTGCTCGGGAACGGATCGAATCTCGTCATACGTGATGGCGGTATTCGCGGTATCGTTCTTTCGTTTGAAAAGTTAACCGACATTTCGGTCGAGGGACATGAACTCGTCGCTCAAAGTGGCGCAGCAATCATCGAGGCGTCTCGTGTTGCGTATGCGCATCAACTGAGTGGTCTTGAATTCGCTTGCGGGATTCCGGGAACGATTGGTGGCGCGTTGATCATGAATGCGGGCGCCTACGGTGGAGAAGTCAAAGATTGCCTTCATAGCGCCACTGTTTTGACACGACAAGGGGATCTGTTGAACATTTCGCATGATGAACTCGAACTGGGATACCGGACGAGTTGTTTCTCAAAGAAAGAATACATCATTCTCGAAGGACGATTTGCTTTGACGGAGGGTGATCCAGCATTGATCAAGGAAGTCATGGATGATCTAACGCATAAACGAGAAACAAAGCAGCCTCTCGAATATCCTTCTTGTGGTAGTGTCTTCAAACGTCCAGAAGGCTATTTTGCGGGTAAATTGATTCAAGATAGTGAACTCCAAGGAACCCGCATCGGTGGTGCTGAAGTATCAAAGAAACACGCCGGTTTTATCGTCAACGTCGAAAACGCATCAGCATCTGACTACATTGCACTCATTCGCCATGTACAAGAAACCGTTCAAGAAAAATTCGGTATTTTACTTGAGACAGAAGTAAAAATCATTGGGGAAGAAGCTTGATAATAATCTAATCAGAAAAGGTGAGCCCAGTATTTGGACTCACCTTTTTATTCATTTAGATCGACCAGTTTCCGTCACGCATGACTGATTCACGCGTCCCGTCTGCAAGTTCTCCCTCAATTGATAGATCCGCGGATCCAATCATGAAGTCGACATGCGTCATCGAGTCGTTCGCACCTTGTGCTTCTAGTTCTTCCGCTGAAAGACTAGGACCATTTTCAAGACACGTCGAGTACGCACGACCAATTGCTAAGTGGCACGAAGCATTCTCATCAAACAACGTATTGTAGAATAAAATACCTGAATCAGAAATCGGAGAACGATGTGGTACGAGCGCGACTTCTCCGAGATACCGGGCACCTTCATCGAGGGAAATTAAATCATCCAATGCTTCTTGCCCCTGTTTCGCTTCCGCTTTGACGATTTTTCCGTCCTCGAACCAAAGAGTAAATTCATCAATCAAGTTACCACTGTAGCTGAGTGGTTTCGTACTCGAAACATGACCGTTAACACCTGTCTTCTTCGGTAATGTGAACACTTCTTCAGTCGGCAGATTTGCGATAAAATCAACACCATCTGCATTCGGACCACCGCCACCTAACCAAACGTGACGTTCTGGTAATTCAATTGATAACTCTGTTCCTGGCGCTGTATAATGCAATGTTTTGTATTTCTTCTCTGTCAGGAATTTCGCTTTTGAACGCAGATTATGATCATGATCCGCCCATGCAGCAACCGGATCCGCTTGATCAGCACGTGTTGCCTTCAAAATAGCTGCCCACAGTTCCTCAATCGGTTCCTCTGCATCAGGAAATACTTTCTTCGCCCAGCTTTCAGAAGGTGCTGCTACAACACACCAGCTGACATTGTCACTCATGACGAACTTTCGCCAATTGGCGAGAGCAATACCAGCTGCTTTATTCGCACGCGCGATTCGACTTGAATCAACACCATTTAATAAATCTGGATCTTCGCTGACGACCGATAAGAATGCTGTTTTTTCTTCTGCAAGCTGATCGTAACGTGCTTTTAACCAATCCGGGAATGTATCAAACGAGTCTTCTGGTGCATCAAAATAACGGATTTTCGTCATCTCATCATCTGACCATTGTACATATACTTGCGTAGCACCTACTTCATATGCTACACGTGTGATTTCGCGAACAAGTGGTAAATTCTCGATTCCCGCTCGCACCTCCAATTGTTGTCCTGGCTGTAGATTGATCCCGGTACGCACTGCTAAAGACGCGTACTGTTGTAATTCTGCTTGTGTCGGCATTATGTAATCCCCTTTCTTGTATCTTTATTTTCACGAAATAGTTGCAATTTTGCAAGAAATAAGGCGAAACTAGAAAGAGAAGAGAAGGAGGCATCACCATGGAATTCACCCCCGGAGATTTTAAATCAGCTTATACGTATTTTCACCGACAGGCACTCGATCTCGTCGGTGATGAAAAAGCACAACAAGAATTGTTGATTCGAGCAGAAATCGGACTCGCACATCTGACACAAGATATCGCGTCTACGGAAAGTTCTGATATCGAACGCGAGGCAGAACTCGTCCTTTATTTCCAATTAAAACAACTACTCGAAATGCTTCGTGCCCTCTATCAGAAAAAATTCGAGATGCATGCAGAGCAAGAACAATTATTGCTAACGGCAGTTCTGTACTTTACGTCTCCTGTTGACGCCTTACCGGACGATAACGTCCTCGGACTCTTTGATGACGCACAAATCGTCGAAACGATTTACGAAGAACTCGCCGCAGATGTTGATCGCTTTCAACATATGGAATGAATGAAAAAGCAGCTGTCGCGACAGCTGCTTTTTCATTATGCATTTTGTTTAGAAGCGATATGAACCGGTGCCGTAGATTGACGTGATTCATCTATTTCTAGTTTTTCTTTATTCAACCACGTATAAATCATTCCCATGAAGACTGCTCCACCGATGATATTTCCAGCTAAAGCCGGTAACAGATTGTGCATGGCTCCTGCAAACGTAATCGTATCCGGATGTGGCACGATTAATGCGATAGAGAACAATGCCATATTTGCGATGACATGATCAAATCCTGATGCGAAGAAGACTGCGACAAGTACCATCATCATCATGATCTGCGCTAATTCATTCTTCATGTTCTTCGGAATGAAAATTGCTAAACAGACCATCCAGTTACAGAAGATTGCCCGGGTAAAGATTTCCCACGTCGAATGATGAATTTTTGTTTCCGATACAGCAAACAACCAATTGTTCATTCCAAGTTCCTGTAAGATACCTGTTTGAGAGAAGAGTAATGCGAATGCTAATCCTCCAAGACCATTTCCGATCAGACAAATCAACCAGACTTTCATCGTATCCATCTTCGTTGTATAGCCGCGCATCGTTGCCGTCGTGAAATACATCGTATTCCCTGTAAACAGTTCTGCACCGCCATAAATGATCAAGACGAGTGCCACTCCGAACGTCAATCCACCGACAAGTGTCGCGGCAGGTGATTCTGCCATATACAGCCCGTTAATTGCTTTTAAGGTAAAAATGATTGCAAATCCAATGAATATCCCCGCTAACATAGCACGAACTAAGTATTCGAGAGGACGCAGTTGTAGCATACGTGTCGACTTGATTGCTTTATTCCGTAACCCTTCTAATGCTTCTACCTCGTTCATTGTAGAAACCTCTCTTCCTTTTGTTCAACACTTCACAATGTTTGTTCATTTATTATAATACTTCCATCTTAAGAGATGTTCAAGTCTTGATTAGACCTGTTTTATCGTTTTCATAAAAGAACGAGATGTAAACGATATCATTGTGTCGAGATTGTGAAAAATGCCTTTTCTTGCTTTATACAATTAATTAGTTTGAATCGAAAATCCTGATGCGAAACGCTCGAAAAAGGTTTGTCGTCTGGAGGAATCAAGCACATATCCATCGATGACGACACGATTAAAACGTCCAGACGATGACGTAGCGCGTTCGATGTCAGATGGTGTATAGATGTCGAACGCGCTACGATCTATCTTAAAATCAGCTTTCGAATAGGGATCGGTATAGTGAATTTCAAGATTGGTCAAGTCAGGAATCGTCGAAAATAAAACGAGCGTATGATGCATAAGTACTTTTGATAAGCGAGCGTTCAAGAAATCCTGATTCATTTGTAATGTACCAGTATCGGTCCCGATCCAAGCACGCCGTTCTTTGCCTGTGACGTCATAAGCGAGCCGTAACGACTCTCCTTCGACATCTACCTGTTTTAATTCTGATGAAAACGGGAGTTGTTCAGCTAATTGGCGAACAGCTACCGTATTCATCATGGAAGCACCGACTTGTCTAGCTACGAGATCACCATCATGCCAAATAGATCGTTGGTTTTCTTCGTCTGGTTGTTGAAAAAGACGAATCCCCACCAATACGCCTAAACAAATACAGCCTATAATCAAGAATGTTTTCTTCATTTTCATCACCTTCCTAAAAAAACTTACCCTTTTTCATCTTTTTTCATAAGAAGGGTTGAAATTTTATGCATATGGGCGTACTCTTGCAGGCAGATACTCACAGAAGGAGGAGCATGAGGTCACTCATCATAATGCCATGACTACAACACACCCACAGAAAAAGAGAGTTGAAAAAATCAGTTTTTTAATCATAGGTACGTTGCTGTATTCCTTGTACATCAGCTTACTACTATCTCCAAATGATATCGGATCAGGTGGTATCATGGGGATCACGCTTGTCCTTCAAGAGCTTTTCCACACCCCAATCGGATTAACCCAATTGCTCTTAAACATTCCCCTCTTCCTTTTAGGTTTCCGTTTCTTACGAAAGCGATTCATGTTCTTATCTGGCATCATTGTCGTTGCCTCTTCTTTTTTAATCGACTGGATTCCGACTCAGATCGTTCCCGAGTCATTGAACGATCCGCTTGTTGCCTCCATCTTTGCCGGTCTAGTCTCTGGTCTTGCGATGGCATTGATTTTCTTTGGTGGCGCATCGACAGGTGGACTCGATATTCTTGGAAAGTTTTTCTTTGCTCGTTTTCATAATTGGCCACTTCCTCGCATATTTCTGATACAAGATCTTGTCATCTATATCTTGGTATGGTGGGTCTTCGATTTGAAACACGTTATGTATGCTCTTATCATGAGCTTCGTTCGCGCCAAAGCTCTTCAAACGGTTTACAGTTTTTATTCCGCTTCTAAGCAATGTATCATTATTTGCGAAAAGGCGGATGAAATAAATGAAGTCATCACAAAAGAACTTGGTCGTGGTGTGACGATCCTTGATGCACGGGGAGGATACTCCAACCGAACGAAGAAAATGGTCTATGTCGTCGTTCAAAATAATGAAATCGTCCGTTTGCAAGAAATCGTTTCTTCTGTCGAACCTAACGCGTTCGTTACGTTCTCAGAAATCCATACTATTTTTGGGAATTATAAGGAACATTCGTATTCGTTTTAAACTCAAGCGCAGCCTAGCTGTGCTTTTTCTATTTCGTTTACTTTAAAACAGCTTCTCGTATTGCACCAGCTTTCCTGCTTTTTTATTCGGAATACTGATTTTTTTACTTTCTTCTCCCTATTCAAAAAATGGACAGGCTTCACTTTTTTTGCGATAGTAGTTAAGCTTATGACATGTCTATTTATTTAAAGGAATGATTGCATGCACTCACTTTGGCGTCAGCGTATTCTGCTGATCCTTTTGATCAGTTTATTCGCTTCTATCCCAATCATTTACGCCCTATCCGGTTATCGGACGATTGCAACGATAACAGAGCAAATGAAGGATCATGACATACCGTTAATCAATCAAGTGGACCAGTTGGTTGAACATAACCGAGATCGTGCCAATGCGGTGCGTGGTCTTTTATTGTATGAAGATAGTCGTTATCTCGAACAGTATTACTTTTCTACTTCTAAAATTCATGATTTACGAAACAGTCTAAATCAATCGTCGACCACGCCAGGAGCAATCAAGGATTTACTACGTCGCAATAATGTCTGGGAGTCCGAGATTGAACGAGTATTCGTCGTCTATGAGCGTCAGAGTCCAACGGCAGCAAAGCGCCTTGCCAAACAAACGACGCAAACGACACAAACGATTCTCGAGGACTTATCTCGTGTGAAAGATGATTTGTATAAGACACTTCAAGCAAAATTACAACAATCAGATACTTTAGTCGCTACATATAAATGGATGTGTCTCAGTCTCTCTATTCTGTCCTTTTTATTAATTAGTGCGACAATCTTTTTTTCCCACCGGTTCGCACCTAACAAGTCAGACGAATCGTCCTTAGAGTAAACGAAAAGCGCAGCCAAAGCTGCGCTTTTCGTTTACTCTAAGAATTATTCAGATACTGCTTTTCCCTCTTGTACATGCTCCATCGCCATATGAACAAGCGACGACACATGATGGTCATCTAAAGAATAATACACGGCTTTTCCATCTTTACGAAACTTGACGAGCCCTTGTTTTAACAGGGAGCGAAGATGATGAGATGCTGTCGCAATCGAGCAGTCGACAGAAGCAGAGACATCACAAACGCACAATTCCTCTTCGATCGTCAACGCATAAACGATTCGTAGTGTGTCGCATCTGAAAGGATCTTAAATAATTTTCCGATTTCAAGCGTCGGAATCGTATCAACGACTTGTCCAATCTCAGACGCACGCTGTTCATCAATAGCAATCGTTTCACAACGGGGAATGTCCATGTCCGTCACCTCGTTTCTATTTCTATATTGCACCATGAGAAACAGGACATTTGCAAGTTCAGCGCATCCGCCTACGAATGAGCCAAAATACAACCCATCCCCCTACGTAATCACCGATATCCCAAACGATTCGATTTTGATCGACCGCACGTACACCGATATCGATGATCTTCGTACTCTCCAATCGATTCCTATAACGCTTACGTAATCGAGCAGGAATCGGGAGACGAAGCAGTATTCGATAATAGATGTCTAAGTGGGTGTGTCCCCAAATTTCTGTAGCGATCGAACTTGTCTTGATATACAACGGACGTTTGTAGCGTCTTTCATACTTTTCCTTCAGCAAGAGAGCCATTTCATAAGATACACGATTAGGACGCGGAAATAAAATTTTCCCCAAATGGTAGATCCCCCGATTATCCACGCGAATGATTTGTGGTTCCAATCGATACCGGATCCAATAGCCCCGAAAACGGATCGTCTGCCATTTCAATACAATCACCTCTGAACGGATTATACCCTGTTCTGAAGAGATTGATGCCATTCCCGTACAGCATCTGTCATATGTTGTGCAGCACGCCGTCGATCTTCTTTAGCAAAAATTTCCGAGATGACCGCATATCCTTCTAATGGGATAGGAAGAGAAGCGACATTCGTTGCCGTAATTCCGCCAATGCCAATTAAAGGTAAGCGCACGGCTTCGCGAATCGCTTGAAGCATCGTGTGTGGCATCGAGTCGGCGTCTGCTTTCGATGACGTCGCAAATAGAGAACCTACACCTAAATAAGATGCTCCATCTCGTTCTGCTTCAATCGCTTGCGCGACGGTTGCTACCGATACGCCGATCACAGTGTTCGGTAAGAGACGTCGCGCTGCGGTTAGAGGAATATCTTCTTGTCCGATATGCAAACCAGCTCCGACAAGTAACGCAATATCAATTCGGTCATTGATAATCAAAGGAACATCATGACGATCCGTCAGTCTCTTTAACCGGACTGCCTGTTCGAAGAATTCCTTTCCCTGCGCTGTTTTTTCCCGTAATTGTATAATCGTTGCACCACCTAAAATCGCTTCTTCAACGACCGTTTCGATTGCAACTCCCGGATGATATCGACGATCTGTCACCGCATAAATGGAATAATCAATTGACATGTTCTACCACCTCCATCAAATCTTGCTCCGTCATCAGACTGATTGCATTGAACAACTCTCGTTTGAAATTACCTAGACCTTTTTCTGATGCTGCCTGTTCTCCTGCTTTTCCCATGATAAATGTTCCGTGGACTGCTGCCTCAAACGCAGAATATCCTGCACCAAGAAAACTCGCAATCAAAGAAGCTGTCATACACCCCGTACCTGTGACGTCTCCGAGACGCGGCGTACCTACTTGTAGTTCCACTTCGCGCATGCCATCCGTGATGTAGTCGATTGGACCTGTGACGACAATGACGGACTTTTGTTTACGAGCGAATGCACGAATGATTTCTCGATCCATGATCTCATCACTAGCAGCATCGACTCCTTTTGTTCGTCCATTCTCCCCAAGCAATGTCTTGATTTCTGAAGCATTTCCTTTAACGACCGTACATCCGAGTCTACTCAATTCTTTTGAAAAGGACGTACGCAATGATGTGGCTCCCGCTCCAACTGGATCAAGGATGATCGGAACGTTCAAGCGTCTCGCTTCGCTTGCGGCGAGTCGTTGAGCTGCTTGCATGTCTGCATCAATTGTTCCAATGTTCAAGACAAGAGCTTGCGCGAGTCGAACCATCTCTTCCACTTCGCGAATATCCTCCGCCATGACTGGAGATGCGCCAACGGCAAGTGTGACATTGGCGCAATCATTGATCGTGACTGTGTTCGTCAAATGATGAATGAGTGGTTTGTGTTTAAGAATGGTCGTAAACATGTGAATCCCTCCAAAGTGAATGAAAATGATGTGTCGGTCCAATCCCTTGTCCGAGAGCAAATCCATGACGAATCGCCTCTGTAACATACTTCTTGGCCTGACGTACACTGTCCGGTAAAGCTTCTCCAAGTGCCATCCGTGCCGCAATCGCTGCAGATAAGGTACAGCCTGTTCCGTGAGTATGTTGATTATCTAACCGATCTGATGTGAAACGGTATTCTTCTTGCCCGTCCCATAATAAATCCGTGGCAGCTCCCGGTAGATGTCCACCTTTTAGCAAGACAGCTCCAGTCTTCATAGCCAACTGATGCATCGCCAGTCGCATCTCCTCTAGATTAGTAACTGATTGCCCTGTTAAGCGCTCTGCTTCCGGTAAATTTGGTGTGACGAGTGTCGCAAGTGGCAGTAACTCCGCGATTAGTGCTTCCTCTGCCTCCGTCCGCAATAGGGCATGCCCGCCTTTTGCGACCATGACAGGGTCTAGTATGATTGGAACTGTCTGTTTGCGAAGATGTGTTGCAATGACGTGAATCGTTTGTGCATTCGAGACCATACCGATTTTGATAGCATCCACACGAATATCTGAAAAGATTGAAGCTAATTGGGCATCAACGATTTCCGATGATAACTCTTCTACTGCTTGAACGCCCAGTGTATTTTGAGCCGTTACCGCTGTCAAAACACTCATCCCATAAACGCCCAATGCTGAAAATGTCTTTAAATCTGCCTGAATTCCAGCTCCACCACCGGAGTCAGATCCCGCAATCGTCAATACATGTTTCATATTTTTCTCACCTTTCCATCGAGCAATGTAAGGGAGTTGTTACCGACAAAAAAAGCGTCGACCGCTGTAAAAAAGCAGTCGACGCTATACGAAATCGTTATCCAACCATTTCGGTATCCGTTCGGCTCAACTTTCCTACGCTGGTATTATCCAGTTCAGGTAATAGGGTCGAAAACAGATTGGTTTTCCTCTCAGCCGGATTCCTCCAGCTCCCCTAGTTGCTCAAGTATTCATTTCGCCTTAACTGTAGCATAGCGGCAAGAAAAAAACGAGCCGAAGCTCGTTTTGAATTATAGATATGCTAATGGATTAACTGCATTCAGAGGAGAAGAGGCACTGTACTGATAGCCTCCGACATGTAGTTCGAAATGCAAGTGTGGTCCTGTTGAATTCCCAGTACTACCAAGTGTTCCAACTTGCTGACCTTGAGAAACTGTTTGTCCTGCATGAACAGATAACGAACTCATATGAGCGTAGACTGTCGTATAGACTTTCCCGTCAAGGAAGTGAGAAATCATGACGTGATTTCCATAAGGCCCACCACCTGAAGCTGTAATGACCGTTCCAGCTGCTGCTGCGACGATTGGTGAGCCGACCGAACCACTGAAATCGACACCATTATGGAACGTATAGCCGTTCGCACCGCTTGCTGGTCCAAACCCTTGTGATACGCCACCAGAAGATGGACGAACGAATTTCCCACCGCTCGAAACAACGGGTGAAGCAACTGAAGTAGGTGATTCTGAACTCTTACCTGCTTGTTTTGCTGCTTGAGCATTCGCTTTAGCGGCTTTTTCAGCTGCTGCTTTCTCGGCTGCTGCTCTTTCAGCCGCCACTTTAGCTGCTGCCTTCGCTGCCGCAATCGCACGTTCTTGAGCTTCAAGTGTCGCTTGTAGTTCTTTCGCGTCTAGAAGTTCTGTCGTAAACTTCGTCTTACCTTTTCTTAATTTTTTAAGCGTAGCACTGCGTTCTTTCATTTGAACTTTCAACGCTTTTTTTTGTTCGATTAATGTTTTCTTCTCTTCAACCTGCTTCGTCTTTTTTTCAACGAGCGCTTGTTTTGCTTCCGCTAGCTTTTGTTGGGTTGCGATGTAATCCGAAATCATTTTATCATCTTGCTCCGCGATTTTTTTCCCTGCCATGACACGACTAAATAAATCACCTAAATCCTTCGATCCAAAAATGACTTCTTCCCATTTGATTGAGTTTCCATCGTTTTCTTGGAAGACACGTAGACGATCACCGAGTAGTTCTTCTTGTTTTTTCAACATCTCTTCGTAGCGAACGATGTCTGCTTTTAATTCATCGATTCGCAAATTCAATTTCTCGATTTGTTTATTTTTTTCGGAAATCTGAAAAATCTTTTCGTTGATCGCTGCATCGATTCGATTGATTTGACGTTGTTCTTTCGAAATTTTCGACTCTTGTTTTTTAATTGCTTTTTCTAATTTACGTTGTTCTGCGGCATTTTCAGCCTTTTTTTCTTTGATCGTTGCTGCCGCAATTGGTTGTGTTCCTGTTATAAGTAATGCTCCTAAAACAATGGTAGAAATTAGTTTTTTTAGCATATATCGTTTTCCTCACTTATGTTTTTCATATTTTATTATAGTATTCAAGTTTCTCTCACATCTGAAATAGATTATAGCACCCTAATCGTTTCAAAAAAATTTCATTTACATTTCAAATGAAAACGTTTTTTGTAATATAATCATTTATTTTTTGAAAATCGCAAAAAAAGAACCGCTGCATAAGCAACGATTCTTTACTGTTTAAAACATCGTCATTGGGTTCACTGAGCTAGCTGGACCAGTTGCACTATAGCTGTATCCACCGACGTGGATTTCAAAGTGTAAGTGTGGACCAGTTGAATTCCCAGTGCTTCCACGTAAACCGATTTGTTCACCTTGACTGACGCGTTGACCTGCGTGAGCATTGAGTGCGCTCATATGAGCATACAATGTTGTGTACGTTTTACCGTTTAATTGGTGGGCAATCATGATGTGGTTTCCGTAAGGACCACCACCTGATGCTGTAATGACTGTTCCTGTTGCAGCTGCAACGATTGGAGTTCCAACCGGACCACCAAAGTCGATCCCGTTATGGAACGTATAACCGTTTTCTCCACCTGCTGAGCCATAGCCTTGCGTGACAGCCCCAACCGTTGGATGGATGAACAGACCACCGGATGATGGTGACGGTTTAGGTGTCGCAGGTGCTGACGGTGTTGGCGCAGCTGGTGCTGGCGCAGGTGTAGATGCTTTTGGAGTCGATTGTTTCGTCGAACCAGAAGGTTTCGCGGCTTGCGACGCTTTCTCTTGTGCTGCCTGCTGAGCCGCTGCTTCTTTAGCTGCTTGTTGCTCAGCTTCTTTTTGAGCCGCTGCTTGAGCTGCTTCAGCTTCTGCTCGCGCTTTTGCTTCACGTGCTGCTTGAGCTTGACGCTCTTTTTCGATCCGTGCTTCACGTTCACGTGCTGCCTTTTCAGCTGCAATCGCTTTTTCTTGAGCAATCAGAATTTGCTGGACTTCTTTTGCATCCATCAATTGTGTTTCAAATTTCTCTTTTTTCTTACGTAATTCTTTTAAGCGTTTGTTTCGCTCTTTTAATTGCGATTCAAGTTCTGCTTGTTGGCGTTTCAATTCTTGCTTTTCAACAACCAATTGTGCTTTCTTGTCTTTCACTTCTTGTTGTGCATCCGCTAATTGCTTTTGCGTATTTTGATAATCCGTGATCATTTTATCATCTTGCTTTGAAATCGATTTTCCGGCCATGACACGGCTAACGAGGTCACCGACGTTTTTTGCCCCAAAAATGACTTCTTCCCATTTAATCGAGTTCCCGTCATTTTCTTGCATGACACGAAGACGATCCCCAAGTAGTTTTTCTTGGCGTTTTAATTTCGCTTTATACTTTTCGATTTCTTTTCCAAGTTGAACGATTTCTCGTTCCGTCGCCTTAATTTGACGATCTTTCGTTTCGACAGCAAAGATCTTTTCATTCAAGGCTTCGTCTAATCGATTGACTTCTTGTTGCGTCTTAGAAATTTTTTGACCCTCCTGATTAACGGAAGACTCTAAGTTTTTTTGTTTTTTAGCATTGTCTTGTTGCTGTTGTTCGTTTTTAGCTTTCTGTTCACTTAAATCGTCAGCTGCTGCAAAATGAGGTGCTGATGAAAGAACTAGTGCGGAAACGATGAGCGACGCGAACGTTTTTTTCATGTAGTATTCCCTCTTTTTCTCTAGTAGTATGTCGATGAATTATATGGAATAACAGTTACGTTAAAATTAAATTCTATAATAGTTTTTCTTATTTATAGGAACGTTTTTGATTATAGCATTCATTCCTCTTCCATAATATTTCAGTGATATTTCATTTTAAATAAATCGTTCTTCTTCTATGTAATAGAAAATGATGGAAAACAGCTTCCCATTGCAACTTTGATTCATTTTTGGGAAACTGAAGCGAATGGAGGGAAACATCAGATGAAACTAGATCATACCGGCATCGCCGTTCGCGATATGCAAGAAGCAATCTCATTTTATACAAAAGTACTTGGTGGAACATTAACAAAAGAGTACTCAAACCCCGCACCTGGTGTCGCTTCCAACATCGCCGTCATCGAGTTCGATGATGCGCATATCGAGCTGTTGACACCAACTAGCCAGGATAGTCCAATCGCTCGTTTTTTAAAACAACGTGGAAAAGGAGTCCATCACATTGCCTACCGTGTTGATGATTTAGATCAAGCAATCGCCGAAGCAAAACAACAAGGCTTAACATTTTTAGAAGATACGTATCGAACGACGCCGTTTGGACGACGACTGATTTATATGAACCCTCGTCATTCACATGGGGTTATCACGGAACTCTGTGATTATCCAGAGAACTCATAAAAAAATCAGCACTGCGATAACGCAGTGCTGATTTTTGTTTTATACGATTAGCCGAGTTTTGCAACGATTTCTCGATTGAATGCAGGAATGTCATCCGGTTGTCGACTTGAGATAAAATTATCATCAACGACGACTTCTTCGTCCGCGAAATCTACTCCAGCATTTTCTAGGTCGATGCGAATTGATTTATAACCTGTCATTTTTCTTCCTTTAACGATTTTGGCGTTAATCATCAACTGAGGTCCATGACAGATCGAGAAGATCGGTTTTTTTGACATATCGAATTCTTCGACGAATGAGACGAAACGCTCATCTTCGCGTAGTAAATCTGGTGAAAATCCACCTGGTATCAAAAGGGCATCATAGTCTGCCGCCGATGTCTCATCAATTGAGAGATCAACGGTTACTTTTGCATCTTCCTGTTTACCAACAAGCTCTGCACCTTTTTTGGCACCAATGACAGTAATGTCGTGCCCCGCTTCTTTTAACGCATCAACCGGTCCAGTGAATTCTACATCTTCAAAATGATCGGCGAGTACGACTGCTACTTTTTTAGACATGTGATTCATCTCCCAAGTTGTTTGAATTTAAATCGAATCTTCTCCGCGATCTCGTGGAGAAACCGGATCATCTGGCATCTCGTTTTTCCCTTTTAGGATTTCCTTTTGCTGCTCCTCTGTCAGTTTCCGTTCTTTATCAGACAGACGATCCCGTTCATCTTCCAATTTTTCATTTGGACGATCGGTTTCTTTTGGTGCCATCGAAAACCCTCCTTAAGGATGTATTTCTTATAACGAATCAACGACTTTAACAGAAAGGTCGACATCGATGTTGCCACGAGTCGCTTTTGAATACGGGCAGAAGTTGTGTGTCTTCTCAAGTAGTTCTTCTGCTTCTTCTTGCGATACCCCAACGACTTCGACGACGAGTTTCGCCGCAATTTTCACACCGTTATCCGCTTCGTCCTGTAAGAGGCTGACTTCTGAATTCGTCCGCGTCTCGACTCGTTTTTTCGCTTGGCGCGCCATCAAATTGTAGGCACCATCAAAACAAGCGGCATATCCTGCTGCGAATAACTGTTCCGGGTTTGATGTCGGAATGTCTTCTTTGCCTTTTGTTCCAGGCATGACTAAATCAAGATTAATGACGTTATCATCTGAAGAGACTTTCCCGTCGCGACCACCGACTGCAGATGCGCGCGAAGTAAGAATGACGTTTGACATGATAGAAAACCCCTTTTCCTGTTGAATTAAAAAGACTTTTTTGCCACATAAACAGTAATACCCGTCACCGGCGGAGATAAACACAAGGAGTGTTCAATCCCTTTACCCTGCCATTCTTCCAATAACGAAAAAAGACGATGAACTTAATGTCCATCGTCTTTTGATTTTGCTATTTTATCCGATATCCTCTGTTGCAACTTCTTCTTGATCAGGCAATTGAAGATAAATCGACTTCACTTGGTGGTTATCAACTTCCATGACCTTGATCGTATACGCTTGATAGCGGAATTCTTGACCACTTGATACTTCTGTATCCTGTGCCATGACCCAACCACCAATCGTATCAATATCTTCTTCTTCAATACCTAGGTTAAAGCGTTCATTTAAGTCATCAATTAAGACACGACCTGAAATCCGGTATAATCGTTCATGGATCTGTTCGATATCCGCTTTCTCATCTTTATCGAATTCGTCTCGGATTTCTCCGACGATTTCCTCCAATATGTCTTCCATCGTGATGACACCAGCTGTCCCTCCGTATTCATCAATGACGAGTGCCATTGGCGTCCGTTCCACCTGCATCTTCAGCATCGCGTCTTGAAGCGGTGAATACTCGGATACGATCGGCAAGTTATGGATATAATAACTTAATGCTTTCCCTTTGTTCGCCATATGGTCCGTAAATAATTGTTTTGCATTGATGAAGCCAAGGATTTTATCCTTATCTCCTTCTTCCGCTACCGGATAACGTGTGAACTGATACTCTTCAACGAGACGAATAATGTCCTCCATCGATGCATCGTTCGAAATCGTGATTAAATCTGTCCGCGGTAACATAATGTCTTTCGCGATTCGCTCATCGAACGAGAAGATATTTTGCATGTAGGAAAGTTCGGTCTGGTTGATTTCTCCACTCTTGTAACTCTGCGTCATGATGATTTTAATTTCTTCTTCCGAGTGAACTTCTTCGTGACCAGCAGGTTCAACACCAAACAAACGAAGAATGACCCGGGCTGAACCGTTCAATGTCCAAATGAAAGGTTTCATGACCTTACCGAACCAATAAAGCGGTGGTGCGAGTAACATCGTGATAGCTTCCGTCTTTTGAATAGCCAAGGACTTAGGAGCTAGTTCTCCAAGCACGACATGAAGAAACGTTACAATTGAGAATGCAAGGACGAACGAAATGATCGTCGAAACGGAGCTTGGGATGTCGATTTCTTCGAACAACATACTGAGAATCGCACCTACCGTCGATTCTCCTAACCACCCGAGACCAAGCGCTGTCACGGTAATTCCAAGTTGACAGGCTGATAAATAATAATCCAAATTCTCAAGCAGCCTTTTCGCTACTTTCGCAGTCTTGCTTCCTTCTGTAATCAACTGATCGATTCGAGACATTCGCATTTTGACGACCGAAAATTCGGCGGCAACAAAAAAAGCGGTTAAAATGATGAGTAGTGCAATGACGAGTAGTCGAATAATGATCGTCGTCGTGTCGAATGTCTCCATTGAGTGTGTACTGTCCAATCGTTTCCCCGAAGAAAGGGGATTCACCTCCATTAATATAAAGCCAGATGCAAAGGCATCTGGTCGTTTACAGCAAAAAGAAGCTTTATTCTTTCAAAGCTTCCTTACTTTTTCATATTCATACTATAACGGAACTTTCACAAAATGTGTACTTGAAGACACGATTTCAATCGGTCAGACCACGTATAGGATGAAGATTACAATCATGAGCAACATCGCGATTCCCTTTAACAACGCACTTGATAAGATACCGAGAACCGTACCGATTCCTACTGAAACGGCTGTTTGCCATGTTTTTTTACTAATGATTTTTTCCGTCAAGATGGCAAAGACGAACGGGAATATCAATAGTCCGATTCCTGGTAAAATAAACGGTCCGGCAATCAATCCCA
Source organism: Exiguobacterium sp. BRG2 (assembly GCF_031844245.1). Lineage (NCBI taxonomy): Bacteria > Bacillati > Bacillota > Bacilli > Caryophanales > Exiguobacterium > Exiguobacterium sp. BRG2. The sequence continues at coordinate 127,477 of NZ_JAUZUW010000007.1, forward strand.
CTGTCGTCGCGATTTTAGCCGCTTGAGATCCTCCCCGTCGATCAACAGTGTAGGCGCTGACGAGATAATCCAGTGTGAACAAGAGAATGATGAAAATCGCTTGAATCACCCAAAAACTAATTGATAATTCAGAGAAACCGAATCCGAATCCATAAATCAAAAAGCCTACTACTAAAACCGGCGCACTTGGGATGATCGGATATACGAGTCCTGCAAAAGCGACGAGAAAACACACGACGATTAGACTCCACAATAAAATTGTCACTTCCATCCCTCCCTTCTTCTAAAGTTCTTGCTTTTATTACGAACGTGAAGAGGCAAAGGTTTCATCAAACACTTATTTCAATCGTCCTTCTAAAAAAAGAACGATCCCACTCATTTTTATAGCATTATATTGATTAAATTCCTGGTTTAAAGTGCTTTAAAACCCGCTTGACTGACTGATTTTGAGCAATATGTTTGGTAGAAGTGTATGGATGTGTTTTACTTCTTTTCATAACGTGAATAACTTAATTGTTATAATAACGAATGGGGGATGAATTGAGATGGCTCAACAAAACGAAGCTACGTTGCATACGGATTTTACGAAGATTTATATTGACGGTCAGTGGCGCACAGGCGCAAGTGACAGCAACATGACGAATACAAATCCATTCACTGGAGAAGAGCTCTTTACGATCTCTGCCGCGAACCAACAAGATTTAGATGACGCGTATGAAGCGGCTCAAGTTGCTCAAAAAGACTGGGCGAAAGTTCCTGCCTTAAAACGCCAAGGCCTGATCGAAAACTTTCTGAAGGTGTTGTACGAAGAAAAAGAGATTATCATCGATTGGCTAATCAAAGAGTCAGGAAGTACACGTATTAAAGCGGAAGGTGAATTCCTTGCCTCAGTCTTGATCGTCAAGGAAGCTGCTACCTTCCCATTACGGATGCATGGTGAAATTCGTCCATCGGTCGTACCAGGCAAAGAAAACCGAATCTATCGTAAAGCACTTGGCGTCATCGGTGTCATCAGTCCATGGAACTTCCCGTTCCACTTAGCTGTGCGGTCGATCGCTACTGCTATCGCTATTGGGAATGCAGTCGTCGTTAAACCGGCAACAGACACACCTGTCTCAGGCGGTTTAATTTTCGCTAGCCTGTTTGAAAAAGCTGGATTACCAAAAGGTGTTTTAAATGTTATCGTCGGTCGTGGTTCAGAAATCGGTGACGCTATCGTCGAACACCCTGTCCCACGCTTGATTTCCTTTACAGGATCAACTGAAGTCGGTCGCCACATCGGAGAACTTGCCGGTAAACACCTGAAGAAAACAGCGCTTGAACTTGGCGGAAACAATGTCTTCGTCGTACTTGATGATGCTGATCTCGATCGTGCGGTTGAATCTGCTGTCTACAGCAAGTTCTATCATCAAGGTCAAATCTGTATGTCAACGAACCGAATTCTCGTCGCTTCTTCGATTCATGATGAGTTCGTCGAAAAATACGTTGCTCGTGTGAAAGAATTACAGTATGGTGACCCATCACATGACCGGACACAAGTCGGACCACTCATCAATCAATCACAAGTCGAACGCATCCTTGAAGATCTTGAAAAAACAAAAGCTGCCGGTGCAACCGTTCGTGTAGGTGGAGAAGCAAAAGACAACGTCATTGCGCCAACTGTCGTCACAGGCGTCACGAACGATATGCCGCTTGCTAAAAATGAAATCTTTGGACCAGTTGCTGTCATCATCCCATTCGATACAGATGAAGAGGCACTTGAAATCGCGAACTCTCTTCCATACGGATTGAGTGGTGCAGTGCACGGTTCATCTATTGAACGTGCGACCGCTTTTGCACTGGAAGTCGAGACAGGTATGATTCACATCAACGACCAATCGGTCAACGATGAGCCACATATGCCATTTGGTGGTGAAAAAGATTCAGGACTTGGTCGCTTTAACGGTGAATGGGTACTTGAAGAATTCTCAACTGTACAATGGTTGTCCGTCATGCATGATCGCCGCCAATACAAACCATTCTTTGAATAAATAATCAAGAGCAGGGAACTCTTCCCTGCTCTACATACTTAAAAAAGGAGCTGAACGGTTATGCCATTATTACGATTCGACGTCATTGAAGGACGTTCTGAAGAAGAGTTGAACGTGTTACTCAACACTGCACATGACGCGATGGTCGAAGCATTCGACGTGCCGGAACGTGATCGGTATCAAATCGTGCATACACACAAAGCTCACGAAATGGTCATTCAAGATACAGGTCTTGGTTTTAAGCGGAGTAAAGATATCGTCCTTATCAGTGTGACAAGTAAAACGCGGACGAAAGAGAAGAAGCAACGTCTCTATCAATTGCTCGCTGAACGATTAGAAGCAAATTGTGGACTTGCTCCGACTGATTTAATGGTTTCAATCGTCGAAAATGATGCGGCGGACTGGAGTTTCGGTCTCGGTGAAGCACAGTTTTTAACAGGTAAACTATGAGCGTTCAACAAATGAAACAATTAAAGGGGGATGTGTTACCGATGATTTCCGATAACACCCCCCCCTTTTCTTCATTCATTAAACTATTAACATAAACCCTAACATGACTTATTCCACAGTGACTTCGACCTTCTCACGGGGATTTTCTCGCTGTAACGGCACTTTCCAACTAAACTGATCAGGTTCTGGAACGAAATCGAGGCCTCCTGGATGAAACGGTTGGCAACGAAGCAAACGGCGTGTCGTCAAATAACTCCCTTTTACTGCACCATGACGTTCAATCGCCTCCATCCCGTAATGGGAACACGTCGGATAGAATCGACATGTGGCTGGTTTCATGGGAGAAATGACTTTTTGATAAAAGCGAATGCCTCCCATTAAGACACGTTTCATAACGTCCCTTCTTTCTTCTTTTTTTCTAGTGTAACGCATCTGTTCATCATTTTCAGATGTTCTGCTTTATCCTAAAAGTAGATTTAAAAGAAGGATGTGTTGAGATGAAGGCATTAACATTCCACGAATTCGGAGGTTCTGATGTATTACGCTTCGAAGACGTGCCAACGCCAACAATCAGCGAACAGGAAGTTCTGATTGAAATGAAAGCGATCGGTCTGAATTTTGCAGATATTTATCGTCGAAAAGGAAACTATCATTTAGAAGGACAGCCTCCCTATATTTTAGGTTACGAAGGAGCAGGAGTCATCACCGCAATCGGTGCAACCGTTTCAACGTTCCATATAGGTCAACGGATTGCTTTTGCGGACGTTCCGCTTGCGAACGCTGAGTACGTGGCGGCACCCGTTGATAAATTGATTCCGCTTCCTGACGGTATTTCATACGAAACAGCAGCTTCTGTCTTATTACAAGGATTGACGGCACATTATTTGACTCGCGACAGTTATCACGTTCAACCAGGAGATACCGTCTTAGTTCACGCTGCTGCCGGTGGCGTGGGGCAATTACTGACACAACTCATTCGTTTACTTGGTGCAACTCCGATTGGCTTAACTTCTTCTCCCGATAAGGCACAGATCGCAAAAACTGCCGGTTGTGAGTCTGTCTATTTGTACTCAGAGAACTGGGTCGAGCAAGTGCTTACACAAACTTCTGGTAGAGGGGTCGATGTCGTTTATGAGTCTATCGGTTCTACGCTAATGGACAGTTTCCATGTAACGAAAGTACATGGGACCGTCGTCTTCTATGGTATGGCAGGCGGTGATCCCGCACCTGTCGATCCACGTCTTTTAATGGATACGTCCAAAACATTAACAGGTGGCGACCTTTGGAATGTGTTAACGTCTTCTGAGGAACGCATCCGCAAATCGGGTGAGCTGTTTGATTGGATTTTATCTAGTCACCTTAACCTGTCCTCTCCGACAATTTTTGCTTTATCTGATGGAAAAGCAGCGCATGACTTTTTAGAAAGCCGACGTAGTACAGGAAAGTTACTGTTAATTCCTTAATCATTTTCTAGAGACGACTCTCGTGAGTCGTTTTTTTGTGTGAAATTGGAATTATCGATTGATTTTTTATAATGAAGAGAGTAAAGTAAATCTCATCAAAACCTAAAACTCAAATTAGTTTTGAGTTTTAGAAAGGGGATTTGTATTTATGTTTCGCTCAGAATGGAAGAAATTGAAGAGTCCGATGATGATCGTCGTCATTCTCGCCCTCATCCTCGTACCGTTTCTTTACAACTCCATCTTCTTATCTGCATTCTGGGACCCGTACGGTCGTACAGAAGATATTAAGGTAGCTATCGTCAACGAAGATCAGGCGACAAAGTTTAAAGGAGAGAAAGTCGACATCGGGGATCAATTCGTCGATAAACTCAAAAAAAATGATGATTTTGATTGGCAGTTCTTGTCTCAGGATAAGGCAGAGAAAGAATTGCGTGACGGAAAAGTCTACATGACAGTCGTCATTCCAAAGAATTTTTCTAAAAATGCAACGACACTACTCGATGATCACCCGAAGAAGATTGAGTTAGAATATTACTTGAATCCAGCGAAAAACTACTCGGGAACACAAATTTCGAGTACTGCCGCAAAACAGTTAAACGAAAAAATCCGAAAATCCGTTACGAAACAATATAGTAGTGCTATATTCGGTGCGTTAAAGAAAATCGCAAACGGAATGGAAAAAGCGTCGGACGGTTCCTCTAAACTCGAGGACGGTAACCATAAAACAGCGGATGGCGCTAGAACACTAGCAACAAATCTTGGAAAACTCGCAGATGGCAGTCTGACACTGTCCGAAAAACTCGGGGAAGCGAATCAAGGTTCGAAAAAACTGAGTGATGGTGTCACGACACTCGACGAAAAGACCACCCTCTTCGCTCAAAAAACGGGTGAGCTATCTTCTGGATTGAACACACTCGATGAAAACGGTGGCAAGTTACAGGCAGGTGCCGCGCAACTTCAAGAAGGCGCAACAAAACTCAGCGGTGGCTCAACACAGGTACGCCAAGGGGCAGAACAACTGGCTGCGGGTACTGCTCAGCTTAATGAAAAAATTCCTCAGTTGACGGACGGATTAAATCAATTGGATAAAAAAGCACAAGCTGCGAATGCCTTTTTAACACAACTCAATCAAGATGCTGAACAGGCGAAACAGGACTTACGGGCCCGTCGCCAAGCACTTGAGGCAAACGTCGCTCAACTAAAAGAAGTTATTTCTGCTTCTGAACAGTTATCAGATGAAGAAAAACAAACATTACTCGGTTCTATTGGTTCATTAGAAGAAAATATTCAAAGTCTTGCTGCCCAAGAAGGTGCAATTGATCAGAGTCTTGCTCAAGCAACAGAAGCAACGAAGAAAATCGGTCAACTCGCCGCAGGTGGTCAGCAAGTCCAGTCTGCTGTATCGCAACTAAACGCTGGACAATTGAAGCTCGTCGATGGTGCGAAACAAGTCGAGTCTGGCGCACAACAATTAGCTAGTGGACAACAGACGTTCAATGAAAAACTCGGTCAGTATACTGCGGGTGTGCATAAAGCCGCAACAGGCGGTGCCCAACTAGCTGACGGCGCGAACCAACTGTCAGATGGTACACATCAACTTCAAGCTGGGGCTAGCGCGTTGAATAACGGATTAGGACAATTGGCATCTGGTTCTTCTACGATTACAGATGGTATCGGCAAAACGACCGAGGGTGCTTCAAAAATCGCGGATGCCAACACGAAACTTGAAGATGGAGCTAAAACACTGAAGGATGAGCTCAGCAAAGGAGCTAAAGACGCGACGGTCAAGCCGACAAAAGAGCGGGATAATATGCTAGCAGAACCCGTCGTCTTAAAAGAACATGACTATTCGACTGTCAACAATTACGGTTCTGGTTTATCAGCTTATATCCTTAGTATTGCCTTGTTCGCAGGTGCCTTGATGTTCTCTTCGGTCTATCAGATTCGTCCCGAACATGGTGAGAGTCTGACATGGCGCTTCCTCGTCGGTAAATTATCACTTATCTTACCGATTGGCGCATTACAAGGTGTCGCAGCGGCCACAGCCATCGTCTATGTGCTGGATGCTGATGTCGCGAGTGTCCCTGCGCTCTATGGATTCGCTGCCTTGACAGGTATGACGTTCATTACCATTCTGTTCACGCTCGCGATGCTACTCGGTCGCGTCGGACAGTTCCTTGCCTTCTTACTACTCCTTCTTCAAATCGGTGGTAGTGGTGGAACGTTCCCTGTCGAAATGACGCCAGGGTTCTTCCAAGCGATTCACGCTTTCTTACCGATGACATATTCGGTCGGTGGATTCCGCGAAGCGCTTGGACTCGGTGTGACGGATGTCCTCGTATCCAATAGTCAAGTCCTTGCGACCATATTAGTCGTCGCATTAATCATCTGCTTCGTTGGAGGGCTCGGAGCCAAACGGATTCTACTCTCAACGAAAGCGAGACGAAAACAACATGACACAGTCTGATAAAGAAACTTTGATACTCGACTCAGCAATGGCTTGCTTTTCAGAACTCGGTTATAAGGGAACGACGATCGAGCGTGTCGCCCGACGCGCTCATGTCGGAAAACCAACCGTCTATCAATTGTTCGAAAGTAAACTCAATCTGTTTGAATCACTCGTAACACGTGTGTTGCAAGAGATGAAAGAAGAAGCAGAACGCGCTTACGTCGAACAGGCGACCGTAGAAGAAAATAAACAAGCAATGATCGACGCCATCGCCTATCATCAGCAACAACACTTATTCATTCTTCAAATCATCGAAGAAACACGCAACTTAAAATTACAAGAGATGCAGGAATTACGGATGCGGATTGAACGACATGTCGTCGAATATATCAAGACATTACTTGAGACTCGTCTTGGTCAAGACGATCGCGACATACCGGTCGATGTCACGGCCTTCCTGATCTTTCGAACGTATATCGCGTTGATCGCCGAATGGCCATCGATTGCGCGTCCACTTGAACTCGATACGATTCGACGTGCCATGTTGCGCGTTCTGTGAATAAAAAACCGCTGATCAATGGATCGGCGGTTTTTTATTATCCAATTCTTTTTCTAAATCACGTGCCGTTTGGCTAGATAAGACTGTTTTTTCATCCTTCAGCGTTCCAAATAACCAATCTCCTACCGGATTGGATACACCGAACCAATAATGTTCATTTTTGAAGTGATGTAACAGATGCGTCTTTTTCATCCATTTCCCAAAGCGTGTTCTCGGCTTTAGCGGAACATGCGCCACATAATGCTTCCACTCGTAAACAAGTAACATGACGATCAATCCACTTGCAGCTGCAGCTGTCAATACGACAGACTGCGTCAGAAGATATGTCACCACCGCAAAAAATCCGAGATTCGGCAAGGAATACCATACTGGTAAAAATAACAGATGCAGTTCATTCGGATGCGCATGATGATCGTAATGGAGTCGTTTCAACAACTTTCGTCCGAACACGTTCTTCGGTGGTGGTAGATGAAACAAAAAACGATGGGTGAAATATTCACTAAAACTAAAGACGATCAATCCGATGCAAAAGAATAGCAACATGGACCAACTGAATGGTTGCGCGATGATATACCCACTTATTCCGATCAGTAATACAAGCATGATTAAAATATCTGGAAACAGAAAAAACGGCGATACATATCTGACATGAATGTCCTCTCCTTATCCTTCATTACAGCGTTTAGTCGTACGTTCATCGATTCGTCACGTTTTTTCCTGCAAGACATATAGTCATCTTTGCTCCTTCCCTTATACTAAAAAAGGAATGGAGTGATGATCGTTTTGAGTTTATCGACCGGAATCATCTTTGTATTACTCGCTTATACACTTATGTCGCTTTACGACATGTGGCAGGTTTACCGGACAACGAGCAAGCTCTGGATATTTGTTTTATTTCTTGCAACACTGATCAGTCTTGTTCTTGCCTTTTTCGTGGCCCCTGTACTTGCACTATTCTTCTACTGGTCACGCCACTCGTTGAAACGAAATATCGGCATCCTGTTACTGATTATCGTCTGTCTTGTCTCAATCATGACGAAACTGTCTGCATGATCGATTTCCTTCATGATCTATTCATGAAGGTTTTTTTCATGATCTATTTCCGAAGAAGAGACGTCGCATCAATTCACGTTCCGGCATTTCTGTTGTATTGAGTACATTTAGAAATGGGCGGTCATCGTAAGGAATCGTCAGGATTTCCGAACGAACTTGTCCTTTTTCTAAAGTGAGGATTGCTACTGGGGCAAGAGCTGTTTCCTGACACCCGATCGCTCCAGGGTTGATGTACAGCGTTTGATCCGTCTCAACTTGTTGTGCTGGATGGTGGTGACCAAAGCCAATGATTCGCGCCTCATTTCCGGAAAAAAGGACGGGTAAGTTTTCTTTCGTTCCATCCACTGCTGGCTTTAAGGGTTCCTCACCGATTTTCTTCGTCTGATCGGCATAGGCATAATGTGTCAGATACATCGTTTGTTCCTGATGGGTGACATTCAATACACGCGGTAAACGCTCCAAATAACTCTGATTCTCCTGCGTCAATGAATCTGCAATCCATTGATGGTGCTCTTTCGCATGTTGGTAACTAGCGGGATAAACATCCCCATGAATCAAAGCAAGGACGCATTCATCATGGTTTCCAGAAATCGTCTGAATATCAGGCCGCTGCCTTAACAAATTGATGACCTCATTATGTTCAGGTCCGATACCGACGAGATCACCGAGACAATATACAGCATCGATGTCTGAAGACTGATCGAGGTAGGACAACACGGCACGCAATGCTGAAGCATTCCCGTGAATATCTGTAAAAATCATTACTTTCATGTAAACGCCTCCATTGTTAGTACATTAGGATTTCCCGATGATAGCGTAAATTCCTATTAGATTTAGAGAAAAAATAAATTGTCAGAAAATATTGATTATTGATCAGAAGCATGTTAGGCTTAGAAAAAATTCACAGAGAGGGGCACGATTGAATGATTCCGACGCAACAGCCATTTAACCAAGCCGGACGACTGATTATTCTATGCATGAGGGACTGAAAACTTTTCCGATGATGAAACGGAAATGATTTTTGGGCCCTCCTTTCGATGCATCGAATGAGGCGCCCGCACAGAATGAGTGGCGCCTATCCCAAAAATGGATAGGCTTTTTTCATGGCAAAAAATAGAGATAGATAGAGAGAGGATGACAACGTTGAAAGAATATGCGATGGATCGAATGGTAAAAGTATCAGCTGGAATGGCGAATGCCGTTCTTGTAACACTCGGTGTCGGACTCCTGATTGAGACGCTCGGCAATTTTTTACATATCCAAATGCTACTGACGATTGGCGGCGTCGCAAAAGTACTGCTTGCTCCTGCACTCGGTGCCGGTATCGCCTTTCAGCTCGGAGGAAACACACTTGTCCTGTTCAGCGCGATGATCGCAGCGACGATTGGTGGTGCTGCGCTTCAATCGACTGCTTCTGGACTCGTTCTTGCCCCCGGTCAGCCAATCAGTGCATTACTCGCAGCTGCGGTCGCTGTATACGTTGGAAAACGCATGACTGGAAAAACGAAATTTGACATGATGGTCATCCCGATGAGTGCTGTGCTTGCCGGTGGTATAACTGGTATCGGTGCTGCTGCCGTAACGACACCACTCCTTACAAAATTCAGCGCTATGATCACCGCTTCAGTCGAATCGTCTCCTATTGCTACATCTCTTGTCATTGCACTCATCTTTAGTGTCTTATTGATGTCTCCCGCTTCGTCCGCTGCACTCGCTATCGCTTTGCAGCTTGATCCTGTAGCAAGTGCCGCTGCACTCATTGGCTGTTCCGCTCAATTCGTTGGCTTCACATTGATGGCATATCGTCAGACGGATCCCGGTGGTTTGATTGCTTCTTTCTTTGTCACACCTAAAGTACAATTCCCGAATATCGTTAAAAATCCACGTCTTGTCGTTGCACCGTTTCTCGCAGCGATGATTTCAGCTCCTGTAGCGACGCTTCTTCTCTCTTTGAAAGTACCATATGAACTCGCTGGACTCGGTTTAAATTCGATGATTGCGCCACTCAATATCTTCGTCAACCAAGGTCCTCAGGCGTTCCTTATATTCTTCTTGACTGGTGTCGTTTTACCTGGCGTCTTGACACTCGTCTTCTATCGATTGACGACTGTCGCAGGCTGGACGAAGCGTGGCGATCTTCATCTCGAAATCCAATAAAATAATATCTCTACCTTCCAACTATTCCTGATTGATTTCGGGAATAGTTTTTTTAATGCAAAAAAAATCGTTCCTTCGAAAAGGAACGATTTCGGTATGATTCTGACTGGGCTCGAACCAGCGACCTCTACCCTGTCAAGGTAGCGCTCTCCCAGCTGAGCTACAGAATCATGCTGTGTTGTTACTGGGTATATTTTTATTATAGCAGCATATCGAAAGGTGTAAAGCCTTTTTAACAAAAAAATTATCTTTTTTCAAAAAGATCTTTTTGAATAAAACAGTTTTAAAGTTGCGGGTTCTATGAGTGTCCTCTACTATGTAAATAAGCACATATAAACGAAAGGAGTGTTCATATGAACTTTTTAACCCGATTCAGTTTAAAGAATTCGGTGGCTGTTTTCATCATCGCCATTCTTTTAGTTTTAGGAGGCGTCTATTCTTTCTCGAAATTAAAAGTCGATCAGTTCCCAGAAATCGAATTTCCTCAAATCTCTGTTGAAGCAGTATATCCTGGTGCTTCGCCCGACGATGTCGATAAACAAGTCGTCTCGAAGCTTGAAACTGCATTGAAAGGAATCGAAGGAGCTACTAAGCTGACAAGCTCTTCTTATGAAAGCATCGGTATCTTAAACATCGAATTCCCGTTCGATACTGATATGGATAAAGTCGAACAACAGATTGATGCTGCAATCCAAGATGCGAATCTACCAGAGGAAGCAACAACGAAATTAAATCGTCTGTCCTTTGGATCGTTCCCAATCTATAATATCTCTTTCTTTAGTAAGGATGGTAAAGACATCGAAAAAATCCTCAAGGACGATATCGAACCTGAACTTAATAAGATTCCAGGAATCAATAGCGTTTCCGTTGGTGGCTACAAAGATGATCTCGTTCAAATCACCGTCGATAATCAGAAAGCAACAGAAGCAGGACTCTCGCTCTCAAGTATCAAGGAACAAATCAACGGAAAGTATGTCTCGTTCCCATCTGGTCAGCTATCAGAAAACGATTCAAAAATACCGATTCGCGTTGAGGGAAAACTAGAAAATCTAGATAAACTAAAAAATCTACAATTGACACCCGTTGCAGGTGCGACTAGTTCAGCTAGTAGCGATCAAACAGGTGGTTCATCTGCTGGCGGTCCACCACAAGGTGCAACACAAGGACCACCAAGTACAACAGGTGGAGCAGCTACAGATCAGGCGTCTGAACCTGCAGAACCGATTCGTCTAGAAGATATTGCAAAAATCGAAGCAGTCTCGCAACAAAGCGAAAAAACACGTTACGATTTAAAAGATTCCTTATCGATGGCAATCACGAAAAAACAAGATGCCAATACGGTCGAAATCGCAGATGAAGTCACGAAGATCCTTAATAAATATGACGATCAAGTCGACTATACGATTGGGATCGATTCAGCGAAGGATATCGAGGAATCCGTCGCGACACTCGTCAAAGAAGGATTACTTGGTGCCCTCTTTGCCTCTCTCGCTGTACTCTTGTTCTTACGAAATATTCGCGCAACGATCATTGCCATCGTCTCGATTCCTTTATCGTTACTCATTGCTGCTATCTTCTTGAACTGGCAAGATATTTCTCTGAACATCATGACACTTGGCGGGATGGCCGTTGCGGTCGGTCGTGTCGTTGATGATAGTATCGTCGTTATCGAGAACATCTTCCGGCGTGTTCGAAAATCCGAATCCGGTATGACGGATGAGATCATCGAACAATCGACAAAAGAGATTTTAAAAGCAATCACGTCATCGACGCTAACGACCGTCGTCGTCTTCCTGCCAATCGGATTCGTCGGTGGAATCACTGGTAAGTTCTTCTTACCGTTTGCTTTGACAATTATTTTCTCATTACTTGCTTCACTACTCGTTGCGATCACGATCGTACCGATTCTTGCGAAATTTGCCTTTAAGAAGGTTCCAGCAGAAGAAAAAGAAGGTGCTCTTCAACGGTGGTATGGCAAGCTGATTGAAAAGTCACTCTCGCATAAGGCGACGATCTTAATTGTATCGTTCATTCTTCTCGGCGGTTCTCTAGCGATCGTTCCACGTCTCGGCTTTACGTTCATTCCGAACGAAGCCTCAAAGACACTAACGGCATCGCTTGAACTTCCGGCTGCCACATCACTCGAGAAAACGAGCGACGTCTCATTTGAGATGGAAAAGATGTTTGATAAAGAACAAGCAATCGCTGACGTCACGACGTCTGTCGGAGCACGAGACTTTACGACAGGCTTACGTCTCGATAATAAAGCAAGTTATTTCTTGAACCTGAAGGACGGCGCGAACGTTGAGAAAACGATCAAATCACTTGAGACACAGATGGAGGACATCGCTCAAGAGGAAAACGTCAATGTCAAAATCAGCGTAGCTGAATTATCAACAGGTGGTCCTCCGTCGAACAACAACGTCGATGTCGACCTGTTCTCGAACGATCTCGAAGCGCTTCAAAAAGCTGCGAAATTAGTCGAGGATAATATGTCCAAAAATAGTGATTTAAAATATATCACAAACAACTTCAGCGAAAAACAAAAGCAATTCCTCGTTGAAATCGATCCTGAAAAAGCAAGTGATCGTGGACTATCCGGCTTCCAGATCCTCGGGACCGTCAATGATCAAACGAAGCCTGTTACTGTTGGCACGTTGAATCTTGATAATAAAGATCAAAATGTACAATTGTCTTATGAAAAAGGACTCGTTTCGAAGAAAGATCTCGAAGACGTCCAACTGTTCTCAGCAAACGGTCCTGTTGCTCTAAAAGATGTCGCGACCGTCAAAGAAGTCGAGACCTTCACATCAATTCAAAAGCTCGACGGAAAAGTATATGCTCGCGTTTCCGGACAAGTTAAAGGAGACGACGTACAAAACGTTTCTAATGCTGTAAAAACAGAGGTCGAAAAAATTAATTTACCAGACGGTGTCTCACTGACAAGTGGTGGCGGAAATGACGATACGGTTGAAATCTTCCAATCACTCGGAATTGCGATTGTCGTTGCAATCGGACTTGTTTACCTGACAATGTTGATTACGTTCGGAAAAGCACGAATTCCGTTCATCATCTTGTCCTCTCTGATCTTTGTTCCAATCGGTTCACTCGTCACGCTCTTCCTTGCGAATGAACCATTGTCTGTCAGTGTCATGATCGGCTTCTTGATGTTGATCGGAATCGTCACCACGAACGCAATCGTTCTCGTAGACCGCATCGGTCAAAACGTCGGACGTGGTATGCCGATTCGCGAATCATTGATTGAAGCGGGTAAAACACGATTGCGTCCAATCCTGATGACCGCATTCGCAACGATCATGGCATTAGTACCACTCGCATTAACAACTTCTTCAGGGACATTGATCTCAAAAGGTCTCGCCCTAACAGTTATTGGGGGGTTAACGACATCTACGTTGTTAACACTCATCATTGTTCCAGTCGTCTATGAATTGTTCTTCTTCAAAAAAGCGAAAAAAGAACGAACAACCAATTAAGTGAACATCAAAAAAGCCCATCGCTTGGATTGCGATGGGCTTTTTATAGTGTGAGGCTTATGATTCCAACGGTTCATCCGTCTGCTCCAATGTACCGTCATGTTCAGCTACCAATCAGCATGCCGGTCATTGTCAAACAGTCCATCTCTTTCATTCAAGACGAATAATAGATGAATCCAACACCCTCTATTTATCATGTTTTAAGATGTCGAAGTCTTTACTGGTTTCCAAGGAGCAAGATGAAAATACTCTTCCATTGTCAACCCACTGAGTTTCAGGCGAGCAGCAAGCGTCGCCCCTACATAACGGTAGTGCCAGCTTTCATACGTATAACCTGTCCACGATTCTTTACCAGATGGATAACGAAGATGGAAACCATACCGGTGCGCATTCGCGAACAGCCATTTCGCCTCTTTCGTCTTCGCAAAACTGAACATCGCGTATTTAGAAGAATCTGCTCCCCCTATATCAAAAGCGAGTCCTGTCTGATGTTCGCTTTTTCCTGGCTCCGCACTATAAGTACTCGCTTTTTCATATCCATCTCGCGCGACATATTTATCAAACAATGCCTTTTGGTAAGCGTACGAACGGTATGTACTAAATGCGACCAGCGTAATCCCCTCTTTTTTTGCCGCCAAGCGCATTTTCTCAAAAGCTGCACGCGCTTGCTGATTCTCTCCAGGAGCGTACGTCGAACGGAGTGCTAAGTTCTTATTCGCGATGAGTGTCTTACCGATCCGTTTCCCACCGATTTGTTCATCCGTCAGTAGATACTTCGTACTCGCATAACCAATCTTCGTACCATATTGTACTTTTGACCATGTACCGACTTTCGACAGTTCCGTCACATAGATCCCCGTCGGAATAACCGCAAGACTCGGTTGCTCGACTGATGTCCCTTGACGTAAATGAAGAGATGTCTTGGCTTGCCGATAAGTAGAAGTCGATGCTTCGACTGTTGGTATATACACTGATGTACAGGCCGCTGTTAATGTCAACGTCGTGATGAGTGTCGTGATGTATTTCATGAATCGTATATCTCCTTTATGCATGAGGATCTGCATCCATATTTTAGATTAGAATACCATTCTTTTTTTCAAACAGGGTTCATTCGGAATGCTTGTCATGAAAATGAAGTATTTCTGAAGTTTTCTAAATGTAGCTTAAGGGTGAATTGCAATGGGTAAATAACGTTGAATGCGCTTTCGAAACAAGTTCTGAAACAGAAAGGAGGAGCGTACGTGACATTGTGGGAATGGATCTTCAGCATTGGTAGCGTCTGTTGGATCAGTGAAATGATTCGTTTTCGGAATCGATCCGATTCCCAGTCGGGCGCCGCAGAACAAGTAAGTTTTTATTTGATTTTCCTTGTGTTGAGTGGAACGATCGTCTGCTCTTTCCTCTTTGCGGACGAAACTGTTTCTCCCTGGTTGCGCATCACTTCCTGCCTGCTGTTGTGGAGTGGAGTCGCTTTACGCCTTTGGGGAATTCTCCACTTAAAACAACAATTCACTCGTCACGTCGTCGTCGCAGCTGATGACAAGCTTGTCAGTAGTGGTCCTTATCGTTTCTTGCGCCATCCATTGTACAGTGGATTATTGTTGATCACGATCAGCTTTCCTCTGTTCACGGGACAAATGGTCCTGTTCGCTTTCGCTGGAGTGCTCATGTTCTTTTTCCTACTCTATCGAATCCGGATCGAGGAAGCGATGTTGACAAAAGGTTTCGGACCTGCCTATACGATGTGGGCTGCAAAACGAAAACGTTTGATTCCATTCATCTATTAAAAGGAGAAGTGATCCATTTGAAGAAACGTGCAATCGTCATTGGAGCTGGTCTTGCCGGTATGTCTGCTGCCATTCGTTTAGCTGGAGATGGTTACGCAGTCACGATGCTTGAAAAAAATGCAAACGTCGGTGGGAAACTAAATCAGCGCAGCGGGAAAGGATTTACTTTTGATACTGGTCCATCGATTTTAACGATGCCTTGGGTACTCGAACAACTCTTCTCAAGTGTTCATCGTAACTTAGATGATTACTTAGAAATCGAACGCATTGAACCGCAATGGCGTACTTTTTTTGAAGATGGAACAAAAATCGACGTCAAAGGTGACTTACCTGGAATGCTTGAAGAAGTCGAGCAAATTTCGTCACGAGCGGATTTCGTCGAATTGTTCCGGTACTCAAAACAAATGTATGACTTATGTCTCGACAGCTTTTATAAATACAGTCTCGAAGATTTAAAGGACTTAAAAAAATACCATACGATGTCTGATTTATTAAAGATGGACCCGATGAACACCGTCGCGACCGGAACAAAAAAACACCTCAATGATCCGTATCTCGAACAGCTGTTCAACTACATGGTCATGTATGTCGGTTCCAACCCTTATCAAGCGCCAGCCGTCTTCAATCAAATGATTTATGTACAGATGGGACTTGGCATCTATTATGTTAAGGGCGGGATGTATCAAATCGCGCGTGCTATGAAACGATTGCTTGACGAGCTCCGCGTCACGGTGCATCTCAACTCACCGGTTGAACAAATCGTCCTTGAAAATAAAAAAGCAGTTGGTGTCCTTTCGAATGGTACGTTCCATGCAGCCGACATCGTCGTCTCAAATCTTGAGGTCATCCCGACTTACGAACGAATCGTACCTGAGAAAAAAGCCCGGAAGCGGGCAAAAAAATTACAGGCATCGTTTGCTCCCTCTGTTTCTGGACTCGTATTATTACTTGGTGTGAACCGTGAATACAGTGGACTAGCACATCACAACTTCTTTTTCTCAGAAAATCCAGAGCGCGAATTCGCTCAAATGTTCAAAGAAGGAACGCCTCCTGAGGATCCAACGATTTATGTCGGGGTCTCGTCGAAATCTGATGCTTCGCAAGCGCCCGATGGAAAAGATAATCTGTTCGTCTTGACGCATGTCCCTCCTCTAACACTCCAAAAAGGCGAGGTCGACTGGGATGCTTATCGTGAAGTTGTTCTTGATAAACTCGAACGAATGGGACTTTACGGTCTTCGGGAATCAATCGAGTTTGAATATCGCTTCACCCCAGAAGATCTGAAGGACTTATATGGTCCAAACGGTGGATCGATTTATGGTGTCGCAGCCGATCGGAAGAAAAATGGTGGATTCAAGATTCCATCGAAGAGCGACTTATACGAAGGACTTTATTTCGTTGGTGGTTCTACACACCCAGGCGGCGGTGTGCCGATGGTCACCTTATCCGGTCAATTAACAGCTGATTTGATCCGAAAACATGAAGGTGCTATTCCTACGCCTTAAGATTTCTTTGATTACAAAAGAGACGGAAACTGATTTACTCATCAGTTCCGCCTCTTTTTTACTTTACATTCGTCAAAAGTGGTACGACGTGAATATCTACCTCTCCTCCTGATTTCACTTCCATCCGGCACACGGCTGGCATCGGTAAGGATTTCCAAAATGTATAATCAAATGTCGGATCGAATGTTTCGAGAAGTAACACCATAATGTTTCCATGTGTTCCAAGAACAACTATTTCGTCGGAATGCTTCTCCACCAGTTCATCGATGAATTGCCGAATGCGTTGCGCTGCTTCTTTGTTCGTTTCGCCCCCGAATGGATTATCGTTCGGATGTTGCCATACATATGTGACCGCTGCTTGAAAATCGTCAAGCTCTCCCGGTGCTAACAATCGCTCTCTTAGTTCTTCTACCTCAATAATTGGTTGTCGACGTGCCTCCGCGAGCGGTGCAACCGTCTCGATCGCCCGCTGATACGGACTACTATAGAATCTGTCGATTGGAATTTCTTGAAACGTTTCAAATAAACGTCTCGCATCTGCCTGTCCTTTATCGGAAAGTGGACGTCTCCGTTCATCCGGTGAGTATGTCGAATGTGCGTGCCGTACGAAATAGAGTGTCGTCATGTTTGAATCTCCTTCTTACTAGTGTATCCAGCGATATCCGATTCCGCGAACCGTTTCCAGATGCTGTTCGATTGGAAAACCGCAAACACGTAGTTTTTCTCTTAAATGTCTGATATGCGAGTCGATTGTCCGCTCGTCTACAGACGCTTCCGCTCCCCATAACATCGTCGTCAGCTGATTCCGCGTCCAAACACGTCGTGGAGAATCTAAAAATACACCTAACAATTCAAACTCCGTCTTCGTTAACGAAATCGTTTGTTGGAGGTAACAACAACGATAGCTTTCCCGGTCATAGGATAGACCATCATACTGTTGCTGTAATAAAACTTCCATTCGTCCGATCAGTTCTCCTTCTTGAATCGGCTTTGATATGTAATCATTCGCCCCTACTTCCCGTGTTCGAATGATGTCTTCCCGCTGATTCCGTGCCGTAACCATCAAGATCGGGATGTTAGAGTGTTTTCGAATGAGACGACAACATGTCCATCCGTCCATATCTGGCATCATGACATCCATTAAAATCAGGTCGAATACGTGCTGACGGCAGAGGTCAAGAGCTTGTTGCGCAGAATCCACAAGCTGACACGTGTACCCATACGGCTGAATATACAATTTTAACAGTTCAAGCATTCTCGGTTCATCATCTACAATCAATACATGCGGCATTTCATTTCTCCTTCCACTGCAGTGTCACTTGTGTTCCATGTCCAAGCTGACTCTTGATGTTCAATTCTGCTCCATGTGTCTGCGCAATTGCTTCAACGATGGAGAGTCCGATTCCAGTTCCTCCATGTTTTCGAGAACGAGATGCTTCCGTTCGGTAGAGCCGTTTCGTTACATGAGGTAAGGAGTCTGCAGCGATCCCTTCTCCTGTATCTTCGATTTGAATGAAAGCCCCTACTGCGTTGACACCATAACGAACGATGATTGTTCCCGACGTCGTATGTCGACGTGCATTTTCAATGATATTCACGATCATCTGACGGAGCTGCTGAGCGTCACCTATCACTTCTAATCGCTCACCTTCTATCTCGAACGAAATATTTTCTTGTTCGATGTCCAGGCGCATCAATCGTATCACTTGATGAATCAAGTCTTCGACATCGACAGGTTTTCGTTCCATCATAAAAGCATTGGCATCAATTCGTGCCAGCCAAAATAATTGTTCAATCCATTCATTCATTTGCTGAATTTCTTCTCGAATGATCGTAATGTAGCGTCGTCGTTCATCCGGCGTCAACGTTTGGCGTTCGAGAATATCCGCGTATCCCTTTATATATGTCAATGGTGTGCGTAGTTCATGAGATACGCTTGCTAAAAACTCGGATCGTTCTCGATTCAAAAAATCGAGATCCTGTTTTAATTGCTGAATCGAACGCGCCAATTGTCCCAGTTCGTCTTGTCGATCAATTGGCAACTCTCCACTTTCCCCATCCAATAGACGCGCCGTCGCTTTTTCCATCTGAATCAACGGACGAGAAATGATTCGGGTCGTCCAAATGCTTGCCGCTCCTGCTAATAATAGTGCGAGCAGACCCACTTGGAAAAACTGCTGTTTCAACGGATCAAGTACGTGATCTACGATTGCTTTAGAAGCGAACATGAAGACATGACCCCGATGTTTCCCGTCGATGGTAATGGGACTGTCCGTCATTAAAAAGTCACGCATCGTCACGATTTTTCCTTGTCGACGGTAATCAAAATCCGTATGCTCTAGCACACTTTTCATCTCACTCGTCAAAGGACGTGATGCTTCGAGTTGTTTTCCTCTTGCATCGGTGATCACGACAGTAAAGGATGAGTTCGCTTCCATCATACTGACATGACGCATCGTCGTTTGGTCGTAGGAATCGACTAGGACATCACGATGGGTATTCCCTCGGTTCAGCAAACCACCCACCACTTCCTGCGTTCGTATTTGAGACAACTGATAATACAACGTCCCGAACAATACACTGCCACAAATTAAAAATGTCGCAAGAACGATTCCTCCGACCGAGTATGAAATACGACGCATGACGTTTCCCTCCTTATCTCTCCATTTTAGTATAGCGAAAAAAACATAATCACTGCCGATAAACGAAACTGTCACTTCATCTGCACACGATTTGCACATACGCTGGGTATAGTAAAAAAGACTAATGACTTCAGGAGGGTTATAATATGAAAAAATCATTGACGTTAACTGTACTTGCTCTTAGTTCTACGCTTTGGCTCGGTGCATGTGGATCCGCTTCAAATGACGATGGAAGTAATAGTGACTCACACGATATGTCTCATGGAGATATGATGCATTCGAGCGACGGAAAGCTACCATCCGGTTTAAAGGAAGCCAGTGATCCGACTTATCCGAAAGGAAGCAACGTCACGTTGACGACGGATCATATGGACGGTATGGACGGAGCTAAAGCAACGATTGCGGGAGCTTACGATACCGTCGTCTATGCGATCAGTTACAAACCGACTACTGGTGGAAAGATGGTGAAAAATCATAAATGGGTCATTCAGGAAGAACTCGATCCCGTTCCAACTAAGCCACTGCAAGTTGGTGATGAAACGACTGTCAAGGCGGATCATATGAAAGGTATGGATGGAGCAAAAGCGACGATTGATGAAGTAACGGAAACGACGGTCTACATGGTGAACTATGAACCGACGGACGGTGGAGAGATGGTGAAAAACCATAAATGGGTCACAGAGGATGAGATAAAGAAATAATAAAAAAGCCCGCTTTTCCTATAAAGGAAAAGCGGGCTTTCGGTATGATTCTGACTGGGCTCGAACCAGCGACCTCTACCCTGTCAAGGTAGCGCTCTCCCAGCTGAGCTACAGAATCATGTTTGCAGTACGTAATGTACTTGCTAGGACATGTATTAATATATCAAGAAACTAAAAGGCTGACAAGTCTTTTTCCGAAAAAAAATAAAAAAATTAAAACGGAGGAATTGACCCCCGCTTCCTCCATTTTGAATGACTTACAGGAAGGTTGATACTCGATCGATCGGTAAACGGAGTGCCGGACGTTTTTTTGCATCTTCGACCGCTTTACCGACAGCAATCAACATGACCGGTACATACCGTGACTCGGTAATAAACGTTTCCGTAAAACGTTGATGATCAAATCCACCCATTGCGAGTGTTGATAATCCACGCGCTTCTGCCGCGAGCATCAATTGCATCGCAGCAAGACTCGCATTCGACATTGCCGCGTCGCGACCATACGCTTCACTTTGATAAGCGCCTTCTACTTGTGCTTTGATCGAATCAAATAAATCCTCTGTCATGCCACCTGCTTCTACTGCTGGACCGTACACCGGATTGTAGTTTCGATTAGCTTGAACATCACCTAAGATCGCAATGACTGCTGAAGCCGAAGTGATAGCCGGCTGATTGTATGCGATCGGTGCAAGCTGTTGCTTCGCTTCTTCTGAATGGAAGACCGTGAAATGCCAGTGTTGTAGATTCCAAGCACTCGGCGCCGCTGTCGTCCATTCTAATAGTTCTTCCACTTCCTGTTTTGAAAGTTTGAACGTTTCGTCGTAATGACGAACGGAACGTCTTTCTGTTAAGACACGCATTGTATCAAGTGTTGCCTGTGTCATGTGTAAATCCCCCTTATTATTATCAGATTACTTAGATATCGTAGCATGTCTCTTTTTTATTGTCCTCTATCAATACTTCAAACGAATTTACTGTTATAAAACAATAGTTGACATAAAACTTCTGTACTAATACAATAAAAACAAGAAAAAGACCATTTCGTTTATTTTGAAGGAGGAAAAACACATGGAACAACCCCTTTACCAAGAAGCATCTGCTGCATTCTATCGTGAGCTTCCCGTCAAGACATGCGCTCATTGTGGGAAAGAAATGGACGAGCAATGTGAATCCTATCAAACGGAATGCGATGAGTGTGCTGTAACAGAACACTAATAACACATGAAACAATCACTTATTCAGTGGTTGTTTTTTTATTTCTTACAAACTTCTTCTAAATAAATCGATATTTTTTAGAAAAATCGATTTTTCGTCATCTTTTTGTCATCTGTTTGTTACAAAAGAAACAGTCAGAATGTTACATTATCTGTATATGATATTTTTGACAAAAGGAGCGACAGACAACGATGGATCCATTTACCTCAAGCCACGCTAGCGAACTCGGTCCACGACCGCGTACAAAAAAAAGAAAGTTTTTCCCTCGGTTCTTCTTACTTCTCACACTTGTCTTTCTCGGAGTTGGGGGATATGTCGCTTATCGATACGTATTTACTCCTGAACAACAATCCATTACGACAGGTAAATCCATTACTGTAGTCCCTGTCGTCAATATGGAAAAAGCACGCGTGGAAAAATGGAATGGTGTGACGAAAAAAGTCGCTTATTTAACATTCGAGGATGGTCCATCCGCATTAACACCGGACTTACTTCGAACATTGGATCAACTTCAGACTCGTGCCACTTTCTTTTATCTCGGAACACAAATAGATGCTTTTCCGCAAGAAGTCAAAGCTGCTGCTAAAGCTGGACACTATATCGGATTACACGGGGAAACACACGATTACGATACATTGTACGAAAAAGGACAGTATGTCTCAGAGATGCAAAGTGTTCAGAAGAAAATCCATGAGTTGACGAAGCTAACACCACATTTGACACGACCACCTTATGGCTCTGATCCAGGCATCACGAAAAAAATGGCATCTGCCATTCATTCAGCAGACTTCCGAGTATGGGACTGGTCGATCGATTCAATGGACTGGTATTACAAAGATAGTGCAAAAGAAGTGGCTAATACGGTCATTCGGCGAGCAGAGCGTCCATTTGAAATCATTCTCTTGCATGAACAACCACAAGCTATCAAGGCCCTTCCGGCCATTGTTGCCGGACTTCAGAAAAAGGGCTATCAGTTCGCGATTTATGATGAAGATTTCCATATTCCGTACAACTTCGTGCAATACTCGAATTTATAAGGAGTTACTATCTAGATGAAAAAAACATTCGTAGCAGTACTGTTCCTGTCGAGCTTTGGACTTGCTGCCTGTTCCAACGATTCACCAGCCTCTCTTCATGAACAGCTAGAGCAACAAGTGAAAGGTGAAGAGAAGGCATTCACGCTAGCTGATCAACGTGCTCGTAAGGATGAAATTTCAGTTAATACGTACCAAGCCGTTCTTGATGCAGGTGCTGAAGAAATCAAACGCTCTCAAAATGAACGGGAGGAACTAGAAGCCTTAAATGACGAACGGCTTTCTTTATTGAAACAAGAAGAAACGTTACGTAAGGAAACGTACGCTGAACTTGATCTTGAAGAATTGAAGGATGCTGTAAACAAACTTGATGGTAAAGCACAAACGGAAGGAACTGCCTTAGTGGCAATCATCAAGGAACGCCAGCAGACGTTTCAAACGTTCTCTAAAACGTATCGACAAGCGATGGACGCTGAAAAGAAAGTGCTTTCACGCTTGACTAAAAAACCGGATTTCGTTAAGATTGATGAGTCAACAGCGGATTTAAATCGTTTAACACGGAAAGCTACCGCGTCATTAAAGAAGTGGAATACGCTGACCGTTCAGTACAACCAAACGAAAACCCGGCTGTATCGTTTGCTCGACACATCAACTCAATAAATCACACAGGTTGCAACCAAACCCTGTCCAAAAAACCTGGACAAGGCCCCGTTGCAACCTTTTTTGTGTGGTTTTTACTAAAAATGGAGGGAAATTATTCATGCATCGCTCAAAAGCAACCTTATTCGTTCTCATTGGCGCTATCAGTTATGGTGTCCTCTCAACGATCGTCAAACTCGCTTATGCAGCTGGATTTAACTCAGCAGCCGTTTCTGGGAGTCAATTTTTCTTCGGTTGGCTGATGATTTTCAGTCTTGCCTTATTTACGAAAAATCTTCGTCTCGATCTCAAGACAGCTGGTCTTCTCATGTTGATCGGTATCTCTAGTGGTACAACTGGTTATCTGTACTATCAAAGTCTTCAGACCGTATCGGCATCCGTTGCAATCATTCTCTTATTCCAATTCACTTGGATCGGTGTCATCATCGATGCGCTCGCATTCAGACGTTTACCATCTCGCGCGCATTTCCTGTCTGCGATTCTGTTGATTGGCGGAGCCATTCTTGCGAGTGCCGCTTACTCGAGTCCACTTGACTTCCGTGGAACATTATTCGGTCTTGGAGCGGCTGTCAGCTTCTCAATTTTCTTACTCGCTAGTGGACGCATCGCCAATCATTTACCCGTCATCAAGAAGAGTTTTTACATGATGACAGGTGGTCTTGCTTTCGTCATGACGATGTATCCACCGACGACGTTCTTGTCCTCTGCGAACTTCGAAAATGGACTTCTGTTATACGCGATTCCGCTCGGTCTGTTCGCGTTAATTTTACCACCGCTCTTATTTGCTGCGGGCGCGCCTCACCTCTCCCCAGCAAGCGTTTCTTTGCTTGGAGCAGCTGAACTACCGACAGCGGTCATCTGTTCCGTGTTAATTTTAGGTGAACATCTGACGAGCTCTCAATGGATTGGGATCGTCATCATCTTGATTGGAATCTTTTATCCGATCTATCGCTCGAGCAAAACAGCACCTGTTGCGAACGTACAGCAAAACGACCTTTCCTGAGCTCAGGAAAGGTCGTTTTTTTTACTTCTGTCGTTTCATCGCATCTGCAACGAATTCGACATCTGTGCCAATGATGATTTGAACACTAGTCGCCCCCATCTTCATGACACCTTTTGCTCCAGCCGCTTTAATCGCCGCTTCATCAATGATGCTTGGATCCTTGACTTGAAGACGTAAACGTGTCGCACAGTTGTCAATCGACGTGACATTTTCTGTTCCTTTCAATCCAGCAAAAATTTGAGCTGCTTGTTGTTCATATTTATCGTCTGAGTCCGTCAAAACGACTCCCGTGTCTGTAACGAGCGATTCATCTTCACGACCTGGTGTCTTCAAATCGAATTTTGTGATCATGAAGTAGAACAGGAAGTAGTAGACGACCGCGAACGCGAGACCAACCGGGATGATCAACAATGGTTTTTTCGCAATCCCGAAGTTCAAGGCGTAATCAATGAAACCAGCCGAGAAGGAGAAGCCATGTAAAATACCGAGTAAGTTAACGATGGCCATCGATAGACCCGTTAGTACAGCATGGATGACGTATAAAACAGGTGACAAGAACATGAACGAGAACTCGATTGGTTCCGTAATTCCTGTCAGGAAGGATGTCAGTCCAAGACCAATCATCGCTCCGGCAACGGCTTTTCGATTTTCCTTACGCGCAGCCATGACGATGGCAAAGGCTGCAGCTGGCAAGGCAAACATCATGATCGGGAAGAAGCCAGCTTGATAAATCCCCGCTGTTGGATCTCCAGCGAAGAAACGCGCAATATCCCCGTTCGCTACCGTACCATCTGCTTTTTCGTATGAACCGAAAACAAACCAAAAAATATTATTTAAAACATGGTGCAAGCCGACAGGAATCAGGAGACGGTTAAAGAATCCAAACAAAGCAGCGCCTCCTGCGCCAAGACCGACCATCCATTCACCGGCACCGTTGATACCTTGCTCGATGAACGGCCAAACATAACCAAAGATGAAAGCAAGTACGAGCATGACCGCTGAGGTAATGATTGGAACAAAACGACGGCCTCCGAAGAATGCCAACCAATCCGGTAACTTAATATTGTAGAAGCGATTGTATAGAAGACCGGCAACGATACCCGCAATGATCCCACCGAATACTGCCATATTGACGGTTGAACCGAGCGTCGCCTGGTTCGCAATCGAACTAAGCGTCGCGCCATCGACCTTGGTCGAGGAATCATTGACGATCGCCGCAATCGCATCATATTTTGCTTGAATCTGTGCACTGGAATAATCCTTGTTCATCGAGTCGACGCCATTTTTTAAGACAAGATACCCGATGGCTCCGGCAAGACCCGCTGCCCCACTCGCATCAATCGATAGACCGATTGCGACACCAATGGCAAATATCAATGGAAGGTTATCAAAAATCGCCCCTCCTGCTGCTACCATCAATGGAATATCTAGCATATCCGCCGAACCTAATCGAAGTACGATTCCGGCAGCTGGTAATACTGCGATTGGTAACATCAAAGCCTTACCAATTCGTTGTAGAAACTGCAACATCCCTTTCACCCTTTCCTAAATAAAACGATAATGACAGAACAATGTAAACGCTTTTACGTTTTTAATTATTCCATATAAATATCTAAATGACTAGACCTTCATACAAATTATTCACTATCTTTTTTATTAGTATAAAAATTCATTATAGCAAACACTAAAAACCGGACTAGAGTAATCCTCCAGTCCGGTTTTTCTATTTAATTCCCACGGTCTTAACGACGAGTTGTATCTTCAAAATTTTGTTGAACGTTTCCTACGGTTTTCTTGGCGTCACCTTTTAATTGATCTTTTTTACCTTCGCGCTCTGTCGATTTATCTCCTGTTGCTTTACCGAGTGCTTCTTTTGCTTTACCCGCTACTTTATCAACAAGACCATCTGCTTTTTTATTGAGACCACTGTCATTTGACATAACCATTACCCCCATTTAAAAATTTTTTTTGCGATAGTTGTATGTTCCCGTATGACTGAATTTCAAACATTTCCTGTATCCATACCGACACTCATCCAAACAAAAATAACAGTGAACATCTTGTTCACTGTTATTCGATTTGAATGTATTCATTTACTGGGCGACGGAAACGCCTAACACTTGTTCAATCCGTTCGAACGCCCAATCCAACTCTTCTTTTGTGATGACAAGCGGTGGTGCAAAGCGAATGACTGTCTCGTGTGTTTCTTTACAGAGTAAGCCTTTCTCTTTCAACGCTTCGCAATATGGTCGAGCTGCTTCTGTTAGTTCAACACCAATGAACAATCCACGACCACGTACTTCTTTGATCATCGGGTTGTTGATTTGTTTTAATTTCTCCATGAAGTACGTACCGAGTTCGAGTGAACGTTCCGGTAACTTTTCGTCTTCTAATACTTCAAGTGAAGCAATCGAGACGGCACAAGCGAGTGGATTGCCACCGAACGTCGAGCCGTGTGAACCTGGATTGAAGACAGAAAGGACATCTTTATTCGCAGCAACACACGAGATTGGGAATACCCCACCGCCCAGTGCTTTCCCAAGAATGTACATGTCTGGTGTTACCTCGTCCCAATCAGAAGCAAACCATTTACCGGAACGACCAAGTCCAGATTGAATCTCGTCTGATACGAGCAAAACATTCTGCGCACGACAAACTTCTTGTGCATCTTTTAGGAAGCCATCATACGGAATTAAAATTCCTGCTTCGCCTTGAATCGGCTCCAAGATGAATGCCGCTGTATTTTCAGTGATTGCCTGTTTTAGTGCCTCCAGATCGCCGTATGGAATCGTCTTGATTCCAGGAAGAAGCGGTCCAAATCCTCGTTGATATTCTGCCTCCGTCGACATGGAGACGGCTGTCATCGTTCGACCGTGAAAGTTTCCTTCACAAACGATGATTTCAGCATCACCTGGGATTTGTTTCACTTCATATGCCCAGCGTCGTGCTGCTTTCACTGCCGTCTCAACAGCTTCCGCACCTGTATTCATTGGTAATACCATGTCTTTACCCGTCAATTGTGCTACTTTTTCATAGAAAAAGCCCAGTTGATCATTGTGGAAGGCACGTGACGTCAAAGTGATTTTATCCGCCTGTCGTTTTAGAGCTTCGATGATTTTCGGATGACGATGTCCTTGGTTGACGGCTGAGTAAGCACTCAACATATCCATATAACGACGTCCTTCTGGATCCGTGACGAAGACACCTTCTGCTTCTGAAATGACGATCGGGAGTGGATGGTAGTTATGTGCTCCGAACTGTTCTGTCTGTTGAATGATTTTCTCTGTTTGATTCATCGAGATTCCCCCTTATAGCTCTTTAGATAACGCTTTCAAAATCATTATAGCAGATTTTCTTGTATAATCTTCATCTAAAAAATGTATAACCTAGAGGATTGGGATGCGTAAGAATTGAATATATTGGGAAAAGACAAGACAAGTGAACCGTCATCTCTTTTCATCATAAAGGAGCGTGCGCACGTAATGGATCGTTCGACCATCGATTCCTATGAAGTCGTCATTCAAGAGTTTCCACTACCGTCTTTCATCTTAAATATCGATTTGACTATTCGTTCCTGGAACGAGTTAGCAGAACAGCATTGGGGCTGGACACAACAGGAAATCGTCGGACAAATCGTTCCTTTACTTGACCAGGAAGATATGGCATTCAGCCATCAAATTTGGCATTCCTTTTTAGAACGCCATCAATCGGTCCAATTGCCGAATGCCTCCTTATTCCATAAGTCTGGTACTCCCATGACCTCAACGTTGCTACTGTCTCCTCTACTTGATGAAATAGGCAATGCCATTGCTGCTTTCGTTTGCTGTATTCCGTCTGCTCAACAACCGATTACAACAAAACCATTATTTCAAGGTTTGATGGATTTACGTCAGGCGTTCGATCAAATCGCCAGTGTCGCTGTATTTGACGCGCGTGGTGCAATTACGTATATAAACGCCCAACTCATGGATGTAACAGGTTACTGTCCTGAAATGCTTATTGGTCAGCCATGGTCCATAATTCTCGATCAAACTAGTGCGACTGTCTCAGAAATCCGAACACAACTCCGTGAACGCAAAGCATGGTCTGGTCATCTTAGTCTCATTTCACACACGGGTGAACGAAAACATCTCCAAGCGACATTGATTCCGATTTATGATGCAAACGGCGTTCGTTTTCAGCATCTGTTCATCGGTAACGACATTACGGAAACAACTGTGCTTGAAGAAGAACTTGATTTTTTAGTGCATCACCATGAGATGACGCATTTATTGAATAAACGTGGATTTTTACGCGAAGGGGAAGCATTGTTCCAGTCTGCTGCATCACATGAACCCATTGCACTCATTTTGTTCGATATCGATCGTTTCAAAGTCATAAACGATTCGTTTGGAACACATGTCGGGGATCAACTCCTTCAAGCAATGGCAACACGGCTTTTGGAACATACGACGGGTGTCCTTGCTTTTCATCCGACGAGTGATTTATTCGGTGTCCTATTACCTGCACCCTCGAGTAATCTACTCTTTCAATATGCTCGAAAATTACAACAAGCGTTACAACGTCCTTATTACATTAACGGTCATTCACTCATCGTTTCTTGCACATTCGGTATCACCGTCTATCCGTCTGAAGCGAAAACACTTGAAGATTTATACCGCCGCTCTGAAACTGCTCTCTATGCAGGAAAATCAATTGGTACGGGAACGATTCAGTACTTAACACACGAGATGGACACACAATTCACACGTAAAATCCAACTCGAACGTTCTCTCTTCACGGCACTCGAAGATCAGTCGCTCTACCTTGCTTATCAACCGATCATCGAGCTTCAATCTCAAGCCGTCAAAGGATTCGAAGCGTTATTACGGTGGAATCATACGGCGCTCGGAAATATTCCGCCGGATGAGTTCATCCCACTCGCCGAAGAAGCTTCTCTAATCACACCAATCAACAACTGGGTCATCATCGAAGCATGCGAACAGCTCGCGAAGTGGCAACAAACGATTGACCCTGAATTGACGATGGCGATCAATATTTCACCGCACCAATTCCAAAGTGACTCCTTTATTCGAACGTTGCAACATATCGTAACG
Source organism: Exiguobacterium sp. BRG2 (assembly GCF_031844245.1). Classification (NCBI taxonomy): domain Bacteria; kingdom Bacillati; phylum Bacillota; class Bacilli; order Caryophanales; genus Exiguobacterium; species Exiguobacterium sp. BRG2. Next base: position 156,775 of record NZ_JAUZUW010000007.1, read on the forward strand.
GAGCGACTCGTTTCGCCATCTTCCGTCACGCTCGAGATGACAGAGAATATTGCTATCTTACAGACACAACGAACCGTCGAACGCATGCACCTCATTAAGTCACTCGGTTTCCGCTTATCGATTGATGATTTTGGAACCGGCTACTCTTCTTTACAGTATCTCAGTGCGTTTCCAATTGATGAATTAAAAATCGATAAAGTATTCATTGATGGACTAGCAAAGAACGATCATGCTTTGCTGGATTCTATCATTCAACTGGGTCGCAATCTAGAGTTGAACCTCGTCGCTGAGGGTGTCGAGACAGAACATGCCTTGACTTACTTGAAAACGACAGATTGCCAGTACATGCAAGGGTTCATTTTCTCTGAACCACTGTCCGTACAGGATGTCGAAAAAAGATTCTTAACCCCTTAATAAAAAAAGAAGTCACGGTGATTTTTATCCACCGTGACTTCTTTTGCATATCGTTTCTTACAATTGAATTTCTCCTACGACCATTCCGTAAACAGCCACTCCGGCTAAGACAACAAGAATCATGCTAGCAATCCACTCATAACGTGACATGCCTGTCCGTTGCTGTTCTCGTTCTGCTAACGCATATGCTAAAATGCCCGGCGCATAAACTAACGCCGCAATGACGATATACCAAACGCCCGACGCATAGACGAGCCAAATAGAGTACGCGGATGCGATGACCGAGAAGAGTAACATTTTCCGATTCCGCTCTTCCCGTGAAGTCCGGATGCTGTACAAGGCTGATAACAGATATGGTAAGAGCGCACAAATCCCGGCAATACTTGATAGAACGAGATACGTCTGTGCAGAGAATAGCGCAATCCCAGCAACAATTTGTGTGGCGATCTGTGTAATCAGCAGCGCTCCAACTGGCGCCCCTTTTCGATTCGTCTTAGCGAATGCTTTCGGGAACGCACCATCTTTCGCAACCAAATATGAAATCTCTGATGCTAAAATTGTCCATCCAAGAAGCGCTCCGGATAGTGAGATGATTAAACCAATCATGATGATCGTCGCGCCGACTGGTCCGATTGCTGCCTCTAGTACATACGCCATCGTCGGTTCCTTTAATCCAGCCAGTTTTTCTTGACTAAGGACGCCAAGTGATAAGACCGAAATCAAGATATAGATGACCAAAACACCAACGAGTCCCGTTACGGTCGCTTTTCCGACATCACTTCGATTTTTAGCACGACTCGATAAAACGACTGCCCCTTCAATTCCAACGAACGCCCAAAGCGTGACGAGCATCGTTCCCTTGACTTGATCGAAGATTGAACCGAGTTCTGTCCCATCTCCCCAGATGTCTAAATTGAACGTTTTGATATTAAAGGCGATCCCAACCAATAGAATGAAAATCAAGATTGGAACAAGCTTTGCAATCGTTGTAATCAGATTGACGAGGGTCGCTTCCTTAATCCCACTTGAGACGAGCCAGAATAATCCCCAAATGACGACCATACTCATCAAGAGAAGGAATATCCGATTCTCTACCGCGAAAATCGGGAAGAAATAACTAATCGCATTGAAGACGAGCGTGATGTTCGCAACCGTTCCAATCCATGCAGATACCCAGTATCCCCAAGCACTGTTGAAACCGACGAAACGTCCGAACCCTTCACGTGCATAAGCATAAATACCACCTTCAAGTTCGGGTTTACTGTTTGCAAGGTGCTGGAAGACGAGCGCGAGCATGATCATTCCAATTCCTGTAATACTCCATCCGATGAGAATAGGTCCTGCACTTGCACTCTGAGCCATTGCACCGGGAAGGTTAAAGGCACCTCCACCGACCATCGAACCGATGACCATTGCTGCGAGAGCAAAGAAGCCGATTTTTTGCTGATTCATGATGAGACACTTCCTTTTTCCGTATATCTATTACATCTTACGTATATTCATTCGAAAGACACAAAAGTCATTATAACAAATCACCTTTTAAAGTAAAGAAAGGATTTGAGACGAATGAACTGGATTCATGTATTTCAGCTCGAGGACCTCTTTAAACTCCTAATGGCTGCTGCCCTTGGAATTTTCATTGGATTCGAGCGTGAAATAAAAAATAAACCGGTCGGTATACGCACTAGCCTCGTAATTACCCTCATCAGCTGTCTTTTAACCATCGTATCCATCAAATCCGTTTCACTCTATCACGATATGGCGACGAATGTTCAAATGGATCCGATGCGCCTTGTCGCACAAATCATTGCCGGTATCGGCTTCATTGGTGCTGGTGTCATTTTGCGTCGCCCTCACGATATCGTCAGTGGATTAACGACGGCCGCCATTATATGGAGTTCAAGTGGAATTGGAATTGCTGTCGGTGCAGGATTTATATGGGAATCGGTTTTTCTTGTTTTATTTTTGTTCTTCTTATTAGAGGGATTGACTCGAGGAATGCGCCGTATTAATAACAGTCGATTCGAAGCGAACGTCCTTGTCGCACACTTGCTCCTTCCTGCTAATCTGGACCCATCTGAAATCATCTTCGCTCTTGAACGAAAAGGTGTTTATATTACGAATATGCGCATGCGGGGAGATCCGGTTCGGTTGACATTACGAATGTATTCTCCTCATAAACTGACCATATTCCTACTTTATGACTATTTAAAATCACTCGGAATTAAGGATATAGACCTTGATCAGTGAGAATTATCTGAAAATTTATGTTGCATTTTTAATCACTTTCACTTAAATTAACAATATGTTCACATTTTTCTGAAATATTTAACTCTAACTCTCGGGGGGTCATCGTTCCATGAATAAAACATCGAAAATTGCGTTTGCTGGACTATCTAGCATCGCACTACTTGCTGTCGCTGCATGCGGGCAAGGAAATGATGAAAACACAAGCGGATCTGATTCAAAAAACAAGAAAAAAGAAGTCACGCTCGTTTCGACGACAGATGTACCTCAGCTTGATCCGACGAAAACGACGGACTCGACTTCCATCATTGTTACGAACAACGTCTTTGAAGGACTTTATCGACTCGATGGTGATAACAAGCCGACACCTGGAATCGCAGAAAGTGTCGAAGTGTCAAAAGATAAAAAGACATATACGTTCAAATTGCGTAAAGATGCGAAGTGGTCGGATGGATCAGCCGTCACAGCAGATGATTTCATCTATGCTTGGAAACGTGCACTTGATCCAAAGACAGCAGCAGAATACGCGTACATTTTGCAGGACTTGAAAAATGCCAATAAAATTATGGCAGGCAAAGCTGAACTCGATGAACTCGGTGTCAAGAAAATCGATGATCAGACACTTGAAGTGCAACTCGAAGCTCCAGCACCTTACTTCCTTGGTTTGACGAGTTTTCCGACTTACTTACCATTAAAGCAATCATTCGTTGAAGATAAAGGCGATAAGTTCGCGACAAGTGTGGACACTATGGTCTTCAACGGACCTTTTGTCCTCGATAAGTGGCAAGCGAACGCGGGTTGGACATATAAGAAAAACCCGGATTATTGGGATAAAGCAAACGTCAAGATGGATCAGATTAACGTTAAAGTCGTTAAGGAAATCTCGACTGGCGTCAACCTCTTTGAAGCAAAAGAAGTCGACTTCGCACCGATTACATCTGAATTCGTCTCACAATATGAAAAATCAGAGGATTACAAGACACGTCCAGATGCTCGGATCAACTTCCTCCGCTTTAACCAAAAGAATAAAGCATTGAAAAACAAGAACATTCGAAAAGCGCTCGCACTTGGTTTTGAGAAACAAGGGATTACGGACGTCATCCTAAACGATGGATCAAAACCAGCAAACTTCATCGTTGCGAAAGACTTCACGTTCACACCCGATGGTGAAGATTTCCGAGTGAAATATCCGGATCTTCAAAGCTATGATGCTGATGCAGCGAAAAAAGCTTGGGATGCTGGTTTAAAAGAACTTGGTGTCAAAACAGTCGAACTCAGCATGCTCTCACGAGATGAAGATGCATTCAAGAAAGTTTCTGAATACTTAAAAGGTGATCTAGAGAAACATCTTCCTGGTTTGACGATCAATATCAAACAACAACCGTTCAAGAACTTCCTCGACCTCGAATCGAAGGGCGATTATGATATCTCTGCAGCTGGATGGGGACCTGACTATCAGGATCCAATGACGTTCCTCGATATGTGGTTGACAGGCGGAAGCTTCAACCGGATGGAATACTCGAACAAAAAATTCGATGATCTCATCAAAGGGGCAAAACAACAAGCAGATGAAGCGAAACGCTGGTCTGATATGCAAGAAGCTGAAAAAATCTTGCTAACCGATGACTACGCGATCGCGCCAATCTATCAAAAAGGTGAAGCGTACTTGCAACGAACAAATATTGATAAATTATACCGTCACCCATTCGGTGCCGATATGAGCTTTAAATGGATGGAAATCAAGTAAACGAGGACCTGACACACACATCGAATTCTTTAATCAACAAGTAGTGGACCTCGTCCGCTACTTGTTTTTGATTTCCTGAAGATATCTCTAAAAACAACAAAGACCCCTTCTGACGGAGCCATCGGGGGTCTTTACTGTGCGATTTGTTTATAAAAAGCGATTTCTTCATCTTGTCCTTCTTCCACTGCTCGGAAGAATTCAGCAAAATAGGCGTACAAAACGGTGCGTTCTTCATACGTCGGTCTGGCTTGACGAATAACGGAGAATGCAAGGTTTCGCAATTGACGTTTCGTTCGCCGATGTGTCGGAAGTGCATAAAATTGACGCGTGAATGAACGATAGACGTCCGCAATCAAGACTTCATGTCCTTCAAAATATGATTTATCCATAAATATAGTCCCCTTTCCACTTTAGTGATCCTATTCTTTTCTACGACTTTTTTAAATAAAGAGTTTCAAAGAAAGTGAGATTTCTCACAAATGATATAGACCTTACTATAACAAGCTTTCCAAAATGATTCAACATCCAAACTATTAAGTTTCATTAAGAATATTTAGAGCTTTTGTAAAGTATCTTTCTTTGATTTTAGATCATCTATTTCTAATAAAAAACGGTCTGAGTCCCGGAAAGAGACTCAGACTCGCGATGGACTTTAGTTTGCTTGTACTGAAATATGCTGGAAGTGTTTCACATCGAATAACCCACTGTCGGTCAACTTCAATTCCGGAATGACCGGTAAGCAAAGGAACGACATCGTCAAATAAGGATTAAAGGACCGATCCGCTTCTAATACATCAAGTGCATCGTTTAATGCTTCGAGTGTGTCCCCGACTTCTTGGAAAGGACGATTCGTCATCAGCCCAGCGATTTCAAGCGGTAACTCTGCAAGCACGTCTTGCCCATTAACAGCAATGACACCCCCACCCGCTTGAACAAGACGTTCTGCAGCAAGTCGCATCTCTTCGTCTGATGCCCCAACGATGACGAGATTATGTGAATCATGGGCAACGGTCGCAGCAATCGCTCCACGCTTCATCTTAAATCCTTTGACGATCCCAACTGCTGAGAACGATGTCCCGTGATGACGCTCAATGACAGCAATTTTTAAGAGATCCTCCTCTGGCACAGGAACGAAATGTCCTTCTTGAAGCGGAACGTCAAGAATCAAGTGCTCGGTGACGATGCTTTTCGGAATGACTCCGATGACATGCGCACGTGGTGATTCGAGTGGAAGGGCGAATACTTCTGGTGTGATCGGTTTTGTATTCAAGGTTCCACGTAATGACTCCGGCACATGAGCACGGCGAACGGGTCGAATCGTTTTCCCTGCTCGTGCGACACAATTCCCTTGAATATAAACCTCATCTATCACGACGTTATCGGCATCTGATAATAAGACGAAGTCCGCCCGGCGTCCTGGTACGATGGCTCCCCGATCGTCTAGACGATACGCGTTTGTCGCGTGCAACGATGCCATCGCATACGCTGTTTCGCGTTTAATCCCATGACGAATCGCATAGCGAATATTATAATCAATCGTACCTTCGCGTAATGTATCGTCCAAATGTTTATCATCCGTACAGAAGAGGAACCTGCTGGCATTACTCTCTGTCACGGCATCGAGTACTTCCTTCAAGTTACGGGCTGCTGACCCTTCCCGTATTTCGACATACAGACCACGACGTGCTCGTGCAATTGCATCTTCCTTACTGATGGATTCATGATCCGTCCGAATTCCAGCTACACCATAAATATTGATTTCGCGTGGTCCGAGTCCTGCAGCATGTCCATCGACAAGTTTCCCTGCGTCTTCAATCTGTTTGATTTTTTGTAACATGTCGCGATCGGCTCGTTCGACAGCCGGATAATCCATGACTTCCCCTAAACCATGGACACCCGGATGATTGACGAATGGCGCAAGTGCCGCAGCATCAAGTGATGCTCCCGCGTGTTCAAACGAAGTCGCCGGAACACAGCTCGGTAACATCATGCGCACGTCAAGGGCGAGACCTTCTGCATCGTCTAGCATGAAGGACAAACCTTCTGCGCCTTTGACGTTCGCAATCTCATGTGGATCCGCGATGATCGTCGTGACGCCTAGTGGTAAAATCGCCTGCTCATACTCACTTGGTGGTACCATCGATGATTCAATATGAACATGGGCATCAACAAAACTTGGAGCGATGAACAGACTCGTTCCCGGACGATTCTCGACTCCTTCATATCCCTCTCCGACAGCAGCGATATAACCTGAATCAATCGCTACATCTGCTGTATACGTCTCACGTGTCATGACATCGATGACTGAAATGTTCTGAAAGACGACAGCTGCTTTCTCTTTTTTTGCAGCAATCGCAATCAATCGTTCACGTACTGTTTGTTCCATCCTGTCTCCTCCTGGTGTAAGCGTATTTTCACTATCTTACAATTAGTTTGGAAGCTGTTGCAATTTATTTTTTGTAACGTCAAGATGAAAGAGTATGGATTTAATGCCTGAGGGGGAAAAACGCATGAAATATCGTGTCGGTTCACTTATTCCAAACATCGATCCATCCGTTTATTTAGCGGATGGATCAAAGGTCATCGGAGAGGTCACGATCGGAAAAGACTCATCCGTCTGGTTCAATACGGTCATCCGGGGAGATGAAGGACCGATCCAAATCGGAGAACGCGTCAACATTCAAGATGGTTCGATGATTCATCAGTATGAAGGGTTTCCGACTATCATTGAAGATGAAGTCACGATTGGTCATATGGCAATGATTCATGGAAGTATCATTCGAAAAGGAGCGTTGATCGGGATGTCGGCGACGATCCTTGATGAAGCTGAAATTGGAGAAGGTGCATTCGTTGCTGCGGGAAGTCTTGTGCCGCCAAAAATGAAGGTGCCTGCCGGTGCGATGGTCATGGGTGTTCCTGCAAAAATCGTCCGGGATATCAGTGACCATGATCGATTCATCATGGAACGAACAGTCCGAAAATACGTGAAACGAGGGCAGCAGTATACTGACAGTTGTGAAGCCATTACAGAGGATTTGACAAGTTTGTGAGAACGTTTACAAAGTTCACGGGTTCTTAACACCTCCCCTCTTCCGTCTTTACAATTCTTTCGTACACTAGAGGTGCAAGAGATGAATCAAGACACAGAGAGGGGATTTTATATGATTCCAGTATATGAAGAACGTATTATGTCTGATTTATTTTCATCTACGAGTAACCCAAGCTATGGTTTGCCGACGTTACCTGAATTCGAAACAGATTGGTTGACAGTCGAGGTTCAAGTACGTATCGTTAAAGATGCCGAGCACCGCCTTGGAACATTAAACCGAGAGGAAGAACGTGTATGATTCAGCAACGCACTGTTCGCGCTTGGCTCGCTAGTCGCATCAAAAAATAATTTAATCACTTGATTACGTATTTTCCAAAACGATATAGCGCGTCAGCGCGCATACAAAAAGAGCCGAAGCGGATTC